>JBEEHT010000120.1:0-7861 GCA_041167545.1 Verrucomicrobiota bacterium
AATTGCCAGACGCGCGCGAGATGTTCTTCGGTCGTGAGAAGATTGCCCAGACCGAGACGCATCACGACCCGGCCGCGCAGTTTGGTCTGCATCAGGTAGGCTTCGCCGGCAGCGTTGATGGCCTCAACGATTTGGGCATTTCTCCGATCCGACTCGGCGTCGCTGTCAGATCGGAGGCGAAAACAAACCACGCCCATAACTGTCGGCGCCGATAATTCGAAGCGCTTGTCTTCGCGAATCCAGCCGGTGAAGAGTTGCGCGAGCCGCAGATGTTCGCGGATGCGCGCGGCGAGACCTTCGCGGCCGAAAGTGCGCCAGACCATCCAGGCCTTGAGGGCGCGGAAGCGGCGGCCGAGCTGGACGCCGTAATCCATGTAGTTGATTTCGGCGCCCGCGGCGTCGCCTCGCAAATATTCCGGCACGAGAGTGAAGACCTTCCGCAGCCGCTCGATCTCGCGGACATAGAGCGCGCTGAAATCGAACGGAACGAAAAGCATTTTGTGCGGATTGATCACGATCGAGTCGGCGAGATCGAAGCCGTCCATGAGCTCGCGGCACTCGGGAAGAAGGGCAAGGCCGCCGCCGTAAGCCGCGTCGATATGCAGCCACATCTGATGTTCGGCGCAAACGGCAGCGATCTCCCGCACGGGATCGACGCTCGCGGTCGAAGTCGTGCCCACGGTCGCGACGACCGCGAGCGGTTTGAATTCCTTGCGCAAATCGGCGGAGATCGCTTCACGCAACGCCGTGACATTCATCCGAAAGGCGGGATCACTCGGGATTTTCCGGACGTTGTGTTCCCCCAACCCAAGCGCGATCGCGGCTTTGTCGATCGAGCTGTGCGCCTGATCGGAAACATAAATGCGAAAGATCGGCAACTCCGCCCGACCTGAAAGGCCCTGCGCGCGCACGGAAATGCCGGCTTCCTCGCGCGCGGCGGCGAGTGCGTGCATCGACCCGATCGAGGCCGTGTCGTAAACCACGCCGCTGAAATCGTCCGGCAAATCAAGCCACTGGCGCAACCAGTCGAGGACGACGGTCTCCAGTTCTGTTGCCACCGGCGAAGTGCGCCAGGTCATCGCGTTCACGTTTAGGGCGGCCACGATCATCTCGGCCAGAATTCCCGGCGCGGTCGTGGTAGAACCGAAGTAGCCCATGAATTGCGGATGGGCCCAGTGGACGATGCCCGGGACAATGAGCCGGTCGATGTCGGCAAAGATTTGTTCCAGCGGTTCGCCATTTTCCGGAGGAGCTGATGGAAGCGCGGAAATGATCGCGCCTGGTTTGGCGGCCGGCGAAATGCGCTGCCTGGCGATGTTTTCGCGATAATCCGCGATCCAATCGGCGACCTCATGCAGATGCTTCCGGAAAATATCCGGTGGAATATCGCCCAGCGCGGCGACGGGGTCGGAGGTTTCGGATTTCATTCGTTAGGCTGGCGAGCGGCGGCTTCCGCGGCAACTCTACCACCGCTAATCCAATCGCGTCCGATCCCTTTCGACAAGATTTTGTCGCCGAACGGATAGCCGCGGTGCACGGCATGCCAATAGAGCGCCCAATAGGTGCTAAGCGTGCGTTCGAGAATCCAGAGCGGCGCGAACAGGCAGATTGAAGCGGGGAAATATTCGGCGGCTGTTCCGCGGAGACGTCCGGCCGCAGCGAGAGCCACGGCGCTTATCGCAACTGCGGCTGCATAGAACAACATTGCAGTAAAACCCGCGGCGAAACCGACCACGATTGCGACTAAAGGAAGGCCGAAGAAAAGAGCCGTCTTGGTCCGCAGGCCAAAATCTTCGTAAGCCTGCCGGGGCCGTTGCTCGATCCATTTCCGGAAGCGCGGCGGACGTTTCTGCACGAACAGGTTCGTCGCGTAGCTGATGCGAGCGCCTTCACGCGCGAAGTGACGAATGATCTCTTCGTTGTCGAATAAAACGTCGCCGTCGTAATGCCCGACTCGCAGCATCGTCGCGCGGCGAAACGCGCAGGTGCCGGGATAGTCCGCGGTCCGCAAGGTTGCGCGATTGATCAGCATGCGCGCGGCTTCCATTCGCGCCCACCAGGGCAGAGGCGAAAGGAAATTCTGCGGACGCACCACTTCGAACTCCTCGAGCAGTTCGCAAACGCGCTCCATCTGCGCCGGCGTGTAGCGAATGTCGTCATCCGCGAGGATGATCTTTTCCGTCGTCGCCAGATTCACGCCGGTGTGAATCCCGTTCACTTTGTCGTTGAGGTAACCGAACGACCGGTCGACTTCCTCGTGCCGGCAGAGGGAACTCCAGATCTCGCCATGCTGCTGAAAAACAGGTGCCGGCGATCCGTCGATGACGAGAAGATCGCAGCCGGCATCGCCAAGCCCGCGAAAATAATCGGCCAGCTCCGCTGCTTCCGCCGCGGAGAAGCTGCTCCGGCGAATGGGGAGGAGATAGGTGCAGCGTTTCATCTTCTGTAGCGGCGGTCTATGACCGCCGAATCGTGATGGCAACAGCGCGTTCCTTCCGAAGACGGCGGTCATAGACCGCCGCTACAAAATTAAAACGCGAAGCCAAAGCTGAAATGGAAGGCGCCGATATCTTCACCGGCGCGGCGGTCGGGATTGAAACCATAATCGAGACGGACGGGACCGATCGGCAATTTGTAGCGAAGCCCCAGGCCGACTCCGTAACGCATGTCATCGAGACCGGCCGTGACTCGCGCGAACGGATCGTTTGAGTTCGGGAGCAAATTGCCGGCGTCAAAAAAGACGGCGCCCAAAAGTTCGCCATAAACCGGGAAGGTGTATTCGACATTGAACACCGTGAAAAACTCGCCGCCGATGGAATGGTCGTGATCGTGCGGCCCGAGGTCGCGCTCGGCAAAGCTGCGCACGGTGTTATTGCCGCCGTTAAAAAACCGTTCGTCGATCGGAATTTCCGCCGGCGATCCGTTGCTATCCAGGCTGTGGATGATCCCCGCGCGCGCGCCGAGCGCGAGCAACGTCCGCCGGTCGGTATGGCCCGGCAATGGCGCGCGCCCGATCGGCAGAAAATAAGTCATTCGCCCGGTGCTCCGGATAAAATCGACGTTGCTTCCGAAAGCGCCGGTGGCGAAATCAATCGTGTTATCGATGACCAGCCCGCGGCTCGGATTCACTTTGCTGTCGCGGAGGTCGAGCGTCTGAGTGAGGCCGATCGAGCTGACGAAATACGAAGTGCGACCGACAAGTTGCGGGTCAATATCCGCGCTGGTGACATCGACATGCCGTCCGGAAAGAACGAGGCCGACCTCGTATTGTTTCGTGATCTGGCGGGTAAAATCGAGGCGAAGGCCGGTCTCGAATTTTGCGTAGCCATCGAAGTCAAAAGTCAGGGCGGAGAGTTTCGCTTTGAACCCGAAGTCGGTGTCGAAGAAATACGGATCTTCCCAGAGGATCTCCCATTTGTAGCCGCGGCCGGACCACTCGGCCAGGGTCGAGATCGGCCGGCCATAACCGAAGAGATCGCGGTCGCGGAAACTGGCGCCGACAATTGGCCCGGTATAGGAGCCGTAGCCGAGCGCGAAACCGAATTCCTTGCTCTTCGCTTCTTCGGCGGAAATATCGAGCCGCAACGCATCGCCGCCGATCGGTGTCGGTTTGATCTGGAGCACGGTGAACAAGCCCGACTTCATCAACTCCCGGAACTTTTCGTCCACGATTTCGGGGCTGTAAGTCTTCCCGCTGAATTTGCTGAACCGTCTCGAGATGTAACTAGGGCGCAATCGCTCCAATCCGGTCACCGTCACGCCATCGAAATGGTAAAGCCGTCCGGGCGTGATTGAGACCAGCACCGGCACTCGCCCATTTTGCGCAGCCGGCGGATTGCCGATCGCGTCGACTTTTACTTCGTAGTAACCGCGAGCGCGATAATAGGTCTGCAACCGTCGCGGAATGTCCGAGACGCGTCCGTCGGTGTACGGTTGTTCGACGAGATCGACCATCTGGCCTTGCAACGCCTCCGATCCGTAAATCGTCTGGCCCGAGAAAGTGATCTGGCCGAAAGAATATTGGCGCCCTTCCGCAATGGGAATGGTGGCGTCCACTTGCGAGCCATCGTCGGCGTAGTGGTAGATCGGCTTCTCGACGGTCGCATCGAGGTAGCCATTGGCGATGTAGAGACGGTGAACGAGGTCCGCGCCTTCCTCCACATCCGCGGCGACAAACGGCAGTTTCTGCTGAAGGCTTGAATAACGCTCGCGCGTCGGGCCCACCGCGTAATCGAATAACACTTCAGCCGGCTGGTGTTGGTTGCCGACAAAGTTCACCAGGCCAAGCGTGACCAGCGGACCTTCGTTAATATCGAGCAGCAAGCGATCGCCCGATTCGATCCTGTAACGCACGCTGATTTTTGCGTAGCCGTGTTTCTTGTAAAACAGCTCGAGAAAAAACGCCGCATCATCTCCGCGCGCCGCGGTCAGCCCATACTCATCGATCGTCGTGATCTGCTCCTTTAATTGCGAGCGGAGCTCCTTCTCGCCAAAGGCCGCCTGCCCGCGGAACTCGATCACGCTGGTGTGCTGCGCTTTCTTTTCCTGCTGCTTGGCCACGACGCGCTCGGCCTTGTCCTTCTCCTCCGGCTTCGGAACCTTCACCGCCGTTTGCGCCAAAGCGCTGCTCATCGCCAAAGCGAAGGCCACGCAAGCGAGCTGTCTGGGCAAATGAAAGCTCATCTCATTTGAATCGGATCAAATACTTTACCATGCCGCGAAAATCTCCGCCTACCTCGAGATCGCCGATGAGGACAAACTGTTCGTTTAACTTCAGCCGCGCCGTCGCCGTTTGCTGGCCGGTCCGCGGATCGACATTGCCGACATCCACCTGCAAGCGATCGAACATCGAATTGCTTTTGGTCGCTTCGCCCTTCTTGAAAACTCTTCGGTAAAGCTGCTGCACCAGCAACATCGCCGCCCGACCGGCGAGGACACTGTTGTTGCCGACCAATTCCTGGCGCGTCGTTCCGGTGGCCAGGAGGGAAATGATTTCTTCCTGCGGCAACGGCGGCTCGCTGCTGAAAACGGCCTCGGGCGCCAGCGACGTGCCGTAAACGTAAACGTGCACGGTGTAATCGCGGATCAGCGACGTCCCCTGCAAATCGATCTTCGGGTTGAATGAATCGCTCGGGTCGAAATTGAGGAAGCCGGAGGAGATCTCGAGCCGGCTGAAGGGCAGCGTCGCCTCAACCTTTTCCAGCCGAACGACCCCTTGCAACGCCGGATGCAGCCCGGTGCCGGTAAGATGCAAATCCACAATCGCGCCGCCGTTCGCCAGATTTCCACGGATGAGAAATGGATCTTTGGTTTTGACCGCGATGTCGAATTTCCAATCACGAATGGGCGGTTGCGTCACCGAGAAATCGGGTCGGTCCGAAAGTGGTTGCGGCGCCGGCCGGCCCGGAAGACCGATCGGAATGAGGTCGATGTTCTTGAGCAGAGAACTGTTCGTTAGGGCGACGTTGCCGGTGACCGTGGCGTTCTTGAGCGGGCCATTGACTTTCAAGTCTGCATCCGCGCGCGCCGTCAACCTATCGTTCCGCGCCACGAGCACGCTCTGGGCTTTGAGCTGAAAATCGAGATTCGGCTCGGTGAGTTTCGGGAACGTCACCTGGCCGGAAACGGTGAATGGCCCGCCGGCGAGATCGCCATTGAAGCGCTCGAAATGCAGCGTGTCTCCCGTGAAAGTCATGCGCGAATGAAAACCGCTCAGCGACGGCAGGGTCGTGTTGGTAAAGCGCGCCATGTTGATGGTGATATCGCCCGAGCCGCTCAGCACCGGTCTCGCAATCGTGCCGTTGATGTTCACATCGAGCGCGAGATCGCCATCGAGCTGCGTGATGCCGGGCAGAAATTGGCGGAGGAAATTCACCGAGCTGCGCGGCAATTGCACCTTCGCGTTCAACGGCGTTTCCTCATCGAATTTTTTCTCCGCGATGATTCTCGATACGTCGAAAGGAATGTTTCCCGTGATCAGCACCGGTTGGATCTTCGTTTGCTGCAAACGTCCATTGAAAGCGAGCTGATTGTTTTGCAGCTCGGCAACGAGATCGAATGTGGCCGGCTCGAGTTTCGGGTACTCGGCGCTGTGAAGATCGCGCATGTTCACGTCAAGGCGGCCGGTGACCTGCGCGAGCGTCCCGTTCGCGTCGAGCTTCACATTGAGCAGACCGGTACCGAGCGGCGGAGCGCCGAGGTCCGCGAAGAGTTTCTTCAGGTCGAGGTTCTCAGATTGAAAGGTGACGAGCACTTTCCCGTCCGATGGAAAAAGAGGCCGGTCGCTCCCGAGATTTTTCCAGACGAAAGGCAGTGAAACATAGCCGGCCGCATATTTCGCCTGCCCCTGGTCGATCTGGATCTTGCTAATCTCGAGGGTCGAATCTTTTGCGGTCAGATTGGCCTGGAAACTCATCTTGTCGCTGCCGAAAAAAATCGTCGGCACGTTCAGACCTTCGGGAGAATAATCCGCGTCGATGTTCGCCTGGAGCGCCTGCAGGTTCGCGTAGCGGCCCTTCTCCAGCGTCAGTTTCAGCTTCCCGGAATTCTTGAATTCCTCCGCCGCTTCCCCGCTCCCCTCCCAGTCGATCACGAGCGAACCGCCGACGTCGTTGTTGTTCCCAAACGCGGCGAGGATCGGTTTCAAGCGGGCGAGATCGGCGATGTTTGCCGAGAGCTTGCCGCTGTAATGGCGCGGCCAATCGAGCGAGACGATCCCGTTACCGGCAAGGTAATCGCGGTCGTTCAATTTGGCCGTGAAATCATTCAGGAAAACAACGTTGCGCGAGATGACGGCCTGCGCGCTGATTTCCGGAATGTTGACGCGCCGGAACTTCAGGTTCGATCCGTAGACGGAAAGCTGGCCGTTCGCCTTCCCGTCCGTCACGGTCACTTCGCCCGAAACCTCAAGCGGACCGGTGATTCGATTCGGCGAATCCGGCGGCCAAAAATCGCCCATCTCGATTGCGCCTAACGATACCTTGAAGGCTGACGGCTGCGTCCGCAATTGGGCCAGATCGTCCGGCAAAAGATAATGGCCGGAAGCCGTCATCGTGTTCTCTTTTCGAACCGCGGCGAAACGCTCGACCGTTACATTGGGACCGTTGCTGGTAATATCGGCCGTGGCTGAGTCGAACAAATTTTCGCCCGAATGCCCGTCCGCCATCTCGAGATGGATTTGGGAGCGCAAATCGGCGTAATACATCTTCCGCTCGTTTGTGGCCGGCATCTGCTTGCTCGCCTTCACCGTTCCGGTCACCTGCGCGGCGCTCAAGTTGCCGTAGGCGATCGGCCCGCCGCTGAGAGCCAGATCGGCCCGGAGCACGGCGTCCGTGATTTCGGCCGTGCCCGTGAGGTTGATGCTTCCCATCACCGGCTGCGGAAACCGGGCCGTCAACGATTGCAAATCCGGAAGCGCTCCGCTGATCTCGAAACGGGCGGGTGACCGGCCAAACTCGCGGATGTGATTCGGGAGATCGGTCGTTCCCTTCAGCGCGATCTTATTCGAGCCCTTGGTCGCTTCGGCTGCGTCCAGCGTGGCCACCCCGTTGCGCGCGCTGGCATTCAAAACGACATGATCGAAGAAAAAGTACTCCTGCCGCAGAATGTCGATCTCAGCCTGGACCGATCCATTCCAGGTCCGCGGCACCTCGACTGTGCCGTCGGCTTCAATCTTCAGATGGCGCACGTCGCCCGCCAGAAATTCCGGCGGTCGCCCGATATAACCCCGCAGCGTATCGAGCGAAACGCTTTCCGCGACCATCCGCAGCTTCATGGTGACCGAACGCGCCGTGTCCATGAGGCCGAGCGAGCCGGCGATCGTGCCGCCGGCCAGCGAAGCGTCGAGCACCATCTCCAGCGA
>JBEEHT010000121.1:0-13944 GCA_041167545.1 Verrucomicrobiota bacterium
CTTCTATCCTCGCGTTTCCCAGTCGCTCCCGCCGTGCCTGCATCCCACGAATCTCCTGCCGGGACAGCGCCTAGCGTTCTTCTTGTCGAAGAGTACGATGCGCTGGCCGCGGCAATTAGCTCGGCCCTGAAAAAATTTGCGCCGCGGCATTACATCCGCGCCGTGGAATCGCTGACCGAGGCGGAGGCGGCCGCGGGCGAAATATCTCCGCAACTTTTCATCATCGATTTCGATCCGCCGCGATCTGAGGCGGCCGAATTCCTCGAGCGCATGCGGATGGCCCATCCCGATGCGCGTCTGCTTGCCCTTGCTTCAGGCATTCCACTTGAATTTGCCAAAGAACGCTATGGGCCGAATGCGATTCACTTCGTCGAAAAGCCATTTGAGCTGGCCGATTTTGGCGCGGCCGTTCAGGCCTTGTTGGGTCCGTGGACGAAGGCCACTTCAGGCGATTCGCGCGGCACCCTGCGCGATTTGAATCTGCGAGATCTTGTTCCGCTCGAATGCCTCAACATGGCGACGGCGGTGTTCAAGATCAGATCCGACGAAGGCGCCGGCGAGATCCACTTTCATAATGGTCAAATCTGTCATGCCGCGGCGGCGAATTCGAGCGGGACTGGTGCGTTGCATGAGCTGATGCGTTGGACGAATTCCCGGGTCGAAGAAAGCGCGAGGGCGATTGATGCGCCTCGCACGATCCAAGCATCCTGGCAGCCCGTTTTCCTCGACGCGCTTCGAAAGAGCAAACCGAAGCCCGGAGAAACAAAGGCGCGTCCGCCTTCCGTTTCGAAATCGATCACGGCTCCTCCGGCCGCCGGGAAGAAAATCCTCGTCATCGACGATACCGAGATGCTGTTGATCTTCGTGGAAGACGCGCTGGCCACAGCTGATCCCACTCTGCAAATCGTCACTGCTTTCACGGGAGGCGAAGGCGTGAGACGCGCGGAGGTGATGGTTCCTGATCTCGTGTTGCTCGATTACAGTTTGCCGGATTTGCCTGGCGACCAGGTCTGCGCGCGCTTGCTCGAGCACGAAGCGACCGCGCGGATTCCGGTACTGATGATGTCCGGACATGTTCCGGAAATGCTGGCCGCGGCGGAGAAATACGAAAACGTCATCGCGACGATCGCGAAGCCGTTCTTGTCCGAAGCGCTTGTCGCGTTGGTGACGCAAACGCTCTCCAAAGGTCCCCTGTTCCCTTTCCAAAAAAAGGAAACGCCCCCGGCGCAAGCGCCGCCTGATCCGAAGCCGACGCGCCAGGGAAACGGCAGGAAACCGGTTAAGACGGAAGCAGCGAAAAAGGAACCGCCATTGCCGGTCTCGACAACGAGCAGTTCTCCCGAGATCGCCAAACCGGCGGAGCCCCCGCCCCCGCTGATTCCGCGCGAGGTGCGCCCGGCTGAGCCGGCGCTTTACGATGTCCCTCAACCGCCGCCAACTCCCCCGCCGCCTCCGAAGCTCGCAACCGCAAACGGGAGCGCGGTGATGCTGGGCTTGGGCATGGAAGTGATTTCAGTCCAGCTTAGTCCGCGATTTCGCATCGACACAATTCGCGCGAAACCGACGGCGTCGACGTTGTCGCTCACGCCGTCGTCGGCTTCCGCGTCCGCGGAGAATCTTCTGGCGGGATTCGAGATCGGATCCGTGGAGCTCGATCCTCGAGGACTGATCGAGACGATGCGCGTGGTCCCCACGCGGCGGCCGGCAAATTCGATTCAGCCGCGGAATGGTTTCGCGATTAACGATCTCGCGCTGGTGAATGAAAATGCCTCCATCGAAGTCACCGCGAAAACGGGGACAGCCATGTCGATGCAGCTCGTCGCGATGTTCAAAGTGGCGGCGGTCGAATTGTCCGAGCGTTTCGAAGTAGCTCAGCTCGTCCTGCAACCCCAGGGAAATCGCGTTCGCGTCTCGCTCGATCCGCAGTCCCGAGGTGTCGGCGGCACTGAATTCGAAACCGTCGAGGTGCGACTCGATGCCTCGGCGCGAATCGCCGAACTGGTTTTGAACTCGTCCGCCAGATAGGGCAATGGAGCCGGCACGCCCTCGCGCCGGTGAGATCGGCGCGCATGACCTCAAACGGCCTGAGGGCAGGCCGTCTCCAAACGTTATTCCAGACCGACGGCGCGAAATGTCGCATCGACATGCCGCAGATGAACATCGAGCGAGCATAGCGCGTCGATCTCCGATTCGGAAAGCCGCGCGCTTATCTCTGGTTCGCGCTTCGCATTTTCGGCGAACGACCCTTCGCCGCTCCAGGTCCGCATGGCCGCGCGTTGCACCGCTTCGTAGGCGCTTTTTCGTTCCGCGCCGGCCCCGGTTAACGCCAGCAGGATCGACTGGCTGAAATAAAGCCCTTTGCTCTGCTCGAGATTTCGTTGCATGCGCTCGGGATAAACCTGCAGGCGTTCCACGAGATCGCTCAATTTCGCCAGCATGTAATCGAGCAGGATGCACGAATCGGGCAGAATGATGCGTTCCGCGCTGGAATGGCTGATATCGCGCTCATGCCAGAGCGCGACGTTTTCCAGCGCGACGACTGCGTTCCCGCGCAACACCCGCGCCAGACCACTCAATCGTTCCCCGGTAATCGGATTGCGTTTGTGCGGCATGGCGGAGCTGCCTTTTTGCCCTTCGGCAAAGAACTCTTCCACCTCGAGAACTTCGGTCCGCTGCAAATGACGGAATTCGGTTGCCCAGCGATCGATGCTCGAGGCAATCAGCGCCAGCGTCGTGCAGAACTCCGCATGCCGATCGCGCTGGATGATTTGGGTCGAAATATTGGCCGCTTTCAGCCCGAGCTTCTCGCAAACACTGCGTTCGATCGCCGGGTCGAGATGCGCGTGGGTGCCAACCGCGCCGCTGAGTTTGCCCACGCGGATCCGTTCCCGGGTTTGCGCCAATCGCTCTTCGGCGCGCCCAAACTCATCGTACATCAGCGCCAGTTTCAGCCCGAACGTGATCGGCTCCGCGTGAATGCCATGGCTCCGGCCAATCATCGGCGTCATTTTGAAACGCCGCGCCTGCGCCGCGACCGCCTTCCTCAATTTCGCCAGGTCCTCCGACAGAATTTGCGACGCTTCCGTCAACTGCACCGCCAGCGTCGTGTCTAGAATATCGGATGACGTGAGACCCTGGTGCATCCAACGCGCAGCTGGGCCGACCGACGCGGCCACGTTTTCCAGGAACGCGATGACATCGTGATTCGTCCGCTTTTCGATCTCCGCTATTTCCGGGATCGAGAAGCGCGCACGCTTCCGGATTTCCGCGGCGTCGGCCTTGGGGATTTGGCCCAGCTCAGCCATCGCTTCGCAAGCCAGGATCTCGATCTCCAGCCAAATCTCGAACTTGCGCTGCTCCGACCAGAGTTTGCTCATCTTTGGCCGGGAATAACGTTCGATCACCGGGCCAAGATAAAAGCCGGACGGAAAACCGAAAGCGTTTTGTACGCAAAAAAGCGCCGCTTCGGCGAGTCGACCGCCCAAGCGACCTTTTGAAAAGCTTTTTAAGGAGACGCGACTAGCAAACGCGGGCGCGGGTAAACCGGCCGTTGTTTTCGACGCGGACCTGGCCGCTGCCGAGCAAGTCGGCCACTGCCGCGACCGTTTCCTTGGTGTTTTTGGTGCAGGAGCTCACCGCGAGGATGAGATCGCCGAGGGAGAGTTTACGAGGCGTGAGAATCTGGCTGTTCTTTTTCATAGAGGTTGTGCCGTTTATTCAGCAATTCAGGTGCCACAACGTCGCTGAATTTTTTGTCCTAGGGCGGAACCGCGCCGACGGAGCGCCCAGCGGGAGACAAGGGAGAAACCCGCGACACAAGTGTCACGTTTCTGGACAAATCGCGGGTCAGCGCGAATTCACGTCGGGCCGAGCGGTCAGACGCATCACGGCAAAGTAAAGAAGCGTCAAAACGACGATGGCGATGAGGATGTAATGGAAGTTCTGGCTCTGCTTCACGGCGGTCACCAGCGCGCCGACATTCTTCGATTCCACCATCTCCCGAGTGATGACGGTCTGGCCGAACCAGGCCAGCACCGAGCACCAGATCGCGGACCCGATAATCGTCATCAAACTAAACTTCGCGAAATTCATCCGAATCAATCCCGCCGGGAAGGAGATGAGGTGCCGGATGACCGGGAGCAGACGCGCGAAGAATATCCCGCCCAACTCATAGCGATGCAGCCAACGCTCTGCGCGTTCGAGCTTTGCTTCGTTAATGAAAAAGTACCGGCCAAAGCGCGCGATGACCACGCGGCCGAACCAAAGCGCCACCCAATAACTGACCGCGGAACCCAGCCACGAACCGAACGTCCCGGCCGCCACGACGCCATAGATGTTTAACTTTCCCTCCGCCGCGAGAAACGCTGCCGGCGGGATAACCAGTTCGCTCGGCACGGGAAAGATCGAGCTTTCCATCGCCATCAAGAGAATGATGCCGAGGTAGCCCCAGTCCTGGACCCAGCCGAACCAAACCTCAAGAAGATGATGCATATTGTCATTCCGAGCGAAGTCGAGGAATCTCTCGAACTCGATGCGGGCGATGAATCCGCGTTAGATCAATCGGAAACGAGAACTCCGCAATCATAATCTTCCATGTCGATTTATCGCCGCGTCCTCGTCTACTACCGGCCGTTCTCCGTGCAGACGGCGATCGGGCTTCTCCTGTCGCTTGCCGCAATTGGCCTCAGTCTGTTGAAACCATGGCCGCTCAAGATCATCGTCGACGACGTTCTCCAGCGGAATCCGCACGCGCGGTTCGGCAATTCCTCCAGCCTCATTCCCCTGCTCTGTCTTGCCTTGGTCGCGATCCAGCTTCTTTGGGGCCTGCTCAATCTCGCGAGCAATTACCTGTTCGTAAAAGTTGGGCTCCAGGCGCTGCTGAAATTGCGCACTGACCTCTACGCCTACCTGCAATCGCTCTCGCTCAAGTACCACGATGCCCGCCGGTCGAGCGATTCCAGCTTCCGGGTTGCCTACGATTCGCAATCGATCCAGACGATCTACAACAAAGGATTCACCAACATTTTCGCGTCGGTTATCACGCTGATCGGGACCTTCGTAATCATGCTGCGAATGGATTGGCAGCTCGCGTTGCTCTCGCTCGTCGTCGTTCCCCTGCTCTTCGCCGCGATTTACTTTTTCGCGCATCGTATCCGGACGCAATCGACTTCGATTCAGGAACAGGACAGCGCCATGCTCGCCCAGGCGCAGGAGGGACTCGGCGCGATTCGGATGGTCCATGCCTTCGGGCGCGAGGATTTCGAGGTCTCGCAATTTCACCAGCGCGCGCACGAAAGTCTGCAAGCGAATCTGCGCCTTACCCTGACGAATGTGAACAGCGCACTCGTGATCGGCACCCTGATCGCGATCGGCACTGCCCTCATGTATTACGTGGGCTCTCTGCACGTGCTTCGGGGCACGCTCACGCTCGGTTCGCTCCTCGTCTTCAGCGCTTATTTGCTGATGCTTTATCAGCCGCTCGAATCGTTGACCTACACGGCCTGGGCCATGGAAGGTGCGACGGCCGGAGCGCGACGCTGCTTCGAGGTGCTCGATCGCGCCGACGATGTCGTCGATGCACCGGACGCTAAGGACATAACCGAAACCACTGGCGCTCTGGAGTTCCGAAGGGTCAGCTTTGGTTATGGCCCAGAGCGAACTGTACTGCAGGAAATCGATTTGTCGGTCACACCGAATCAGATCATCGCGTTAGTGGGCGGAACGGGCGCCGGAAAGAGCACGCTCTTGAGCCTGGTGCCGCGCTTCTATGATCCGAGCGAAGGCAGCGTCACGCTGGATGGCCGCGACCTGCGCGCGATCACCAAGAAATCGCTGCGCGCACAGATCGCGATCGTGTTGCAGGACACGCTTCTGTTTTCCACCACGATCCGCGAGAACATTGCTTATGGCCGGCCCGACGCGACCGAGGAAGAAATCCGTGAAGCCGCCCGGCGCGCGCAGGCCGATGAATTCATCAACCAAATGCCACGCGGTTACAATAGCCCGGTCGGCGAACGGGGCGGCCATCTCAGCGTCGGCCAGCGACAACGCATTGGAATTGCGCGAGCATTTTTGAAGGACGCGCCGATCTTGCTTTTGGATGAACCCACTTCCGCGCTCGATCCGACCACCGAAGCTACCATCATGGAAACCATCAAAGATCTCATGCAGGGACGCACGACGCTCATCGTCACGCATCGCCTCGCCACGATTCATCGCGTGGATCGCATCGTCGTGCTCGAGCACGGCCGGATCGTCGAGCAAGGCAAGGGCGTTGACCTGGTCGCGAAAGGCGGCGTTTACGCGAAGCTCTACGCCTCGGGGAATTATCCGTCATGAGCAACGTCAACAGCGAGCGGCGCGTGGAAAGCGATTGGTGGTTGCAGCCCATTCCGCCGAACGTGATTTTCGGAGAGGGATTTTACTGCGAGACCGCGCAGATTTTTCGGCACCTAAAGAGCAAAGCGCCGCGCGCCGTCGTTCTCGGGGATCACGTGTCATGTTACGCCGGCTGCTCATTCGCCCTCGGCGAAAACGGCACCTGCTCCATCGGCGATTTCACTCTCATGAACGGCGCGCTCGTCATGGCCGAGGAACGGATCGAGATCGGCTCGCATTGCCTCATCTCGTGGAACGTCGGCATCGCCGATTCCGATTTTCACCCGCTCGCGCCCGCGCAACGGATCATCGACGCGCACGCCCTGGCTCCCTTCTTCAAGGACCGCCCGCCCCGTCCGAAACTGCGTACCATGCCCGTCATCATTTCCGATAATGTCTGGATCGGGATGAACGCCGTCATCCTAAAAGGCGTGACCATTGGCGAGAACTCCGTCGTCGCCGCCGGCGCCGTCGTGACCAAGAGCGTGCCCGCGAATGTCGTCGTCGCCGGCAATCCCGCGGTGGTAACAAAAGAGCTAAGCAATTAGCACCTGCCTGGGAAACCAAACCCAACCAAACCAATGCCAAATCCTTTGCGAAGCATCCTTGCAATCATTGTCGGTTTTCTCGCCGTCGTCGTTCTTTCGCTTGGCACCGACCAGGTGCTTCACATTCTCAAGGTGTATCCGCCTTGGGGTGACCCGATGCCGCAGCCTGCCTTGAACGCGTTGGCGCTCTCCTACCGAATCGTTTACACGATTTTGGGAAGCTATCTTGCCGCGCGGCTCGCGCCTCGCAATCCGATGCGGCACGCGATGATTCTCGGTTTCATAGGACTCGGCTTCGGAACCATCGGCGCCATCGCAACAATCCCGATGCACCTTGGCCCGGCCTGGTATCCGATCGCCATCGCGGCCACCGCGCTGCCTTGTGCCTGGATCGGCGGAGCCTTGGCATCGCGGCGCCAGGCTGAAATCTAGGTTTTGGGATTGAAAAAGAAACGCCTGATAGTGATGGGCTTCATGGGAAGCTGTCCGATCGCCGGCGTCATCTGGCAGCACATTCATTACATCGTCGGCCTGCAACGCCTCGGCCACGACGTCTTCTACATCGAAGACTCCGCGCGCCTTCCCTACAACCCCGACACGTTCGAGGTAAACAACGAGTTCGATTACGCCGCGCGCATGCTTGCTCATCTCGCGGCCGAATTCGGTTTCGAGCGGCGCTGGAGCTTCTGCGCCCGTTACCTGCCCGGCGATCCTACTGCCGGCCTTCCGTTAAAAAGAATCCGGCAACTCTATCGTGAAGCCGACGCGATCCTGAACGTTTGCGGCACCCAGGAATTCAATGAAGACCTTCTCACGAGCGACCGGATTCTTTACATCGAAAGCGATCCCGGCGTCGAACAGATCAAAGTCGATCAAGGAATAAAATCCACGATCAAGTATCTCCGACGCCACCACGCGCTTTTCACCTTTGGCGAAAATGTCGGCACGGACTCATTTCCAGTTCCGACCCATGGATTGAAATGGCTTCCGACTCGCCAGCCGATCGTGACCGATCTCTGGAAGACAACCCGCCGTCATCTTCCCGCTGCCGTTTTCACTTCCGTGGCGAATTGGTCCACGAGCGGGCTAAAGGATATCGAGTGGCGCGGTGAGAAATATCTCTGGAGCAAATCAAGGGAATTCCTCCGCTTTGTCGCCGCCCCGAAGCGATCGGGCGAACCATTCGAGCTCGCCACGGACATCAAGGACGAAAGCACGCGCACAAAGTTCGAACGCAACGGCTGGCGCTTCCGCGCCCCGCACGACCTAAGCGCGGATTATCGGCTCTACCGCGATTACATCCGTAACTCCAAAGCCGAATTCACCGTAGCCAAGGACCAATACGTCCGCCTCAACACCGGCTGGTTTAGCGACAGAAGCGGTTGTTACCTCGCGGCCGGCCGGCCGGTGATCATTCAGGAAACCGGCTTCACCCAAGCTCTCGGGAAACACGACGGCCTCTTCGCTTTCAAGTCCTTAGGTCAGATCGCTGACGCCGTGAAAGCGATCAACGCCGATTATGCCCGGCACTCTCGCGGCGCCCGCCAAGTCGCGCGCGAATTCTTCGAAGCCGAAAAGGTGCTGCACTCGCTTCTGGAGCGCGCGGGGATTTAGCCACGAACTCGCGAACTCCGCTAAAACGTAAAGTTGATACCCGACCGTAACATTCCGAAGTTGTTATTCCTTCCGTCGATCACGTTCCAGCTGAAGTCATTCGTTAAGCCAACGTGTGGCGTCAGCCGAATTTCAAACCCGGCGCCCAACTGGCCTATAGCTTTCGTAACTGCACCGGAGCGCGAGGTGAAGGTAATGTCGCCGCGGCTCGTAGTATCAGACAGGCTCAGTTGACCGCCGCCGAAGATTGCTCCTCCGCCGGCAAAGACGTACGGGGCGAATCGCGAGCAGCTAATGGGATAGCGCAACGTGAACGTCAGCAAACCGCCTCCGACGAACTGTCGGCTATGCGAAGTCCGGGCGAAATTCGTGCCGCTTCCCACATTGCCAAAATCAATGAATACATCAGGATAACTTTGGCGAACATTCAGACCGAAGCCTTGCAGTCCAATCCCGAAGTAACGCTTGAAGAAATATTTCGCGTCGACCCCTCCGCCCCAGGCATGGCCGGCGTCGAGATACCTGTCGTGATCGAAGCTGACAGTTGAGGGACCGATATTCACAACCGCTCCTTCCCCAAGCGAATTCTGAAGCGTCGGATAATCATTGTCAGTGAAAGCGTACGCTCCCCAGATACTAACGTTCCATTCATTGTCCGCATACCAGCCCGGGCACGGCGGTGGCGCCGTGTCTTTGCTGGAGAATCTTTCCGTTCCGCCCTGCGCACCCGAGCTCAAGATGGCAATGACGCAAATAATCAGCGGGAATCGTTTCATGATCGTAACGTGGGGCTTCTTGGAAGAGTTCATTCGTCTCGTCCCCGGAAGTGTATTGGGTTGCTCGCGATTTGGCACGTTCCAAAATATCTTGGCGGCGCAGCGCTCCTACGGCGCTGGCGAGTCTGGCATGCCTGGCGCGCAACCGGCCCCGATACATCATGGCTGGCAGCAGGTGTTCGCCGCCGACTCATTTTCCTCTTACCTAATCCGCGCAAATCTGTCTAATCTGCGCATCTCGTTCGCTCGATGAGCAAAACTTCCGACATTCCCAAAACCAACCCGCTCCGCGAAGGTCTCACCACGCGCACGGTGCCGCAGCCTTGCAGCGTCGTGATTTTCGGCGCGACCGGCGACCTCACGATGCGGAAATTGATTCCCGCCCTCTACAACATCGCGGCCGATGGCGAATTGCCGCCGGCCGTCGCCGTGATCGGTTTCGCGCGCCGCAAAAAAACCGACGAAGAATTTCGCAAGGAACAGGAGGAATCGACCCGGAAGTTTTCGCGCCAACCGGTCCGCGATGAGATCTGGAACGGATTCGCCCAGTCGCTTTTCTATCACCCGAGCGAGTTTCACGATGCCGCCGGCTACAAGAGTTTGGCGGAACGCCTCGACAAAATCGATCGCGAACGCGGCACCGGCGGGAATCGCCTTTTTTATCTCGCGGTCGCGCCGGACCAATTCGAGCCGATCCTGAAAAATCTCAAGGAAGCCGGCTTGAACAAAACCCGCGAAGGAAGCTGGGCGCGCGTCATTGTCGAGAAACCGTTCGGGACCGATCTCGCCACCGCGCGCGAGTTGAATGCCGTGGTCCGCAATGCGTTTGCGGAGAATCAAACCTACCGGATCGATCACTTCCTCGGGAAAGAGACGGCGCAAAACATTCTCGTGCTCCGGTTCGCGAACGCGATTTTCGAGCCTCTCTGGAATTCGCGCTATGTCGATCACGTCCAGATCACGGCGGCAGAAACGCTCGGCGTGGAAGGACGCGCCGGATATTACGAGGGCGCCGGCGCGATGCGCGACATGGTGCAAAACCATTTGCTCCAGCTCCTCTGCCTGGTCGCGATGGAGGCGCCGACCGATCTGGGCGCCGACAGCATTCGCGATGAAAAAGTGAAGGTCGTGAAATCTCTCCGGCGTTTGCAGTCCGACGACATCGCGAAAAATGTGGTGCGCGGTCAATACGGCGACGGGGCGATCAACGGCAAACCGGTGCCGGCCTATCGCGCGGAGAAGAACGTAAATCCGGAATCGAAAACCGAAACTTTTGTCGCGTTGCGGGTGCACGTGGACACCTGGCGCTGGGCGGACGTCCCGTTTTATGTGCGGGTCGGCAAACGCCTGCCGAAATCGGGGACGGAAATCTCCGTCCATTTCAAGAAGGCGCCGCTCGTTCTGTTCAACAAGGAACCGACTTCGCTCGATCAGAATGTGCTTGTGATCCGCATCCAGCCCGATGAGGGAATCTCACTGCGGATGCAGGCGAAAATGCCGGGCACGAGTTTTCGGATCGAGCCGGTGAAAATGGATTTTCATTACGGAACATCTTTCGGCAAGGCGAGCCCGGAAGCGTACGAACGGCTTCTCCTCGATGCGATGAGCGGGGACGCCACGCTTTTCGCGCGCCGCGACGAAGTCGAAGAAGCGTGGGCGTTTGTCGATCCGATCGAGAACGCCTGGGGCGCGAAAGAAGACGCGCCGTCGTTGTTCGATTACCCCGCCGGTTCGTGGGGCCCGGAGGAAGCGGATGAATTGCTCGCCCGCGATGGGCGCGCCTGGCGCCGGCTCTAATTACACCGATGAGCGCTTCAACCGAAACGTTTGCTCCCGGAATTCCCGTCGAGATCGGGAAGATCGATCGCGCCCTGAAAAAACTTTGGACCGACAACGAGGGCGTAAAGACCCGCGCGTCCCTCATCAACCTCGCCATCTACAGCGAAGCGCCCGGCTCGTTGCCTCGTAACACCGGGATCATTTCGAAAGTCACCGAGAACCATGCCTGCCGCGCCATCGTCATTGGCGCCGATCCGAACGCGAAAGAGAACCGCGTCGAAGCGTGGATCAGCGCGCATTGCCACGTAAGCGGCTCCGGGAGCAAGCAGGTTTGCTCCGAGCAGCTTTCGTTTTTGCTCGAGGGGCCTTCCGCGCGATTGCTTCCGAACATCGTTTTCTCCCACCTCGATTCCGACCTGCCGTTTTATCTTTGGTGGCAGGAGGAATTTCAGGACCCGATGGACCCGCAGCTCTGGGCCTGGGTCGATCGCGTCATCTACGACAGCCAGAAATGGAGCGCTTTCGACGGGCAAATGAAGCGTGTCGAAACCGCGCAGGCCGACGCCCAGCAGCGGATCATTCTGTGCGATCTAAACTGGACGCGTCTTTACCAGGTCCGCTTGGCTATCGCCCAATTCTTCGATCATCCGGCGTCGCACCGCCACCTGCACGAAATCGAAAGCGTGGAGATTGATTTCGCGCCGGGCTATCGGTCGACTGCTCTTCTTTTAACCGGCTGGCTCGCGGGCCAACTGGAGTGGACGATCGAGAAAAGCTCGAAAGGTAACGCGCTGGTTTTTCGCGACGAAGCAGGCAAGACGATTCGGGTTTCGCTACACGAAACGAAAGGCGAACCGATCAGCCGCTGCGTTTTAAAGTGCGGGTCGATCGAATTGCACGTGAGCCATTCGAAGAAGGGCGATCTGCTGGATGTTGCAGTCGGCGCTCCGGGTCAACCCGGAATGAGTCAGCCAATGCCGGCGAGTTCGAACGATCCAACGGAGTTGATGAAGGAAGAGTTGATGCGCTGCGGCTGGCATCGCGTCTATCTGCGCGCGATGAATGTCGTGCGCGCTTTATTGTAGGGCGGCTGGCTCTGCCGCCGGCGCCTCGACTCGATTGGAGACCTGCGGTTGCTTCAGCAACTCAGGATCGTTCAGCCGGCCATCGTAAACTTCGGACCACGTCTGCTGGTTCATCGAGCACATCGGCACCGCGACCCACTCGCCATTGCGTTTCACCGCGCCTTTGAAGACGCATGAATCAAGGCGGGCGCAGATCACCGGATCGGTATCCGCGGTCGCCACCTGCTTCGCATCCATGAAATTGTGCATGCCGACACCAAGCGTGTGCACCTGCCCGCGCAGAAGGGAGCGAAAGATTTCCGGCGGCGCTTTGCGCGAGGTGACGTAGCGCAAAAGTTTCGCGACGAGTTTGATCGCGAGAAGCGGATGCTGAAACAAAACGCCGGCGAGCCGATAAGGCGGGCTCCCGGCGTCATCGTTCACCAGCGAAAGTCCACCGATCTTTCGGAGCACTTCCCCGAGCAGCGAATCGAATTTCTTGTCGTCCGGCAGCAGCGGGAAAAATTTCCCGGAAGGCCGCGCGATCAGGAGCGACGCCCAACTGTTGCAATCGGGATGCCCGAAGATGGAAACGTCGCGCCGCAGCGGCAAGCCGACGCCTTCACGAATTTTCTCCCAGACATCGGCGGAAGTGATCGGACGCTGCGAAAAAATCGTGCGGCCGGTATCGGCTTCGGGTTGGAAGCTGAGCATCCGCCAGATGTAGCTGCGCTTCGGATCGGCCAGATACCAGCGGATGACTTCCGGCACGTCGTCGATGTTGCGCCGGGTGACGGTAAAACTGAGCGCGTACTCGAGAAGGAGTCCGGTCTTTTCGCGAATACGAAGCGCGAGATCGGTGAACGCCTGACGGACGGGATGCAGGTCCGCTTCGCATTTGATTCGTCCGATCGGATAACCGTGCCGGCCGGCTTGCGTCATATCAACATGCACCGAAATCTGCCGCAGCCCGCCTTCCACCATGAGTCGCTCCAGAAATTCCGGATGCTCGATCAAGGTCTGGCCGTGCGTCATGAGCATCGGGATGGAGCCGACGGAAATCGCGTAGCGGACAATCTCGATCAGCTCATCGCCGCGTCCGGATTTCCAGTAGGCGTCGGCGACATCGCCGCCGGTGATCTGAAGTCCGCCACCTGGACCCTGCAGGCGGCGGTTCGCATCGATCTGTTCCTTCACCTGCGCGAGCGAAGGGATCGGAATCTCGTTCGCGTTCTTTGGCAGGTAACAATGCGTGCAATGGAAGGAGCAATAACTCGCGCCCAGGGTAAAACCGCAATGCGTCAGGTGCCGTCCCGAGATCTGGTTGTTCGTGCGCAACTCCGGCGGCAGCGACTCCCAGCGTTCTTTCAACACGCGCGCTTTTTCCTCCGCGATCGGATGGCGGAACGCTTTCCAGCGAGCGCGCCAACGTGACGGCGGCTTCAATTCCTGATCGTTCGCGAGGGAAACCATCGTGTTATTTCGCTTCGTTCAGGCTCCAATCGTATTCCTGGTAGTTGATCTTCGCGTCCGGAGCGAGCGGCGTGGAGCGACGCTTGTTAATGAAAGCAACCGGGCCGCCGTCGCCCTTAAAGTCATCCTTGTACCAGTCGAAAATCTTTGAGAGCTCAGCGGTCTTCGTCTCGGGCGAATATTTCACTCCATGATCGGAATTGACGTAACCCTTCGCCAGTTTCTCGAATTGACCATCCAGCTTGTCGGCGCTGAACGGTTCGCGGTTCAACGGCGGGCAACTCCGGCTGGCGCAATTGAGCGCGAAATGCA
>JBEEHT010000122.1:0-60306 GCA_041167545.1 Verrucomicrobiota bacterium
CCACGGTGCCGTGCACGCCGCGGTACAGCGTCGGGTAGTGGGCCTCGACGCGCTTGGCGATGTAGTTCGCGTTCAGCATCGCGAGCTTCGTCGCGTGCGTGAGCCCCTCGGGCCCCATCATGCGGATGTACATCCAAGAGATGGTGAGAATGCTGGCGCTGCCGTAGGGGGCCGCCGTGACAGGACCTACACCATTTTGGATTTGGGATTTCAAATTTCGGATTGTGGAGAGAGCTGGGAGAAACGGCGTGAGATGTTTCGCGACCCCGATCGGACCAACCCCGGGTCCGCCGCCACCGTGGGGGATGCAGAAGGTCTTGTGCAGATTCAAATGGCAGACATCGGCGCCGATATCACCGGGACGGCAGAGACCGACCTGCGCGTTCATGTTCGCGCCGTCCATGTAAACCTGGCCGCCGTGCGAATGAACCACTTCGCAAATTTCGCGGATGGTCGTTTCGAAAACGCCGTGCGTTGAAGGGTAGGTGACCATCAGGGCGGCGAGATCGTCTTTGTGCGTGTCGGCTTTGGCGCGGAGATCGGCGAGATCGATGTCGCCATCTTTCAGGCACGCGACCGGCACGACCTTGAATCCAGCCATGACCGCGCTCGCCGGGTTGGTGCCGTGCGCGGAAGTTGGGATGAGACAAATGTTGCGAGCCGCTTCACCACGCGACGCATGATATTCGCGGATCGCCAGCAGGCCGGCGTATTCGCCCTGCGAGCCGGCGTTCGGTTGGAGCGCGACCGCCGCGAAGCCGGTGATCTCGGCGAGCCATTGCCCGAGCTGGTCGCACATTTCGCGATAACCGGCCGTCTGGTCGTCGGGCGTGAACGGATGGAGCTTTGCAAATTCCGGCCACGAGATCGGAAACATTTCCGCCGTCGCATTGAGTTTCATCGTGCACGACCCGAGCGGAATCATCGAAGAGGTGAGGGAGAGATCGCGCGATTCCAAGCGGCGGAGGTATCGCAACATTTCGGTCTCGGTATGATGCGTGTTGAAGACGGGGTGAGTGAGAAAGGGGGATTTGCGATTTGCGATTTGCGATTTGCGATCGGCGGAATCGCCGAGTTCAGCGCCAAAGAGTTGGCAAAGATTGGCCAGATCGAGCTCGCTGGTGGTTTCGTCGAGAGAAATGCCGACTTCATTGGTGTCGAGCTGCCGCAAGTTTATTCCGGCTTCAGCTGCGCGGGTCAGAACATCCCCGGCATTTTGAACGCGCAACGTGTCGAAAAAATTCTCGTGCGCGATTTTGACGCCGGCCGCTTCCAGTGAATTTGCGAGCTGATTCGTCAGTTGATGAACACGCTCAGCGATGGCGCGCAGTCCGCGCGGGCCGTGATAGACGGCATACATCGAGGCGATGACGGCGAGGAGGACCTGGGCCGTGCAAATGTTGCTCGTCGCCTTGTCGCGACGGATATGTTGTTCGCGGGTTTGCAATGCAAGCCTATATCCGGGACGACCGGTCGCATCGTGCGAAACGCCGACGAGCCGGCCGGCCATGTGCCGTTTGTAGGCGTCGCGGGTGGCGAAATACGCGGCGTGCGGCCCGCCGAATCCCAGCGGAACACCGAAGCGTTGCGTGCTGCCGACCGCGACATCGGCGCCGAATTCGCCGGGCGGTTTTAAGAGTGTGAGCGCAAGAATATCCGCGGCGACCACGAGCAGTGCTCCGGCTTCGTGGGCCGCGTTGGCGAAAGATTCGTAGTCATAGATCGCGCCGTCGGTCGCCGGATATTGGACGAGCGCGCCGAAAACCGTCTCGTCGAATTTGAACTGCGCAAAATCTTCGACCACGACTTTGATGCCGAGTGGCCGGGCTCGCGTTTGCACGATCTCGATCGTTTGCGGATGGCAATTATCCGCGACGAAGAAAGTTGTCCGGTCGCCGACCGCCGCGCGACAGAGCGTCATCGCTTCCGCTGCCGCCGTCGCTTCATCGAGCAATGACGCGTTGGCGATATCGAGCGCGGTCAGGTCGGTAATCATCGTTTGGAAATTGAGGAGCGCCTCGAGCCGGCCTTGCGCAATCTCGGCCTGGTACGGGGTGTAGGCGGTGTACCAACCGGGATTCTCGAGGATGTTGCGCTGAATGACCGGCGGCGTGATGGAATCGGAGTAGCCGGCGCCGATGAACGAACGCGCGACAATGTTTTTCCTGGCGAGCTGGCGCAACTCAGCCAGCGCGTCCCATTCGGATTTCGCTTCCGGCAAGTTCAGCGGCTGATCGAGCCGGATATTCTTTGGCACGGTTGCATCGATCAGCGCTTCGAGATTCTCGAATTCGAGCTCGGAGAGCATCGCCGCGCGCGCTTCCTGATTCGGGCCGATGTGCCGGCGCGCAAAAGAATCGACGCGATCTTTTTCGCGGGATGGGCGAGAGGCTTGCGCGGGCGATTCCGTAGGCATGCGGAATCCTACGGAGTGCGTTTGCCCGTTCAAGCGAAACGGTGGCGGCCTCAAGGAACGGCGGTTTGTAACCGCCGTTTTGTCACGTCGGCGGTTTGTAAACCGCCGTTCCTTGAAAGCAAATCTGCTCGCCGGGCCATGGATGCGTAATCGCGGTCCGGCGGGTGACGGTGAAGCCGGCCTTCTCGAAGACGCGGATCAACTCCTCGAGGTTCTTCCAAAAAAAGCTCTCGAAAAATCCTGGGTTCACGCCGTCGTCCCGGCCTCTCGATGCTTCCACGATCAGGAGCCCGGATGGTTTGAGCACCTTCAGGATTTCCTTTGCGATTCGCTCGATATCGAACGCGTGATCGAGCGAATTCGTATAGACGACATCCAGCGATTGGGGCGCGTATTGCAGATCGTGGAAGTCGCCGTGGACGACGTAGCGATTCTCTTCGCCGGGATTGAGATCGATGCCGATCGCGAAGCATCCGAGATCGAGGAACGCCTTTACTTCCGTGCCGATGCGCGCCGCGAGGCAAAGGACGTTGCGTCCCTTCCAATCGAGATCGAGCGCCGCCAAACGCTCGCGCAACGCTGTCCGAAATTCGGTGTCGTATTTACCGAAATCGTGCGTCTCCAGCTTCGCTTTCTGGTGCTCAAGGTAAGCTTCGTAGGAATCGTAGGCGCGATTTTGGAAGGCGCCGCTCTTCGTCTTCCATTCGTCGCCGAACTTGCGAAACAGAACGCGCTTGCGGATCGAGCGCTTCAATCTGGTCAAAAACCGAAGCGGATCGAAGGCGCGCTTTTTTTGTCCGCTCATTGGCGTCGAAAACGAAAACTCGACCGCGCTATTTTGAATCGTTGGTTTTCACTCCGCCCTCGGTGAGCCGCGTGCGCAATTCAGCCAGATGTTCTTTGTTCCGGGTTTCGACCGTGCACAAGACATGCACGGCGGAGACATCCGAGCCCGCGAAAGCCCGATCGTGCACGACCTGCTTGATGCTCGCGCCCGTGGAGGCGATCTGCGTCGCGAGATCGGCCAGCCCGCCGGGCCGATCGCTGATCATCGCCGTGAAGCGAGCGAGCCGGCCATCAGCCACCAGGCCGCGCTCGACGACGCGACTCAAAACATTTGGATCGATATTCCCGCCGCAGAGAAGGAGGACGACGCGTTTGCCTGCGAGCTCGGGAAGCTGGCCCGACAAACACGCGGCCAGCGGCGTGGCGGCGGCGCCTTCGACCACCCCTTTTTCCAGTTCCACAATCCGCAGGATCGAGACGGCGATTTGTTCCTCCGTGACGGTGACCGTGCGATCCACAAGCGGCGCGGCGGTGGCGAAGGCGTTGGCTCCGATTTGGGCAATCGCGAGACCGTCGGCGAGCGTAGGCTGGGTTTCGATTCGCACCGGTTTGCCGGCCTGCATCGCGGCGGAAAAGCTGGCAACATGCTCCGCCTCGACCGCGATAATTTTCACCGTGGGCTTCAGACTCTTAATGGCGAGCGCGACGCCGGCGAGCAAACCGCCACCGCCCACCGGGATCACGACCGCATCGAGATCGGGGACCTGCTCAACGATCTCGAGACCCATCGTGCCCTGGCCGGCGATGATCGCGGGATCGTCGTAGCCATCGATATAGGCAAGGCCGCGCTCGGTCCCGATGTCATGGGCGTGCGCTTTCGCTTCCGAGAAATCTTTTCCGTGCAAAATAACGGTGGCGCCGAGCTTCTGGCAGTTACCGATCTTGATGAGAGGCGCATGTTTCGGCATGACGACGGTCGCGGGAATGCCGAGCAGTCTGCCCTGATAGGCGAGGGCCTGGGCGTGGTTTCCCGCGGAGGCTGCGATTACGCCGCGTTCTTGTTGCTCCTTCGGCAATTGCGCGAGGGCGTTGCGCGCGCCGCGTTCCTTGAAGCTGCCGGTGCGCTGCAAATTGTCGAGCTTGCAGAAAATCTCCATGCCGGTGATTTCGCTCAACGGAATCGAGGGCCGGCAGGGTGAGTGATAGACAGCCCCTTGGATTCGCTGTCGCGCCGCTTGAATCTCCTCAACCGTGATGACGCGGGGCATAATAGGTCATATAAGACCTATCCGACCTATGCGTCGAGCGCTTCGCGAATCTTCTTCGCGAGCTGGGCGGGATCGAACGGTTTCGCGAGGAAGAACATTTCTTCCTGCCCGCGGCGATCGCCGGGATGGAGCGATTCCTCGAGGTAACCGGAGATGAAAACGACTTTGGTCTGCGGGCTGGTTTTGCCCAACCAATCCGCAAAGCTGCGTCCGCTCATTTGCGGCATCACCATGTCGGTCAGGAGCAGATCGATCTTCTTATTCTCGCTTCGGCCGACGAGCTGTTGCGCGTCGTCGCCATTTGCGGCTTCGAGAACTTCGTAGCCGAGGCCGCGCAGGACCCGCACGGATAGGTGACGGACGCTGACGTCGTCCTCGAGAACGAGGATGGTCTCGCAGCCGGTGGGCAGTTCGCCGCTGTTGGCGCGTTTGTAGGAGGGCGGGGCCGGAGCGGAGACTTTCGGCAAAAAGATTTTCACGGTCGTGCCTTTTCCGACTTCGCTTTCGACGCAAATGTGGCCGCCGCTTTGCCGCACAATTCCGTAACTGGTGGCGAGTCCGAGTCCGCTGCCGCGGCCTTCGTCTTTGGTCGTAAAAAATGGTTCGAAGAGATGCTGCTTCACTTCATCGCTCATGCCGGTTCCGGTATCGGCGACACTAACGCAAACGTAATCGCCGGGTGGGAGTTCTTCGGAGCCGAGCTCGTGTTCTTCGGACGCTTCGATCGCCACCATGCTCGTCTCCAGGGTGAGGCGTCCGCCATGCGGCATCGCTTCGCGCGAATTCACGACAAGGTTGAGCAGGATTTGGGTGAGCTGTCCCGGATCGACCTTCGTGTGAGTGCCGTCCTTGCCGCGATGGAAATGACATTCGACCGAAATGTCTTCGCCCAGAAGCCGCAGCAACGAGCGCTCGAGATTGGTGATGAGAGAATTCACTTCAAGAACGCAAGGCGCGAGCGGATGCTTTCGGCTGAAAGCGAGCAATTGCGCCGTCAACACGGAGGCCCGGCCGGCGGCGCTGCGGATTTCGCTGATGTGACCGGCGATTGCGCCTTTCATTCCCAGCTCGTTGAGCAGCAGATCGCTGTAGCCAAGAATGGTGGTGAGGAAATTATTGAAGTCGTGGGCGACGCCGCCGGCGAGCTGGCCGAACGCCTCCATCTTCTGGGAGCGGACGAGCTGGTCCTGCAATTGTTTGCGCGCGGTCACGTCCATGAAGGAACCGACCCAGCGCACGGCCGCGCCTTTGGAATCGCGAACGATCAGCGCCCGCTCGAGGACGTCCAAATAGGAGCCGTCGTGGTGGCGAAAGCGATATTCGCCGGTCCAATGCGGACCTTCGCCGGCCAAGGCATCGCGGATGCTGGCCGCGGCGCGAGCGCGGTCCTGCGGATGAATTTGCTTCTGCCAGAAACCAATGTCGTTAGTGGCCGCGAAACGATCGTAGCCGAGAAGCGCTTCGAGCCCCTGGGGCCAGGAGAGGGCGCCGGTCCTTACAGTCCAAACCCGAACAGCATCATTCGTAGCCTGGGCAGCGAGCGCAAAATGTTCCGGGATTTCAGTCGTGCCGCTCGGTAGGTCAGAATGAGTTTCATATTGGTGGTGGCTGGAAGTTGGCGGTTGGCGGAATTCCTGCGTGGATGCCTCGTCGTCCTGAATTTTGGTTGCTAAACGCATCTTCAGGTTGTGTTGGAACCCACGAATAAAGAAAGCTAGTTCCATGCCCCTGCGCTCGGGTGCCGTGAATCAAAAGCGCTTGCCTTTGGCACCGCGTAAAATAATCCTGCCAGACAGTTTTTATGGCCGTGAACAGTTCGCCGGATCCGCTCAAACCTCTCCAGAACCAGAAAGCGCTCGTCACCGGCGGGAACTCCGGGATCGGCGAAGCCTGTGCGCTGGCTTTGGGCGCCGCGGGCGCGGATGTCGTGGTCAATTACGTCTCGCGTCCGGAAGAAGCCGAACGGGTCGTCGAGCTGATCACAGGAAGCGGGAGCCGGGCGATCGCGCTTCGCGCTGATGTGAGCCGCGAGGACGAAGTGCAGGCAATGTTCGCCGGGATGCTGAAAGAATTCGGCACCATCGACATCCTCGTGAACAACGCCGGGCTCCAACGCGACGCCCGTTTCCATGAGATGACGCTCGAACAATGGAACACCGTGATCGCGATCAATTTGACGGGCCAGTTCCTTTGCGCCCGCGAAGCCGTGCGGGAATTTCTTCGCCGCGGCGTTGTGCCGGAGATCTCCTCCGCAGCCGGCAAGATCATTTGCATGAGCTCGGTGCACGAAGTGATTCCGTGGGGCGGCCACGTGAACTACGCGGCGTCGAAAGGAGGCGTGATGCTTCTCATGAAAAGCATGGCGCAAGAGCTCGCGCCGAAAAAAATCCGGGTGAACAGCATAGCGCCGGGCGCCATCAAGACGCCGATCAATCGCGCCGCCTGGGAAACGCCGGAAGCGGAAGCGGAGTTGCTGAAGTTGATTCCCGAAGGACGCGTCGGAGTGCCGGAGGACATTGCGCGAACGGCGGTCTGGCTCGCGTCCGACGCGTCGGATTACGTCACGGGCACGACCCTCTTCGTCGATGGCGGGATGACGCTTTACCCCGGATTTGCGACCGGCGGATAAACGCGTCAGGGATTTGACGAGTCCGCCGCGGCCACGCTCTTCGTCACGTTCTGCGAATCGTGATTGAGCAGCTTGCGGGTGGCCGCGATGAGGAGTTGCTGTTCCTCGGGGAGTAAAGCGGCCTTGTTTGCGGCGGAGAGAAACAGGTGGGCGCGCTCCATGTTTCCGTTCTCGACGAGCATCACAAAATAATAGGCGGCGACGACCGGATTGCGCAGTTGCGCTTCGTTTAACGTCTCCATCGCTTTGAGCGCGTCCCCCGTTTTTCCTTCCGTGAGCAGCGCGAACGCGTAGGTCGTGCTGAAGATTGAACTCGCCGGATTCTCGCGATGCAGCTTGCCGGCCAGACGCCGCGCCGAACTGTCGGCGCTGAGGAGAAGGCCCAAGCTGGCGCAATTGTTCGCGGCGACGAGATCGGCCGGGTTCAATTCGAGCGCGCGTTTCGCCACGCGAAGCAAGCCATGGCTATCCTGCTTGGATTTGTAAAGACGCTGCAACGCGCCCAGCGCTTCCTTCGCATTTTCGTTTCCATTCGCGATCATCCACCAGGCCTCTTCAGCCTCGGCCGTGTAACCCCACCCTTCCGCAAGTTGGGCAATGGCGGCGATCCGGTCCGGATGGCCATTCGTTGCCTTCAAGGCCGCGCGCCAAACGGTTTTCGATTCCATCGATGGGCGATCGACGATGCTGAGATGACGCAGGGCGTGGCTTTGCACGGCGAGACGGAAACATTCTTCTTCCCCCCAATTTTTCCCCTCGACCCACGCTTCCAGGCCGCTCCAGTTCTGGAGAAAACTGTAGGATTCCGCGATGGCCAAAGGAACCGGTTGCGCATCCACGATTTTTTGAGGGAGCGACAACCCCCAGGCGAGCGCCGCGTGGGCCATTCCATGGCGGTTCATCCAGGTGATGAGCGGAGCGGCGGTGGCGGGGGATTGGCTGGCCCGCGATTGCACCTCGAGCAGGCACGTTTGCGCGGCTTGAGTTTCGCGCGTGGCTTCCACATAAAGCAGCAGGTCGGAGAACGTCGCGTTCTTTTCCGATTTCAATTCTCCGGCCCATTTTTCGGCCGAGACACGGGAATTGCGGGCGAGCGCGTCCGAGGTAAGCGCGCGCAGAGATTCAAGGCGGACCGCAGGTTGTTCGGAGAGCCGCATTAAATCGGCGCGAGCCTTTTCGTTCGTGGCGGCATCGGGTGAAGTGAGGCGCACGGTCGCGAGATTGAGGATGAGCTGCTGATTGTTCGGCTCGAGCTGAAGCGCAGCGGCGAATTCCGCTTCGGCGGCCGCCGGCTGTTTTTCTGCGACCGCGATGGCTCCTGCGAGCTGATGATATTTCACACTGGCGCGCGCCGCTGGTTCGATGGCATCGAGGATCTTGCGGGCGAGATCGAACTGGCCGAAACGAAGCGCGGCGCCGGCCAGCGCAACTTTATTTGCGGGGACATTCGGTTCGAGGGCCGCGACGCGCTGCCGCCAGGAGAGTGCTTCTCCGCGACCGGCGAGCTCGGCTGTTTCCGCCATGACAAGGCAAGCCGCCACGCTGTTTGGATTCAGCTCCAAAAGATGACGGGCCACGAGCACGGCGCTCTTGTAATCGCCCCGGGCAAAAAATTCCTGAGTCTGTTTCGCGAGGTGATGCTCTCTCCAGGCGCCATAGCCTCGGTACCCTGCGAACGAAAGCGCGGCGAGCAGAAGGCCCACGCCGAGACGCCGCGTCCAGCGAAGGTAGAAGTCGCGCCGCTCGAGAGCGCGGACGTTGCCGAAGCAATCGTTATTTTTTTCGAAGATTCGCACGGTGACGAAGAATCAGACCGAAGGCAAAAAGACAGGAACCGACGGCGCTCCACGCCGGATTGATTTCTGGAACCGGCGTGAAGGTGAAATCGTAGAGGCCCACGTGCTGGAAAGTGGGGTTCGCGAAAGCGGGTCCACTCCCGTAGGTAAACTGGAATGAGGTAATGGAACTGGCTCCGAAGGAAATTGTGACGTTGCCGGCGCCCGTGTTGGTGCCCGTGTCATTGGCGCTGGCGGTGCCGGTTACGACCTGGGTCAACCCCGTTCCGGTCAGCGTGTTGGTCGCGCTGGTGGTGATCGTTGGTGCGATCCAAGTCGTACCATCCGCGGCGAGTCCCTTGATGTTGGTGAGTTGATCCTGATACGTGTTGCCGGTCGCACTTGCATAATCGATATCGAAGAGCGTGAAGGTCAGGTTCGAAATGCCGGAAGTATATTGCGGCGAGAACGTGAGCGTAACCGTGACTGATTGGGTGTTGTTAGCGAGATTGAGTGCGAGAATGAGCGAGTTCTCAGTGGTTCCCAAACCGCCCTGGAAAGTCAGTCCCACCGCCGGCGTTTGCGGCGTCCCGGGTCCAATGTCCTTTTGAAAAACCGCTCCGTTGTTTCCCCCGGCTGTGATCGTGACGTCGGTGCCGGCATTAGTGCCGTCGATTTCGTACGCGTTTGGGGCAGGGGTTCCGTCGGGGTTATTGATCCAAGTCTGCGAGCCCCAATCCAAGGTCACGCCGCGCGCGATGGCGGACGAGATCAAGATGGATAGGAAAATGGCGGTAAAGCGTCGGAACAACCACATAAGGAGAGGCCAGCGCTTTCTTAGCAGCGCTTATGCCGCCTACTGGTATTTGCCGCAGCCGTCTCCCGCGGAAACCGCAATCAGGACTTGGTCTTGGCGTGACCCTGCGTAAGTCTGTCCGCAATGGCACTGCACCGTGACGGCTTGCTGCGATGGGCGGTGCCGGGAGCTCTCTGGCTCTGGTTGTTTTATCATCTCCACGATGAGTGGATGTTGAATGAGCGCTATCACTATGGCTGGGCGGTGCCCTTCCTCGCTCTGTTCCTCTTTTTCTCGCGCTGGAAGACGCGCCCTGAACCTGGGAAAACGGCGCGATCGCCTTTCCTGATCGCGTCCAGCTGGTTCCTCCTCGTTCTGCTTCTGCCCATTCGTATTGTGGAAGAGGCGAATCCTGACTGGCGGCTCCTGAGCTGGATTTTCGCGGTCGTCGTGGTCGCTTTTTCGTTGTTATCTCTGGTCCGGCTCGGAGACCGATCGTGGCTGGGGCATTTAGCCTTTCCGGTCTGTTTCCCGTTGGTCGCTGTTCCGTGGCCGGTCCAGTTTGAAAATAGCGTCGTCCAAATGATGACGCGCGCCGTTGCCTACATGGCCGTGGAGATTGCGGGCTGGGTTGGAATCGGAGCGCACCAGGCGGGAAATGTGATCCAGCTTCGCAACGGATTCGTGGGCGTGGACGAAGCGTGCAGCGGCGTGAAAACGCTGCAGGCCGGGATCATGGTGGCGCTGGTCCTCGGGGAATTACTTCGCCTCACGGGATGGCGGCGGCTCGCGTTGATTCTTCTGGGCTGCGGTTGGATTTTTGTCTGCAACGTCTTTCGCGCGACGACGCTCGTCCTCGTGGCGGCGAACAGTGGCCTCGAAGCGCTGGCCCGCTGGCATGATTTGATCGGGACCGCCGCGCTCTTGTGCGGAATGGCGGGCTTGCTCTGCCTCGGCTGGATTTGGAAAACGAATTCGGCGCCGGAACCGGCGGCGTTCAAGATTACTTCCGCTCGCGGGATGGCGGCGGCGCAATTGATCCCACTGGCGTGGCTCGCGTTCATCTTCACTGCGAGCGAATTCTGGTATCGCAGCCACGAACGCGAACTGCTCGAGCGTCCGCCGTGGCAGACAAGATGGCCAGCCGCGAACGCAACGACGCGGCCAATGCCGATTCCGGAAACCACCCGCGTGATCCTGCATTACGATGACGCTTCCAGTGCCGCGTGGGAGGATCCGGCCGGCGTCCGGTGGTGGAGTTTTTTTGCGCGCTGGAAACCGCAACGCGCCGCGCTGCAATTGGTGCGGAGCCATTCACCGGAGATCTGCCTGCCGGCCGTCGGCCGCACTTTTCTCGCTGAAAAGCCCCGGCTAACCGTGCCCGCCCGTCCGACGCCGCTCGAATTTCGCGCTTACGAATTCGAGCAACAGGGTCGCCCGTTTTTTGTTTTCGTTTGCATCCAGGAAGACAAACTCGCTCCTTCCCGTGCGCCGCAATCGGAGGAGTGGAACCTGCGCGGCCGCCTGCTGTCTGCGATCCATGGGAAACGGAATCTCGGCCAGCGCCTTCTCGAAATCGCGGTGACTGGCCCGGATGATTTTGGCCGGGCGAAGGAGTTAGTGGAGAAAACCGTGAGCGAGATCGTCGAGCCGGAAAAGCCTACGGGCTGACCACCGGCAAAACGGGCACCTGCACGGGAGCGCTCGGCGGCGCCATCAAGGGAGCGTTGCTCGCATACACGTCCGGAAATTCCGTCGTGCTCAACATCGAAAGCGGCATGTCGCCGAAGGCGCTGATCTCGGCCACCTCAAATCCCTTCGCCGCGTCCGGGCCGCTCGGCGTCCAGCGGAGAGCGACATAGCGGGCGCCGTGCGGATCGAAGTTCACCGCCGCCTTGCCCCCGCCATTTTCGTCAATGACGGAAGCGACCGGCTTCGCGCCGTTCAGATCGCCCGGATTCAACCCGAGTTCCTGGAGCAGAAAAACATCGAGGGTGCCGGCCTGCATTTTGTAGAGAGCGCTCACGCGATGCAACCGTTCCGATTCAGCCAGTTCGACGATCACGGTCGGATGCGGGTCGGCCGGAGCGAATTGAAAAGCGGTAACGGTATCGTCATCAATCATCCGGCGCGCGGATTCTTCGATGCCGGAGCTCACGAATACGACCCGGGCTTTCGCGTAGAGATTGGCAAAATTGAAATTCAACATGTCTTCGAGCCGGCGCGTGGCCGCCGTGTTTTTCACTCGGACAACGCCGTGCTGGCGAGCGCCGAACTTCTGGAGCGACTGTTCGCCATAAAGGCCCAGCGCCGCGATCCGGCCGGTTTTTTCCACGCGGAAAGAGAGCTTCACGTAGCGCGCTTCCACTCCGAGGAGAGAAAGATCGAAGTGGCGCTGCCGCGTAAACGGCGTGCTGCCACTCACCTCGATCCACTTCGGACTGTGGGGAGCCAACCGATAATTGGAGACTGAGATTTGCATCTCGCCTTCGGCCGATGCGTTCTCGTTCACGAACGTGAAACGGTCCAGCATCGATGTTTTCGGCAGCGTAATGATGAAGGTGGTTTCGCCTTCCTGGAGCGGACAACTCAGGGTGTCGTCATCCATGATCAAGGCCGAAGCGCTGGAGTTTTTCTCGGTTGTATTCGGGACTGAGGCGACATGGCCGTCGGGAGTAATGAGATCGATGGTCGCGCCGCAATTCATTCGCGCGAGATTTTTGGCAGGATTGCTATCGTCGCCGCCGGTTAGGGCAGCCTCGCCCGCCCGAGCGGATTCGAGGGCGCCGGCCAAAAAAGCAAACGCGGCCAGGAGCCGAATAGCGCGGCGGCAGGCTTTTAGAGGAAGGGGCCAACTCATATTGAGGAAAAGCAAAGCTAGGAGCGGGCCAAGCCTCGGTACTTTTTCGTAGATGCTGCCGGTAGTAACCGTGTTACCCCGATTTCTGTAAAACAGATCGGGCTTCCCGCAGTTCCTCCCATCCAACCGGACAAACAGAGCCGATTTTGCTTGCTGGAACCTCCTTCTCTCGCTACAAGAACGGGCGTTCATACCTTAACTAATTGAAACAACCGATCTGCCATCCAAAATCGGCCTCCGCCGAATGCGCGCGAGGTTTTGAGAATGCCGCAAGGCCATCTCAAAAATTTTGGTATCACATCTGCTAACCTACACCGGACTGACCCAAATGAGCCGTCACGCAACTCTTCACTCTCTGATCGCCAGCCGAATCGCTCTCGCTCTTCTTGTTCCGCTGCTCTGTGCCGCATCGATGGTGCGCGCCCAGGATGCCATTCGTCCTTCCCTCGCTGGGGAAGCGGCCGCCGAAGCGCGGCGCCAATCCATCGACAAGATCCCCTACAACCTCCAGCTCGGGCCGATCAAGTTTCGCTTCAGCGCGACGATGGGCATCGAATACAACGACAATATCAATCTGGCCGAAGACGGGTCGATCGTTGTCCTTACTTCCACGGGACCCATCACCCTGACGAGCAAACCGCAGGAAGATTTCATCCTGCGCCCACAGGTAAACATCAACGCTCTTTGGCCGATCACCCAGCTCAACACCCTGAAGCTCGATATCGGTGTCGGTTACGCTTTCTATCTCGACCACTCAAACTACAACACCAATGGCGTGCTCGTGAACCCGGGATCGCAGATCGCGTTCGACATTTTCGTGAACGATTTCCGGATCAATATCCATGATCGCTTCTCACTTGAGCAGGACCCGGTCGCAGAAATCGCGCTCAGCAACGTGGCTGATTACGGCCGCTTCCAGAATACCGCCGGCATCTCGGTCCTGTGGGATTTGAACAAGGCCGTGGCGACTCTTGGCTACGACCATTACACTTTTATCTCCACCACGAGCGCGTTCGATTATCTCGATCGTAACGCGGAGATCGTTTCGGGATCGCTCGCCTTTACGCCCACTTCCACCATGACCGTCGGAGTCGAGGGATCGTTCATTCACTCTTACTACGACCAGAATATCCTGAACGACTCGAACACCTACAGTGTCGGCCTCTTCATGGAGACGCAGCTAACCAGCTATCTCAAACTGCGCGTGGCCGGGGGATATCAAAACATCAACTTCGACAATACCGGACTGGTGAATGATGCGCATGATCTCAACGATTATTACGCGAACGCACTGCTCTCGCATCGGGTCAACTCCGTCCTCACCCACAGTATTTCGGTCGGCCACGAGACCCAGCTCGGGGTGAATTCCAACTACGTGAAGCTCAATTACGCCCGCCACACCGCCAACTGGAACATCTTTCTTAAGACCCTCCTTTCAACGGAGCTGTTTTATGAAGACGCGGACGATTCGGGAGGCAGCGGTCCCTTGTTTGTTCCCGTTCCAGGGATTCCGAATATCAATCCGTTCGTGGCGGAACACATCCACCGTTACGGCGGCGCCGTCACTCTCGGTTACCTACTCACGCCGCACGTCACACTCGGCCTTCGTTATCAATACACCCACAAGGATTCGGATCAGCCGCTGCGCGATTATCGGCAAAATCGCATCGCGTTTGATGGCACCTATAGCTTCTAAAGAGGAGAAAATTGCAACTGCATGAAAACATGGGCCCTCACATTCCTCGCCGCTGTCTGCATCGCGCGGCCGTCGCCTCTTCTGGCGCAGGAAAGCAGCAGTCCCATGCCTTCAATTCCGAAGGCGGCTGCCGTCGAGCAGCCCACTACCAGCACAGTCATGCGGACCAATTCCATGACGGTGCTGGACGACAAAAAGCGGCTCGGGTCTAACGACTACGTCAGCTTCCGCGTTGTCGAAGATCGCGACAACGAATCCCAGCACCTGCGGGTCAATGACAACGGGGAACTGGAAGTTCCTTACATCGGCCTCGTCGCGGCCTCGGGTAAAAGTTGCAAGGAACTCGCCTACACCGTGAAGGCCGCGCTCGAGCGCGAATATTACTATCACGCCACCGTGATCATCGCCGTCGATCGCGTCAGCGAAAAATCACGCGGCAAAGTTTACGTTTATGGTTCGGTCAAAGGACAGGGACCGCAGGAAATCCCGGCCGATGAATCTTACACCGTGAGCAAGGCGATCATCCGCGCCGGCGGCTTCGGCGATTTCGCGAACAAGCGCAAAGTGAAAGTCACGCGCAAAGGCGGGAAAGATTTCGTGGTCGATCTCAAGCGTGTCATTGAAGAAGGACACAGCGAGGAAGATCTTGTCGTGCAACCCGACGATCAGATCTACGTGCCGCAGCGTTTGATCAACATGTAGTTATGCCAGCGCCCGCCACCACCGATCGTCCCGCTTCCGCGCCCTGGAGCACGGCGTTTATCACGCGGCTCCATCGCTACAAATCCCTCCTGCAACGCCGTTGGTGGATCCCGGTTCTGACGATTTGTCTCGGGCTCTTTATCCAGGCCTGGCTCATTTACCAGACTCCGCCTTCCTTTGAATCGCGCAGCAAGATGATGCTCGCCGGCAAGATGAACATCAGCCAGAGCGCGGTCTACAGCGAAGACACCGTCAATTTTTACGGCACCCAGATTCAACTCATGCAGAGCACCGAAGTGAGGCGAAGCGCCGAGGCGCTCGTCCGCTCGCTCCATCCGGAGTTGCAGCCGGTTACGGTCGAAATCACCGTCCTTCAGAAGCCGCGCACCTCGATCTTCGATCTGTCGGCGATCGGCAGCACCCCCGAATACACACAGGCCTATCTGAATGCGGTGATGCAGAAGTATGTCGATTTCAAAAAAGGGCTGCGCGAGAACCAGGGCTCCACGGTGACGACGGCGATCACCGAACAACTCATCCAGGTTGAAAAAGATCTGCGCAACGCCGAGGACGAGATGATCGAGTTCCAAAAGCAGAACAACATCGGCTTCATCACCGAAGAAGGGAACAGTGCTGCGCAATATCTCGTCAGGTTGAACCAGCAGCACGCTCAGCTTAAAACCGAGTACGATCTGCTCAGCCTGCTTGATCTCGATCAGAACCTCGATCGCACCCAGGGCAAGAACGACGGGACCACCCCGCCGAGCACCCAGACCTCAGACGAAAAAGCACCGGGCATGGCTTTCTCCGACGTTGGCCCGGAAGCCGATTACCTCAAGGCGAAGCAAAATGTTCAGTTGCTCAAGGCTGAACGCGAGACCCTTTCCAAGGATCTCCGGCCGAAGCATCCCAAAATCGTCAAGCTCAACGACGACATCGCGAAGCAGGAAAAGCTGATCGATTTGTTCCGCCAGGACACCGTCGAAAAACTCGATACGCGCCGGAAATCCATCGGGAAACAGATGGAAAATCTTCAGACCAACATCAAGGAGTGGGAAGCAAAGTCGCTCGACCTGAGCCAGCGGCTCGCGCAATTCAACCGAATTAAGAGCAAGGCCGAGCGGCTGAAACTACTCTACGACCGGCTCACAAACAATCTCAAGGACATCAATGTTTCCCAAAGCGTCGATAGCGGCGATCAGATTTCGATCATGGAAATGGCGGGCATGCCGATTTCCGTGCGGCCTGGTTTACTCAAGAGCCTCTTGATCGGTCTCGGTTGCGGCGCTCTTGCCGGCATCGGTATCCTGCTTTTGCTCGATCGGATCGACGATCGCATGGCTTCCTTCGGCGAGTTCCAGCATCAATTTTCCGAGAACGTCCTCGGCCAGATTCCGAAGGAAAAAACAAAAGGCCGCGTCACGCTGCTTCAGGCCGACGACGCGCGGCACGTCTTTGCCGAATCTTATCGCAACATCCGGTCGTCCATTTTCTTCATGCCGTATGAAGGACCGCGCCCGAAAACGCTTCTCATTACCAGCTCGGTCCCGAACGAAGGCAAATCGACGATTTCGTCCAACCTCGCCATCACCATGGCGCTCTCGGGCGCGCGCACTTTGCTCATCGATGGCGATCTCCGGCGCGGCGCGTTGCGCGAGTCGTTCGGCGTTTCGTCGAAGATGGGTTTCTCCGAGGTCTTGAAGCAGGAAGTTAGCTGGCAGGAAGTGGTGGTGCCGACTTCTTATCCAAACCTCTTCCTGATGCCACGCGGCAAAACTCTCGGCCAGCCGAGCGAACACCTGCTGCGCGAATCGACCGATATCCTTTTGCGCGAGATATACAATCACTACGATTACATCATCATCGATAGCTCGCCGGTTCTGGCGGCCGACGATTCCACCAGTCTCGCCCCGAAAATCGACGCCACTCTTTTCGTGGTGCGCCTCTCGTATACTTCCGCGCGTCTCACCCGCAAATCGCTCGAGCTGCTCTACAATCGGCAGGTCAATGTCCCGGGCGTTATTCTTAATTACGTCGATACATCGCTGCCGGAATATTATTACTACCAATATTCGGAGTACTACAACACGCCGGTGCCGGTTGAGGAACATGACGAGGTCGCTGCTGCCTCGCGTCGCGCTCAGCCGAAACAGATTCAATCTTCGTAGCCCGCGTTCCTCTTTGCGGAGCGTGACGTTGATCGGCCCGGCGTCGCGCGGAATCAAGCGATGAGCTTCTTCGGCCCGATTTCGTCGCCCGTCCTGGACGAAACTTCAGCTCCAATCGTGCGCCGGGCGCTGCATCGGGCGCGGGTCGTGGGCAGCTTCGCCGTCGTCCAGGCCGCCGTGCAGATCGTCGGATTCCTTAGCGGAATCCTGCTGGTCCGCCAGCTCGACCAGCGCGAGTACGCCTACTTCACCATCGCGAACACGATGCAGGGCACCCTCAATGTTCTCGCGGACATCGGCATCAGCATCGGGCTCGTCTCCATCGGCGGGCGCGTCTGGCAGGATCGCCACCGCTTCGGTCAGCTCGTCAACACCGCGCTCGGTCTCCGGCGAAAACTCGGCGCGGTCGCCATCGTTCTCGTCACGCCGATCGTTTATTTCATGCTCGCCAAGAATGGCGCGTCAGTCAGCTACACCGCGATTCTGATCGCCGTCCTTCTCTTTGGTCTGGTCGTCCAGCTTTCGATCGGCGTGCTCAGCGTCGTGCCGCGGCTTCGGTCCGACGTCACTCGCATCCAGACGATCGATATGACGGGCGCGGTCGCGCGCTTTCTGGCTCTGGCCGCGTTGATGTATTTGTTTCTCAACGGCGCGGTCGCGCTCGCGGTGGGCTCGGCCGCTCTGCTCCTGCAATATTGGATGCTGCGCCGATACGTCGCCGGCGTGATCGATCTCAACGCGCCGGAGAACGAGGACGATCGCGCGGCGATGCGCGGCTTCATTCGCAGTCAGGCGGCCAACGCAGTTTTCTTCTGCCTTCAGGGCCAGATCACCATTTTTCTCATCAGCTTTTTTGGCAAACAGGTCAGCTCGATTGCTGAGGTCGGCGCGCTCGGCCGGCTGGCGATGATCTTTGCGGTGTTGAGCAATCTGATGGCAAATATTTTTGCTCCCGCTTTTGCGCGTTGCCAGACACGGCGGAAGATGCGCTGGCAATACCTGGCGATTGTCGGCGCGGTGGGTTGCTTCAGCCTCGTGATCGTCGGCGCCGCGGCCTGGTTTCCCCGGGAATTTCTGTTTGTCCTTGGAAACAAATATGCCCATCTCGAAAAGGAATTATTGCTGATGGTAGGAGGCAGCGTGCTGACTGCATTTGCGGGCACGCTCTGGGCGTTGAACTCGGCCAAAGCATGGATCGCAGGATCGTGGCTCTACATTCCGCTCACCATCGGAACCCAGATCGCGCTCATTCCCGTAACCGATTTTTCGAGTGTGACCGGCGTCCTGATCTTCAGCCTGGTCTCTGCGGTCCCAAGCCTTCTTCTCAACCTCGTCCTAAGCTATCGCGGTTTTAGAAGTCTGCGGACGACGACGCGCTAGAACAACCAGGTCCCACGGCTTGCCGATGGGCATTGAGCGATCAAGCGTGCCCGCAAGATAAACGAGGAACCGGGGCATGATGCTGCGCTGGCCCTTTCCGAAAGTTTCGAATTGCCAGCGCCAGACGACGAGGAGGGTTCTCATCATCCAATGAAAACAAAAAGTATGGCTTAACACTTCGAAGCCCCGTTCCTCGAGATGCCCTCGCATTTCAGAATAGGTGTAACCCTCGCGAACGTGGGCGGGATCGAACGGGGCCGGCGGGGTGGGGGTGCTAATGAGCAAGAGCCCGCCCGGCGCAAGAACGCGCGCCAGTTCGGAAAATCCCTTGTCGTCCTCCTTCACGTGCTCCATGACTTCGCTGCAAAGACAGCACTCGAAAACGCCATCGCCGAACGGGAGGGTGGTCACGGAGCCGGCGAAATCCTCGTGGCGGCCATTCATGAAGCGCCCGGCGATGTTCGGCTTTGTAAGGTCCAGGTGAGCGATGCGCGTCACGGCTGGAAATGCATCCAGGAATTCAGCGTACAACCCGTCGCCACAACCGGCGTTGAGACACGCGCCCTTGAACTCGTGACCTTGCATTACCTGACGCAACGCCGCCGATTGGATGAGGAAGCGCGCCTCGTCCGGCCATCCGCCCCGAAGCCACCGTGCCCCGGGAAGTTTTTTGAGAAACGCTTTGTTCACGTGGCGGGAAAAATCACAGAGCGAGATGCCAGCGCCATCCCGGTTCCCAGATTTTGTGCCGCACCATCGCGACGTAATGGCGAATGGCCATCTCGCCAGGCGATTCGTTCAAGCCCAGCGCAAATTGATCGTCCCAATGCAAAACGAAAACGCGCGGATCGAGCGCCATCACGCCCTGTTCCTTGAACGCAATATGGAACGCGGTCTGGTCCGAAAAATATTCAAACTTGTTCTCGAGGCCTTTTAGAAAATCGAAGACCGGTTCCCACGAGAAGCCCGGCTTGAGGAGGTAAAAACCGCCGTTGAGCTGATAAGGGTCCGGCTGATTTTTCGCGAGAAAGCGCGTGTCGAGGGAGCCCCAACCTTTGTCGGGCAGGTACCAACTTTGCGGTCCGGCGAAAGCCGGCGGCAACAGGTCGGCCGCTTTCTCATAAAACAAAACGTCGCTATCGAGGAAGAGAGTCGGCCCGTCTAACGGGAAAGTGGAATAGGCGATGAGGCGTTTGCCCATCGCGTGTTGTTGCGCGTACTCGAAAAGAAAATTCGCGTTCTCCGGCACGAGCGGCTTCGAGAGCTCCCAGGAACGCAGGGAAACCCAGGGAAAATGCGCCTGGAGCAAATCGCGCATCTCGTCAGTGTGGCTGCCATCGGAAAAAATAATCCAGGAGCGGGGCGTGCCGACCCAGCGGCGGAAGGTGAGCAGACTGAGGATTTGTTCTTCGAAATCTCGAGCGCTGGAAAAGCTTACCAGTTGAAAGTCGCGTTCCTCAGGAGAGGCTGGCGTCCCGGGGAGCGTGCCGGGCGCCGCGGAGCGAATGGCCGATGCGAATGCAGCCCGATTGCGTTTGGCCCGCCAGTTCGCCAGGCGCCACTTGAAACCATCGACTCCTCTCATAGCTCCATTTGTCGCGAGTTTGATGCCATGATTAGTTGTTTTGAATCGGATCCAAAACTTGGACAACTTTTTTCTGATCGATGAATAGGCCGCTGCGCATACTGGTGGTGGTCAATCTGGCGTTGGATCCCCGGTTCGGAGCAGCCCGCGTCTTTCTCGAGGTGACCGAGGAATGGACCAAAGCCGGCCATGTCGTCGAAAAATTCTGCCTGACCGACGCATTTCCGAACATACCCATGTCGCCGGTCACCTTCGCGTTTCGCCGGTGGTTCTTTGTCTATAAGGCGGCGTCGTTTGTCAGGAAACACCGTGATCGCTTTGACGTCATCGATGCTTTGATCGGCAGCGTGCCATTCTCCAAGAAAGGGCTGCGTTTCAAAGGCCTGCTCGTCGCGCGTTCCGTGGGCCTTCCCCAGCTTTACGATCGGTTCGAACAGAGCGTGGGAAAGAGGTGGCCCGGTTTTTCCAAAGGCAAGCTCGCCGGTCGCATCCTGCGGTCGTTCATGCGCTGGCGATCGTTGCGCGCGGCCGACAAATCGATCCGGCGGGCCGATCTGGTTAATCTCCCGAACAAAGAGGAAGCATCCTATTTGCGTCACGAAACAGGTTTGGAAAACGAGCGGCTGATCGTGCAGCCCTATGGATTATCGATCGAACGAAGAGACGCTCTTCGGCGCTCCGCCATGTCTGCCACCGCACGGCTGGAGCAAAAGAAAATTTGTTTCATCGGAATGTGGAACCCGCGAAAGGGATCGCGCGACTGGGCCGAAATTATCCGGGCGGTCCGCAAACAGGTTCCAGAGGCATCATTTTTTTTCCTCGGCACAATGGTCGATTCGCAAATTGTTTTGCGGGACCTCGGAGAACAGGCGTCGGACGCCGTCCAATCCGTGGCGGATTATGAGCCCGATGAACTGCCGCAACTTCTGGCTGATTGCACAGTCGGAGCATTTCCCAGTTTTGTGGAAGGCTTCGGTCTGGCGGTAATCGAGCAGCTTGCGGCCGGCCTTCCGACGGTGGCCTACGACGTCGCCGGCCCTCGACATATCCTGGGTGAGCAACTGCCCGAGTTACTCGTTCCGGTAGGCGATGTCGCATCTTTTGCCAGGGCGATTTCCCGCGTCTTGCGCTGCAGCCACGAAGATTACCAAGCGCTATCCCAACGAAGCGTGGAAACCGCGAACCGTTTTTCCTGGCCGACGATCGCCCGCGAGACCCTGCGCTTATATGAAACCGCGCTGAGCGATAGACTCTAGATGTTGGCGATACTCTGCCCGCGCGCGCTGCAGAGCCCGCCACGCCATCGGTCCCTTTTGCAAGAGTTGCCAGCTCATTTCGAAGATCGAGAGAAGTTTGTTCCCGAGCGTCGGTTGATAACGAAACGAGTGGCACAGCATCGCAAAAAAACGGGAAGCCAGTTCGTTTTCCGGATCGCGAAACGAGCGCGCGGCCGGATCGTAATGATGGAGGACGTGCGTGGTGAGGAGCTGCCGAATGCGGTAGCCGAGCCAGTGTAACCGGCTGCCGAATTCCAGATAAACATCACCGAAGGAGAAACTCTCCACGTAACGGATACCGCGCTCAAAGAGACCGCGTGGATAAATGGAAGCGCCATCCGCGATGGCCCGGCAGTTTTGTGAATCGCGCGGACCGATCGAGAATCCGCGCGGATGAAGCTCGCCCGGACAGGGCGGCGGCGGAGTTCGTTCCGGACTTGTCGGATAATACTCGCCGATGATCCAGATCGATTCGCGGTCTTCCTCAAGCGCGGCCAGGCATTGTCCGAAATGGCCCGGCGGAAATTCATGGTCGTCATCCATCGTGCGGACATGGGTCCCGCTGCAGATGGCGGCGGCATGGTTACGATTGGCGTAGAGTCCCCGCTGCGGTCCCTGCACGTAGCGGCATCCGAAACTTTGAGCAATATCTGCCACTTCCGAAGCGTACTCCTCGGATGAATCGTCGGAGACAATCACTTCCCATGGCTGCACGTCCTGCGCTCGCAGCGATCGAAGCGTGCGCGCGAGGCTGGCCGCCCGGTTACGCGTAACCAGCGCGACACTTAGACGGATTTCCTGCATCGGGCATGAAGAGACTGGAGCTGAGCTTGCTCTGACATAGGAGTTGGGCGATCAATTGCAGCAGCGCAGATTTGCCGCCGCCGGGCAATCGGTAAGATAGGATGACGGCTCTTTCAGCGCTACAGTATAGATGTTCGCTCAGTCTATTCTTTTTCTCGCTCCGGAGAGCCGCCGCCGATCTGCCCGGCATGATTGATGATCTCGCGAAGCCGGGCCGCGCCTTCTCGAGTCTATGAGCGTCAAGACCACCAATCACATCCTGCAGATCGTCCCGCATCCGCCGGGCACTTTCGATGGCGTGGGTGATTACGCGCTCAATCTCGCCCGGAAATTATCCGCGCAGCACGGCCTAACGACTGTTTTTGCGGTCGCGCGAGAAACGGCCATCGAGACAAACGAGGGATTCCAGGTCGTCTCCGGTCTGGGCCGCGGCGGTGATGTCCACTCGCTGATGGAGAAATGCGATCACGTCATTTTGCACTACGTGAATTACGGTTATCAGGCGCGAGGCGTTCCCTTTGGCTTGCGGCAAATCGTCCGGCAGCTCCGCGAAAAATTACGCGGCCGCTGGCTGACCACCTTTCATGAGCTTTATGCGTGGGGACCTCCCTGGAAAAGCGAGTTTTGGCTGCATCCATTCCAGGTGAAAATTGCGCGGGACCTGATCGATCTCTCGGACGTTTGCGTTGTCAGCAATCTGCCCATCGAAAGAGAGATTCATCGGCACGATGCGCGGAAAAAAGTCTATCTCGCGCCGGTCATGTCGAATTTTGGCGAACCGGAGCTTCACGATTTCAACGCGGCTTCGCCAAGGCGATGGGCCATTTGCGGAGGCGCCGTCTTGCTGGCGCGCTCCCTGCGATCATTCGAACAGATGCATCCGTCCATTCCCGACGCTTTCGCTCCTGATCATCTGGATGTGATCGGCGGCCACGAGCAGAACTCCATTCGCGCTTTGGTCGAGAGATTGGGCAAGAACAGGCCCGGCCTTTCCTGCCATTATCATCCCGAGGTAAGCGCGGAGGCCGCTTCGCAGCTCTTGAGGAAATCGTCGCTTGGTTGGATCGATTATTTTGGCGACGATAGGGTCTCGCCGGGAATGCTTCTGAAATCGACTGCGTTCGCGGCGTTCTGCGCTCATGGCATCGTGCCGATCCTGGCGCATCAGGAAGGAACTATTGCGATCAACGGCGCTTCATTACCGGGGCCTTATTACATGACTGGGCAAGGCCTGAATTTTCCGGCGCCGGAACGATTACGCGAAACCCAGCAGCAATTTTATTCCTGGTACCACGCGCGGGGCGACTCGACGCGCGCGGCGCGAACCTACGCGGAAGCTTTGAGGTGACGCGCTTTTGCCCGTGAAAATATTGCTTGGGTCTCATCATTTTTTCCCCGGCACGGGAGGAATCGAAACGGTTTCAGATCTTCTCGCCTCGGAATTTCTGGCTCTGGGTCATGAAGTGCGCGTGGTCACCCAAACCAACGGCGCCGGCGACTTCCCCTACCCGGTAGTGCGGCAGCCCGGGATGCTGGAATTACTGCGGCAAGTCCGGTGGTGTGACGTTTTCCTCCAAAATAATATTTCGCTGCGAACGCTCTGGCCTTTGCTTTTCGTGCGCCGGCCGCTCTGCATCGTTCATCAGACCTGGATAAAAAATGCGCAGGGCGGCATCGGCTGGCCGGAACGGCTGAAACTATTTGCCCTGCGCTTTGCGAAATCGCTTTCTATTAGCGACGTCATGGCGGAGCAGATCCCAGCCCCATCCATCAAGGTGGGTAATCCGTACGACGATAGAATTTTCACGAAGAATTCTCAGGCCAATGCGCGCCAGCGTGACTTAATTTTTGTCGGTCGTCTGGTCTCCGATAAAGGCGTCGATTTGTTGGTCGAGGCGCTCTCGATTTTGCGCGAATCAAAGATTACTCCCGAACTGACCATCGTCGGAGACGGCCCGGAACGCGCCACTCTGGAAAGGGAAATCGCAGGCGCGGGTTTGGGCGCGCAGGTGGAATTCCTCGGCGGCAAACGCAGCCGCGAGCTGGCGGAGATCCTGAACCGGCACCGAATCCTGGTTGTCCCTTCGCGTTGGGCGGAGCCATTCGGACTTGTGGCGCTGGAAGCGATCGGCTGCGGTTGCGTGGTCGTGGGCTCGAGCGAAGGCGGATTGCCGGAGGCAATCGGTCCATGTGGAATCACGTTTCCGAATAACGATGCGCGAGCGCTCGCGAACGCCCTGGCCCGCTTGCTGGAAAATCCAAGCCGATGTGATGCGCTCCGAGCCGAGGCCGATTCTCATTTGGCCCGGTTTTCCCGGCGCGCGGTAGCGAACCGATATCTCGAAGCCATGAGTGCAACTCGATGATTCTCCTCAGCCATCCGACCGGAAATGCCAATGTGCGCGCCGTCCTGGAAGCGCTCGATGGCGCCGGCTTGCTCGCGATGTTTGTGACTACGGTTGGCTGGTCGGGCAGTTCGCCGTTGCTCCGGACCTTGCCCGAAAATCTGCGCCCCCAAATGGCGCGCCGCGGCTACAACCTGCCCCATTATAAAGTCAAAACGCACCCCGGGCGCGAAGCGGTGCGCCTTCTCGCGGAAAAGTTCAACCTCCAGTGGTTAATCCGCCATGAGCGCGGCTGGGCCAGCGCCGATGAAGTCTGGCGAGGATTGGACGATTTCTCGGAAAGTTATCTCCGGCAAAATCAGAAGCGGCTCAACATCGATGCGGTCTATGCCTATGAAGACGGCGCCTTGCGCACGTTCGAGACGGCGGGCGAGCTCGGTCTGCGCTGCATCTACGATCTTCCGATCGCGTATTGGGAGACGTCCCGGCGGCTCCTGCAACACGAAGCGCAACGTTATCCGCAGTGGGAGCCGACGCTCGGCGCGACGCGCGATTCCGACGAAAAGCTCGCCCGGAAAACGCGGGAACTCGAGCTGGCTCGAATCGTTATTTGCCCCAGCAAGTTTGTTCTCGATTCGCTTCCGGAAGAGACGCGCCTTACCAGAAAGTGCGTAGTCATTCCGTTCGGCTCGCCGCCCTATATGACCCATGAGTCGCATAGGACCTATGAGAAACCGCTCCGCCTTCTCTTTGCGGGCGCGCTTACCCAACGAAAAGGGCTGGCCGATCTTTTCGCCGCGATGAAGCTTGTCGCGTCCAGGGAAGTCGAGCTCGTTGTCATGGGCTCGCTGCTGCAGCCGATGCGTTTTTATCGGGAACAATGCCCAAATTTTATTTACGAAGGGCCGCGTGATCATGACGCTGTTCTGCGGCTGATGCGCTCATGCGATGTTCTAGTCCTGCCGTCCATCGTGGAAGGGCGCGCTCTGGTGCAACAGGAAGCGCTGGCCTGCGGTTTGCCGTTGATCGTCACCCGAAACGCCGGTGGCGAGGACCTGATCGTCGAAGGCGAAACCGGCTTTCTGGTCCCTCCCGGAAATCCCACCGCGCTTGCCGAAAAGATCGAATGGTTTGTCGAAAATGCCGGGCAATTGCCGGCGATGCGGCTGGCAGCGCGCGCGAAATCTGCTGAGCTTACCTGGCCGGCCTACGGTGAGAAAATTCTCCATGCAATCGCAGAATAACGAGCGCCCGATCAAGCTGATCAAAAAACTGATCTGGCTTTATTTCCTGCTTCTTATTTTCGAAGGCTCGTTTCGGAAATGGCTCCTTCCGCAATTCTCGGACCTGCTCCTGGTGGTCCGCGATCCGGTAGTGATCGCCATTTATTTCGCGGCGGTGAAGGCGAAGGTTTTTCCCCGAACCGCCTATATCACTTCCCTCGCCATCATCGGCTTCCTCAGCGCGCTGGTTTCGGTGCTCGTGCTCATGCCGTACGTGCCGCTCCGCGCTATGGTTCTGATCACGGGCTACGGCTTCCGCTGCAATTTCCTCCATCTGCCGCTGATCTTCATCATGGCGCGGGTTCTTGACCGCGATGACCTGAAAAACCTGGGCCGGTGGATTCTGCTCGGGATGATTCCGATGGCTCTGCTAATGGCTTTCCAGTTTAACGCGGAGCCGGACGCTTTCATCAATCGCACCGCTGGTCTCGGCGAATCCCAGCAGATCACAGCGGGCGGCGGAAAGATCAGGCCGCCCGGGACATTTTCTTTCGTCTCCGGAGTGATCTTTTATGCCTCGATGGCGGCAGTGTATCTTCTTTACGGCGCGTTGACGCGCGGACTGTATCGTAACTGGTTGCTCTACGGGGCCGGTTTTGCGCTCGTTCTGGCGATCGGCGTTTCGGGAAGCCGGTCGGTTTTGCTCGCCGTCGTGCTCGTCATCGCCTCGCTCGCAATCATCATCGTGGTGCGCCCGAGCGCCGTGAACCAGTTCGGACGCAATCTTCTCATCGCCGTCATTGTTATCCTGCTGGCGACGCGGCTGCCCGTCTTCAAGGAAGGCGTGCAGATCCTCTCCGATCGTTTCACCACTACCGCCGAGTCCGAAGAGAAGACAATCGTCGGAGGCCTGCTCAGCCGGGTCTTCATCGGATTCGCTGAAGGATATTATCTGCTGAGCCGGGCGCCGATCGGTGGTTATGGCCTGGGCATTGGCACCAACGGCGGCGCGAAGTTTCTGACTGGCCGCGCCATCTTCCTCTTATCGGAAGGCGAGTGGGGCCGCATCATTCTGGAAAGCGGTCCGATTCTCGGGCTGGCGTATCTCGTCTGGCGGACAATACTCTGTTGGACAATGGCGCGGGCGAGTCTGAGAGAATTGAAGCGCGGCGGAATTCTCGCGATCATGTTCTTTGCCGCCGGAGTTCTCCCAGTCTTGAACGGCCAATTCGGCCAGCCGACCAATCTCGGGTTTGCCGTATTCATTTGCGGTTTGTGTCTCGCTGCGGCCAAACCGGAAGAAAGCGACCAGGACGACAGCGAACCGATCGTCGCGCGCCTGCCGCACCGGCCCATGGCGCGCCGCTCGCGTTATGCCGACCGATTGCACTCCCCCAGCGCGCCTCCTCGTAATTCCGATGGTTCTGCTCATCGGTAATTACGCGCTCGATCGTCAGCAAAGCATGCTGCGTTTCGCCGCGATGATGCTGGCCGGCCTCCGGGCTGCGGGCGTGTCCGCTGAATTGATTCAGCCCAGGCCTATCCTGGGTCGCATCCGTTTTCTGGGCCGTGTTCCCGCCAAGTGGCTGGCTTATATCGACAAGTTTATTTTCTTTCCACGCGCGCTCCGCAGAAGAATGGCGGCGCATCCCGCGCTCGTTCACATTTGCGATCATTCGAGCGCGATGTATGCCGCGAAAATTCGCGACACGCCGGTGGTTGTGACCTGCCACGATTTGCTGGCGGTGCGCGGCGCGCTCGGTGAGCCGACCGGATGTCCTGCCAGCATCACGGGCAAGCTTCTTCAGCGCTGGATCGTCGGCGGGCTCGGTAAAGCGACCGCGATTGTGTGCGATTCCAAGGCGACCTTGCAGGATGCGGAACGCCTCGTCCGAAGAAGTAATGGCCGGCCCCGGCTGGAAGTGGTCACCCTTGGATTGAGCTATCCCTATCGCAAGTTGCCGGTTCCGGAAGCGTGGAAGCGACTGACGGAAACGAAGGCGCTCGAAGCGAACTCTTCATTTATCCTGCACGTGGGCTCGAATGTCGCCTACAAGAATCGCGAAGGCGTCCTGCGCATTTTCGCCCGTTGCCGGGAACAATGGGACGGCCGGCTCGTCTTTGCGGGCGAACCGCTTTCAAATTCATTGCGCTCGTTAGGCCGCGAGCTTGGCCTTGAGAACTGGATCGTGGAGCTGCCCGATGTGACGAACGAGTTACTCGAAGCTCTTTATAACGGCGCGGTGGCCCTGCTTTTTCCATCGATCTGCGAAGGATTCGGCTGGCCCATCGCGGAGGCCCAGGCCTGCGGATGTCCGGTTGTTTGCACGGACCGCGCCCCGATGACGGAGGTCGCCGGCCCGGCGGGTTTAACCCACAAGCTTGAAGACGAGGCCGGATTTGCCGCCGACATTTTGCGGCTGACAGATCCGGCGGAACGCGAGCGTTGGGGCGCGAGGTCGCTGGAGAATGCGCAAAAATTTTCCACCACGCGCATGATTGCGGATTATTGCGCGATCTATCGCTCGCTCGCCGCGGTATGACGCGTCGCTCCGTCGGTCGAGAGAATCTGATCGCCCTCTTCCTTTTCTTCCTTGTCGCGATCGGCTGGTCTTCTCTCCCGTTTTTCCGCCCTGGCCTTCTCAGCGGAGAGACGTTCCTTTTTCACGACAACAGTTACGCTCTCTTTACTGCCGACCAATTGCTCGCGGGAAAGCTTCTCTTCCGCGATGTCTTTTACCAGTACGGAACGTTGACTGCCTACGTGCACGCGGGATGGGCGGCACTGTTCGGGAACACCATTCTCTCCTACTGGCATCTGGCCCAACTGCTCACTTTTATCGGCGCGATTCAACTGTGGATCCTGCTGCGGCGAAGTCTTTCACCATGGCAGGCGCTCGCTTTTGGAATCATCGTCCTCTTTCCGTCTTTTCTGGTTCCGGGTGGTTCGGTCGGCGGTCTCGGCGCCAGTGTTTACGTCGGCTTGGAACGCATTTGCCTTCTTGCCATCGCCCTGGCGTGGAGACCGCCCGATTCGCGCACTTTCGCCTGTGCGCTCGGGATAGGTTTGCTGCTGGGCACGATGCAGTGGATCAAATTTGGGGGCGCGTTTGTGGCCGGTGGAAGTCTTGTTGTCGTTGATCTGCTGGTCTTGAGTTATGGCGGGGGCGAAACGAAACGCTGGTTTCATTGGCTGAAGATTAGCCTGGCCACCCTCCTGGGCTTCGTCGCGGTCGAGGGAATCTTGTGCGCGCTTCTTTATCTTTTATTGCCCGCGCGACTTGCCTTGGAAGTGCTCTGGCCTTCCTGGATGGTTCAGAATTACGCCGCTTACAGCCATAAGTCGGTTTCTTTCCTGCATTGGTTCGGCCTGAACTATTTCCTCGGGGTGCAGCTCCCGCCTGTGGCCGCGGCCCTGGCCGGACTCGCTTTCATCGGTCGTTTGCCTTTCGCCTGGAGAACCGGCCACCGGGAGAAGCGCGCTTCATTTCTCTCCCTCGCTGGGCCCGCCTTGTTCCTTCTCATTTTCTTCGCGTTAGCGTTGATGGTTTACCTTCCCCACATGTGGGTGGCGATGCCCTATGCCTGGATGATTCTGTTGCCGGTCGCTTTTTTCCTTCGGCAGAAAGCTCTCGCCCTCCTCTGGATTTTCTTGCTCGCGTGCGTCCCGGCTTTCTTGCTCACGGTCAAGGATCTGATTCGCGTCCCCAAGGCTGACGGGTTGCGAGAAGTTCACCTGGCCAAAGACACGCTTTGGCTTTCAGCCGAGAATGAGAATCGAATCACTCGGCTGCAACATGTGTTGGAGCGTCTCCAACAGGAGCGGGGAGATGCTGCTCCGCGCCCGCCGGCCATTCTTGGTTTCCCGATGGGTTCCGGCTTCCATCATTTTCTCGGGTATCCTCCGGCCACGCGTCACGCCTGGTTCATGTCGGGTTTCGTCAGACCGCGAGAGGAAGAAACGCTTTTAAAATCTCTCGATCGAACTCTGGCCGTCGTTGTCTTTTTTCCCGATCCACGCTCCGAGCCGCCCTCGGCAGATCCGAGCACGTGGGAGTTTTTCTCGATTCCCTTGTTTACGCAAAGCACCAGCCTGGCGTTTGCCAGCCGCCTGGAACCTCCCGTTGAAGTTGATTCCCGCTGTTGGGTTTTTCCGGTCCTGCCGCAGAACTGATTCAATTTTCTTTCGCCAACAAAAACAGATCATGTGCGGCATCGCAGTTCACTTCAATCCGATCGGCTCGGCCGCTCCGCTCGATCTCCGGCTAATCGCTCATCGCGGTCCGGATTCCTCGGGAGAATGGATTTCGCCAGACGGCCATTGCTGGCTCGGCAGCACTCGGCTGGCGATCGTCGATCTTTCCCCCACGGGCGCGCAGCCGATGAGCGACCCAGCCACCGGGAACGTGATCGTGACGAATGGCGAAATCTATAATCATCGGACGGTGCGCGCCGAGTTGGGAGGCGGCGTCGATTGGACCGGCACCAGCGATACCGAAACACTCCTGCGAGGTTACGCGCGCTGGAGCCGCGACGTGCTCGGCTGCCTCAAAGGAATGTTTGCCTTCGCGATCTATGACGCGGCCCGGGGCGAGTTGTTTGTCGCGCGGGATCGTCTCGGCATTAAGCCGCTCTATTACAGCTTGAGCACCGACGGAATTCGTCTCGCTTCCGAAGTGAAGATGCTGGTCCGCGCGCCGCAGGAGATCAGCGGCGAAGCCATTTCGGATTATTTGCAATGGGGCGCCTGCCCCGAGGGAAATCTTCTTTACCCGCACGTGCGCGTTTTACCGGCGGGACATGCCATGACCGTTGCGCCTGACGGACAGAGCACGACTTGGAATTACTGGCCTGCGCAGGATTCGTTTTCTTCCCCGGCCGGGAACGTGGTCCGCCGTGTTCGCGATCTTCTTGAGAAAGCCGTGCACGAACATCTTCTATCCGATGTTCCGGTCGCCAGCTTTCTCAGCGGCGGCATTGACTCGTCAATCGTCACCGCGCTGGCGGCGCAAAAGTTGGAGAAAAAGCTTCAGACATTTTCCGTCGGATTCGACCTCGCGGAATTCGATGAGTCACCCATCGCGCTGGAAGTGGCGCAGCGTTACCGGACCGACCATCATCGGATTGAGCTTTCGACCGAGGAAGTAATCCACGCCGTCACGGAAGCGGTCGAGAAACTCGATCTCCCATCGGTCGATGCGATCAACACCTTTATCGTCTCGCGTGCGGTCGCGGCGCACGGAGTAAAGGTCGCGTTGAGCGGGCTCGGCGGCGATGAGCTGTTCGGAGGTTACCCCAGTTTCCGGGACGTGCCGCGGCTCAAGATGATCGCGCGCCTCCCCCGGCCGCTCCGGCGGCTCATCGGTGCGGCCGCGAAACTCGGAGATCGTTTGGCCGATCTGCCCGCCACTCTCGATGCCGGCGAGCTCGCCAGTTGGCGCCGGCGCCTCTTTACTGACAACATGATCCGTCGCGCCGAACTTCCCAACGCCACGGCGCCCTTCGAATATCCGGTAAAGTTACGCGACGATTATGCGCGCGTCAGTTGGGCCGAGCTCACCGGCTACATGCGCCGCATGCTTTTGCGCGACGCCGACCAAATGAGCATGGCCGTTTCTCTCGAAATGCGGGTTCCGTTCCTCGATCATGATCTCGTGGAATATGTCCTGGGTCTTCCCGCCGCGGCGAAAAAACGATATCAAGGCACGAAGGGATTGCTCGTGGAAGCCTGCCGCGATCTGCTTCCGGATTCCGTCTATCGCCGGCCGAAGGCGGGATTCGTCCTGCCGATGAAAGCCTGGATGCGGGGGCCGCTGGCTTTTTTCGTCGACGAGGGACTTCGCGAAACAGTCGCGCGCCGCCTGCTGCCGCAAACATTTGTCACCGAATGCAAGGAAGCGTTCCAGCTCGACCGGCTCCATTGGACGCGCGTCTGGACTCTCGTTGTCCTGGGCCACTACGCGAAACGCACCCAACTGTTTCGCGCTCCGAATGAAAATCCTTCGATCCATTCACACACTTAATCCGGCACACGGCGGCCCCACCGAGTCGGTCAAGCAGTCTTCCGCCAGCTTGACGCGTCGCGGTCATCACGTGGAAATCATCACCCTGGATGCGCCGGGCGATTCGTGGGTGCGTGATTTTCCGGTCATGGTCCACGCCGTCGGGCCCGGCCGTGGCAGCTATGGGTACGCAGCGCGACTCTCGCCGTGGATCCGGGAGCGGCACGCGCACTACGACGCCGTCATTGCCCATGGAATCTGGCAATACAGCAGCTTCGGCGTCTGGCGCGCGTTGCGTGGGACGGCCACGCCGTATTTTGTTTTCCCGCACGGAATGCTCGACCCGTGGTTCAAACGGACGTATCCGCTGAAGCACCTAAAAAAATTGGCCTACTGGCCGTGGGCTGAGTATCGCGTGCTGCGAGATGCCGGCGCGGTCCTCTTCACTTCCGAGGAGGAACGGCGTCTGGCCCGCGAATCGTTCTGGCTCTACCGCTGCCGGGAGCGCGTCGTTAACTACGGGACCGCCGCGCCGGAAATCGATCTCTCGCGCGCGCGCAATGATTTTCTCGAGGCCTTTCCTCATCTGCGCGGGAAGCGTTTTCTTCTTTTCCTCGGCCGGCTCCACGAGAAAAAAGGGTGCGAGATCTTGATTGAAGCGCTCTCGGAAGTTCGTGGGGCAATGGGGCCGGAGGAAGCGCCGCATCTCGTCATGGCCGGTCCTTGCGCGGACGAAGAATATTTGCGACGGCTAAAAAATCTGGCGGGCGCGGATAGCCGGAATTCGCCGGTCACATTTACCGGCATGCTTGCGGGCGCCGAGAAATGGGGCGCGTTCAGCGCCGCGGAAGCGTTCATCCTGCCGTCACATCAGGAAAATTTCGGCATCGCCGTCGCCGAAGCGCTCGCCTGCGGAACGCCTGTGCTGATATCGAACAAGGTAAACATCTGGCGCGAAATCGAGGCGGACGGCGCCGGGTACGTGGACAACGACGACCTCGCCGGAACCGTAGCCTTGCTCAAACGCTGGATCGCAACCGAGCCAGCCGTTCGCGCCACGATGAAAGAAAAGGCGAAGGAATGCTTCGCCCGCCGGTTTGAGATCGAGCGCGCCACCGATTCGTTGCTGGCAGTCATCGGAAATCCCCCCACGGCGTGAAGGCCTGCCGGCAATCCGTGTAATTTTTCAGGCGCGGCGGAATCGAACGCCCATTTGAACAAGACATCGCCGGGCCAGTGATCGCGGAAGCTGCTGAGTGGCCTTCTCGATGCCGAAGACGAGCGACTTCGGGAGAACGCGGAGCAACCGCTCCAGCTTGATGTGGCCGTTCGTGAGCGGGTTGGTAAAAAGATCCAGCCTCTCGATCGCGAGTCCGGCCCGCGTGGCGAGCTGCTGGATTTCGTCGGGGTAAAGAAGAAAAATATGACCTTCAGAGTTCGGCCTGAATTGAACCGCCTCGTAAGCGCTGGGGTCGGGACACTCGGAAAACTTTGGGAGCTTGTTGCGAAAGTAAGCGCCGTTAGGTGTCGTCATCACCACGTGACCGCCGGGCCTGACCAATTGCGCAATCTTCGCGAGGAACTCGTCCGGATGGGCCACGTGTTCGATGACCTCGGTGATCAATACCGCATCGAACAAAGATGGGAACTGCAGCTCGAAAACGTTTCCCGGCGCAAAACTGACGGCGCCGGATTCGTGTTTCATTCGCACATAATCCGCCAGTTCGAAGCGCAGATCGTTCCAGGTAACGTCGTACCCCATCTCAGCCAGAGACAAACTAAAATTGCCCTGGGCGGCGGCGACGTCCAGAATCCGTCCGCCCGCGGGAAGGACCTCCGTGATTAATCCCAGCGTTCGGCGCCGGCGATTTTCGTAGGCGTAGGCGTATCCGAAATTCCTGGGCTCGCTGTAGATTTCCTCGAGATCGTAGAAGTAGGAATCCTTCCAGGATTGAGGCCAATCATTGCTGGGATCGAGATGCTTCAAAGTCTCGCCACTTTTTGGTCGCACCGCCGGGCGCAAATAAAATAACAGCGTGTGAAGGCCACGATCCTCATTCATACTCCAAGGGAAATGCGCGACAACTCCAGAGTGCCGGTTTCCAGGTACGCCAGGTGAGCGTTTCCATTCCTCTTCATCCGTGGCTGCCTTTCTGCTTGTCTATTCTCGATCGCCATGGAGACGAAATCACCGGTAAAGCCTGAGCAAACTACCGCGCAGGAATCGCCCTGGTCCGCGCAGGACAGGGCGCTGCGTTTGCTCTGGGAATTTTGCTGGTTTGTCCTTTGCCTCTGGACGCCGAAGCCCGCTAATCCCTGGAGGCTTTTCTGGCTCGATGTCTTCGGCGCGACGATCAAAGGCAAACCGTTCGTCCATCAACGCGCGCGCATTGCCATCCCGTGGCACCTGACTTTGCACGATCGCGCCTGCCTCGGCGACCGTGCCAATGCCTACTCGTTAGGCGAAATCGAAATCGGTGCGCGCGCCACCGTCGCCCAGGAAGTTTATCTTAGCACCGGCAGCCATGATTTTTCCCATCCCGCGCTCCGGCTCGTGACCGCGAAGATCACCATCGGTGAAGATGCATTTATCGGGGCGCGCGCTTTCATCATGCCCGGGGTCGAGATCGGCGCGCGCAGTATTATCGGCGCCTGCTCGGTTGTGACGAAGGATGTCCCCCCGGATGTCACGGCGGCCGGCAATCCCTGTCGCGTCCTTGGTCCCAGAACGCCTCGTGTTTCAGGATGAATTTCACCGAGACGCTCAACCGCGTTCATCCTCTTCACACGCTGCGCAAGAGCTGCCTTTTCCGCGGGATCACCCGCCGATTTGATCCGATGATCCGATGGCGCTCGCCGCTTCTCGCGCGCCCGATCTATCTTCGCCTGATTTCCAATGCCTCGCTGATCGCCGCTCCGACACATCAGGAAGACAGCATCCGGCGGACGTTCACCGCCCTCCTTGCGGCGCTGCCGAATTCCGATGGCGGAACATTCTGGGACATCGGTGCGAACATCGGCCTTTACAGTTGGTGCTGCGCCGAGGCGCGCCCGGATTTTCACATCGTCTCGTTCGAACCCGATGCCAGGAATCTCGAGTGTCTCCGGAAAACCAGCGCCGCCTGGAACTTGCCGGAGCACGAGATTGTTCCGCGCGCGGTCGCGGAGAACGTGGGCCGAACCACGTTTTTCACCGATGAAATTTCCCGCGCGACCGGTACGCTCGAGCCCGCCGCCGCCGCCTTTAACGCCACCCATTACGGCGCCGTGCCCCGTGGCGTCGAAGTCGAGACTGTCAGCGTCGATCATCTAATCGCGCAAGGGTCGCCGCCGCCGCTGATCGTGAAAATTGATGTCGAAGGCGCTGAGCTTCGCGTGTTGCGAGGTGGCCGGTGCCTCTTCGCCGAGCATCGCCCGATTCTCCTCCTCGAAATGTTCGGAGATCGCGCTCAAACCTTCGCGCTCCTGGAGGAATTCGGGTACCGCTGTTTCGATTCCGACCGGAGGACCTTCGTGACGCCGGAGACCGTGAACGTTGTCGCGTTCAACCGGGAACTCGATGGCGGGCCGGTGGATGCTCTCGCCGGGTTGGGATATCCGGTCGCGCTTTCTGCCGTATGAGCGAGTCCCGGAAAGTGCCGGTGTCCGTAGTGGTGCCGATCAGGAACGAAGCGGCGAACCTCAAGCGCTGCCTCGATTCCGTGAAGTGGGCCGACGAGATCTTCGTGGTCGATTCTCGGAGCACGGATGGCTGCATTGAGATGGCTGAGCGAGAGGGCGCAAAGGTCGTGCAATTCCAGTTCAATGGGACCTGGCCGAAGAAAAAAAACTGGGCGCTCGAGAATCTTCCGTTCCGCAATGAATGGGTCTTCATCCTCGACGCCGATGAAGTCCTTCCGGCGCAAGCGGAAGAGGAGTTCGCTCACGCCATCGCCGGCGCGGGCCGGTTAGCGGGATATTGGATCAATCGCCATTTCATGTTCATGGGGAAATGGCTGCGGCATTCGTATTATCCAAACTGGAACCTGCGTTTGTTCCGGCATTCGTTAGGCCGCTACGAGAAGCTGACCGGCGCCGACACCCGCAGCGGCGACAACGAAGTCCACGAGCACGTCATTGTGCAGGGACCGACTGGCCGTCTTCGTTGCGAGATGGATCATTACGCATTTCCGTCGGTGGAAGTTTTCGTCGAAAAGCACAACCGTTACTCCAACTGGGAAGCGCGGGTCTCGGCCGACCGGCAACTCTCCGGCAGCGCCGCCCAAATCCATGGGCGCACGGTCGAGCGCCGCCGAAGATTGAAAGAGCTCTCGCAGCGCCTGCCGTTTCGGCCGCTCCTGCGTTTCCTTTACATCTACATCTGGCAAAAAGGTTTTCTCGATGGCCGCGAGGGTTATTACTTCGCGCGCCTCCACGCCGTTTACGAATTCCTTTCGGTCGCCAAGACCTACGAGCTAACCAGAACAAAGCCGGCGCCTAACGAGTAGACGCCATGCGGGTCATCGTCTGGGGGATCAACTACGCGCCAGAGTTCACCGGCATCGCGCCCCACAACGCAGCGTTGTGCGAATTCCTTTCCGGGCTGGGCCACGACGCCGAAATGTTAACGAGCTTCCCTTACTATCCGGCGTGGCGGAAACGCAGCGAGGATCGCAGGCAGCTCTACCGGACAGATCCGATCAATGGCGTGCGGGTTCATCGCTGCTGGCATTTTGTTCCAGCTCGCGTTTCCGCGATGAAACGCATTTTCCACGAAAGCAGCTTCGTTTTTATGTCGACGTTGCGGGCGCTGAGTCTGCCGCGGCCGGACGTGTACATCGTTGTCTCGCCGCCTTTGCTTCTGGGCGCCGCGGCGTGGCTGGTCGGGAAGATTAAAGGCGCGCCGTTTTTGTTTCATGTCCAGGATATGCAGCCGGACGCGGCGCTCGGTCTCGGCCTTTTGAAACCAAACTGGTTCGCGCGCGCCCTGTATGGCCTCGAGGCATTCGCTTACCGGCAGGCCGCGCGAGTGTCGGGCATCACGCGCGGAATGCTGGAGGTTTTTCGCCGGAAAGGTGTGCCGGAATCAAAGCTTGTTTATTTCCCGAACGCGATCGATTTGAAAAAGGACGCGCCCGCCGCGAAGCGCGGTCAATTTCGAAAAGCCCACGGCTTCGCAGCCGACGAATTCCTGGCTGTCTATGCCGGAAACCTGGGAGTGAAGCAGGGCCTTGATGTGTTGCTGGACGCTGCGCCTTTGCTGGATGACCGGCAGATCCGCATTTTGCTCTGCGGGGAGGGTGCGCAACGCGAAGCTCTTGCCGCGCGCGCGAGCGAGATGAAGCTCGCGAATTTCAGCATGCTTCCTTTTTCGCCCGATTATCGCGCCCTGCTCGTCGATGCGAATCTTTGCTTCATCACCCAACAGGCTGGATCCGGAAATTCGTTTTTCCCGAGCAAACTCCTTGGCTTGCTCGCGGAGGGGAAGCCGGTGGTGACGATCGCCGCGCCTGAATCGGAGCTCGCGCTATCGCTGGCGGAAGGAAATTTCGGCGTCAACGTGCCGCCAGGGCAGCCGGCGGAACTAGCTGCCGTGCTCGATGGGTTGGCGAAAGATCCGGCGCGGCTGGCTGAATTCGGCGCGGCAGGCAGGCGCTATGTCGAACAATTCGAGAAGATGCGCGTGTTCGAAAATTTCTTAGCGGAATTGGCCGCCGTTCTATAGGTCGTATACGACTTATACGACCTGTCAGTACGCGCTGCTCGGCGGAACAATCAGGTGCACAAACGTGCGCAAAATGATTCCGCACTCGAGCGACAGATTCCAATTCTCGAGATACTCGATGTCGCACGCGACGCGGTTTTCGATATCGGCGTTGTTGCGCGCTTCGCCGCGAAACCCGCGCACCTGGGCCAGGCCAGTGATGCCCGGTTTCACGAAAGCGCGCACGTGATAGTTGGCCATCAACTGCGAGAACTGCTGGTTGTGTTCGATCAAATGCGGCCGCGGACCGACGATGCTCATGTCGCCCAGGAGCACGTTCCAGAACTGCGGGACTTCGTCGATGCTCAGCTTGCGAAACCATTTCCCGAGCGGATAAACCCGCTCGTCCCCCGCCCGCGCCTGGCGTGTGACCTCGGCGTGATCGGGACGCATTGTGCGAAACTTGTAGATCTTGAACTGCCGGTTCTGCATGCCGGCGCGGGTTTGCACGTGAAAGAGCGGGCCGGGCGACTGGATTCGTTGCGCGATCCAAACGATGGCCGTGAGAATGGGAAAAACGACGATCATCACCGGCAATGAGATCGCGACGTCGATAGCCCGTTTGAAAAAGCGGTTCAACGGGTTTTCCAAAGGCTCTTCCCGCAGGCCGATGAACCGGAATCCGTCGTCTTCAAAGTGCGTCACGGGATGGCGCAATTTTTCCTCAAGATCGCTGACGATGAGCAGACGAACGCCGAGGTGATCGCAGACGCTGATCATATGGCGATTCATTTCGGTGAAGAGCGGAAACTCCAGCATGATCACCTGCGTGATCCCGCGCTCGACGATGATCTTTTCGAGAGAATCGGAGTCGCCCAACACCGGAATGCCGTCCTCCGTTTTCTCGATCCGTTCATCGCAGATGAGACCAACGGTGCGCAAACCGATATCGGCCTTGCGCCGCAACCAGGCGCGCAGTTGCGCCGCTTTCTCGGTCGAGCCTACGAGGAGGGTTTTTTCTTCGTGCGTCCCGGTGAAAATGCGCTGCGCCAGAAAGGAAGGGAGATAATGATGCGAGAAAAGGAGGGCGACATAAAGCCACGGCACGAAGTTAAAAAAGAAAACGCGCGAGATGAAGGCGTCCTTCGTCGCGATCAAATAGAAGACGAGCGTGCCGATGCTGGCGAAAGTCTGCCGGAGGCTGAGCCGATGCTGGCGCAACAGTTCGTTCTGCAGGAAATAATTTTTCGATCCGTCCCGGCTGAGCGACTCAATGGTCATCCCCAGGACAAGCAATCCGCAGTAAATGCTGTAGCGTCGCCACGTCCATTCCGCCCCGCCGGAGGAATAAAACGTGACCATCACCCAGACGCCGAACCAGAAGAGGATGGCCACGATCAGGAGCTGGCAGAGCAGGAAAACTCGATAGAGGCCCTGCGTGCGTTGCGTAACCATGATTATGACCGGATATCGATGCTGAGAGTACGCGATGGCAGCCCGCGTTCAACTCGTGGTAAAACCGGGGTGGCCATATGACGTGCTGGGCGCCAGGAAGCGCCGTTAATTTTAGAGCTATTCCCATACCACCACCGGCGCCCGCCTGATGCCCATTTCCCACCCAAAAAAACAGTCCAGAGCCCGGTCCGGCTTCACCTCCGCGCCGGGCCGTTGGTGGCTGAATCTTCTTGTTCCGGCGTTGCCTGTCCTCGCCTGTTTCCTGGGCGGCGCGACCCAGAAGTGGAGCGAAGGAATCGTGGTGGCGTTGCTCGGTGTGATCCTGCTGACGCATCCGCCGAAGGTGTCGTTAGGCCCGGTCCTGAATGTGATCCTGCTTGCGCTTCTCGCCGGCGCGGCCACGGCCTTTCTCCCCGCGAATTGGTTTTTGCACCCGGCCTGGCGCGCGGCGCTCGTGGACGATTTCGGGATCACGCTTCCAGGGACCCTCTCTCCGCAACCCTGGCTCAGTCTCGGCTGCTTCGTCAGTTTTCTCGCGGGGATAAGCTGGCTCTATTACGTCAGCGCGCTCGTTCTCGATCTGCGCGAGGTGCGAACCCAACTTCGAGTCTTCGCTGCCGGGGTCGTGCTGCTCGCCGCGCTTTGTCTTGCCCTTCATTACGCGCACACCGCGCTCCCGTTCTGGCATAACGAGCGCGGCTTCGGCCCCTTTCCGAATCGCAACCAAACCGCGAACTTGTTTGGCCTGACCGCGATCGTGATCCTCGCGTGCGCGCAGGACGCGATCCGGCATGACAATAAGCGCTGGCTCATGTGGCTCGCCGGATTTGCCATCATCGTGGCCGCGATCATTCTCGATTTTTCACGCGCCGGCGTCCTCATCCTCGTCGCCGGCAGCGCGCTCTGGCTCGGCGCTCTCGCTCTCCGCAAAAGCTCGGCGGCGCGAATTGCCGTGGGTCTTTCGGTGTTGCTCGTCCTGCTCACGGTAATGCTGCTCTTCGGCGGGAAAACCTTTGAACGTTTCAATCTTCGCTCCGGCGAGGCCGGCGGCGTGACGACAGATTTGCGCTGGGCCATCTTCCGCGACGCGCTCCAACTCATTAGCGCCTCGCCCTGGTGCGGCATCGGCCTCGGAAATTTTGACGATGTCTTCGCGATCTTTCGCGACGCATCGCTCATGAACGCGCGCACTCTCCATCCCGAGAGCGATTGGTTCTGGCTCTGGGTCGAAGCCGGCTGGCCGGCAATTATTCTGGCTATTGTCGGTCTCGTTGTTTTGATCTGGCGCGTTTTTCCTTTGCAGGAGGGGACGAACCAGCGCTTTCGTGTCGCGGCGCTGATCGCCGCGCTTCTCTTTGCTTTGCATGGCGCGGTGGACGTTTCCGGACATCGCGTCGGCACCGCGTTCGCCGGCGTTTTCCTCCTTGGTCTCGCCCTTCGGCGCCCGACCGGATGGCGCTCCAGCTTTGCGGTGCCTGTTATTTTTCGTGTCATTGGACTCGGGCTCCTCACCGCGGGGATCGCCTGGATTTTCGCCACGCGATACGAGAAACCGTTGCCGGGCGCAGTCGGAGTCGAAAACGAAATGCGGCTGGGTACGGCCGCAAATCGCGGCGGCAATTTCAGCGAGACGATTGAACGCACGACGCGCGCGCTCGGTTGGGCGCCGCTCCGGTGGCAACTTTATTTCCTGCGCGCGTTGGGCAAAGTGGGCGCTCGATCGCCTTCATCCGCAGCAGTTGAGGATTTCCGCCGCGCGCGGTTCCTGGAACCGAATCTCTACGAAGTCCCGTACGAAGAAGGAAAAGTTTGGCTGGCCAGCGGAGAGCCGAACCTCGCTCTCACGGCCTGGCGCGAGACGCTGCGGCGGGCAGGAGGTGAACGCGCGGACGTTTACAGACGCATGCTGGGCCCGGCGCAGTCGAGCCCACGCCTGCTTCAGGGCCTGGAAGAGTTCGGCATCGTTCACCACGATCTCGCTCTCATATTTCTCGGGCATTCGGGCGGCGCGCCCTTCATGACGGCGCTCCGGCGCTTTCTCGAACACGATCCGAAATTGCAAACGCTCTCGGCCACGGAGAAAGCCACTTTCTTCAAACATTGGGCCGAACGCGGCGATCCCGCCGAACTCGTGAACGCCGTGGAAGCGCATCCGGAATGGATGGCCGACGCGTGGCCGGGATTGGCGAAATACCAAGCGTCGCGCAAGGATTTCCGGAGCGCTTATGAACTCGCGCGGCGTTTCGGCGAATCCCCGGCCTTGCCGCCAATCGCCGGGAAGACATCGATCGATCAACTCCGGCAAGATCTCCATGCCAGTCCGGATAATTACGGGATCGGTTTCCAGCTTGCCCACCAACAGATGGAACAGGGCCAAATGGATGAAGCGCTCATGACTCTGCGGCATTTCACCGACATGCCGGGCTGTCCGCGTTACTTTCATTTCCTCGAGGCAGAAGCCTGGGCGGCGAAAGGAAACTGGGACCGGGCCTGGACGGCGCGCGAAAAATTCGAGCGCAGCGAAACGAAATGAGTGCCCCGACTTCCGTTCGACCTCAAGGAGCGGCGATTTCCAAATCGCCGTCTTTGCTCCTCCACGCCGCATCTGCTTCGAAAATTCCCCGGCGGTTTGGAAACCGCCGCTCCTTGTTTTGGAGCATCTTCATCGCGATTTTCCTGTGCGTGCTCGCCGATTGGTTATCGGTGCGCACGCAGCGTCTCTATGTCGATGAGGAGAGCGCGTCGGACCGGCAACAAGGAACGGCCTGGCAGCATTTCGCGGTGCGCGGCCATGAGGTTGTCCCGGAAATTATCAGCCAGGACGAGGCGCGATTCGTCTTTCCGGTTTCAGTGAGCACTCCGCATGCGCTGCTTTTTTCCGCGCACCCGAACGGTCAGGCCGCCTACGAAATTCTTTGGCACTGCGCAGGGACATCGCGGCAGCTTGCGGCGAAAGAAATTACCACGGCTGTCTCCGAAAACATTTCGTTGCCGGTGGGAAACGGGGAACTGGAGTTTGTCGTCCACGGTCGAATCGCCTGGTTCGATCCGCGCCTGACGCGCAATCTCTTTCTCTGGCCGCTCTATCTCGTCGCCTTCGTCCTGGTTGTGTCGGCCTTAAGGAAAACGCCCAGAGACCCAGCCCTCTCACGCCGCTTCGGGAATTGGCTCGCTCTCAGCGCCAGCACGTTGATCTCTCTCGCGGCGATTGAGCTTATCTTGCGAAGTTTCGCTCTGAAACTTCCGCCCGCCGCCCTGACCGCTCGTCATGATCTGGGGCTGTCCGCGCCCGATCCGCGCTGGATCGAATCCCCGCGCTACCGCCAACGTCTGCGGCCGAATTTGCAAACCTATTGCGAATGGGAGCATGGCGACATCGTCCGGATGGGGTTTTTGTCGCCGGAACTTTTCGGCGCCGAAAAGCATCGTTATCCTTTTCAAACCGATGCCGAAGGTTTTCGAAATCCCGCGGTGCGCGAGACCATCGATGTCGCGGCGCTCGGAGATTCGTTTGCCGATGCAATGACTTCGCCGGTGGAGGAAGCGTGGCCCGCGCGTCTCGAGCAAATCACCGGGAAGAAAGTGCAAAACTACGGGACGTCGTCCTACGGGCCGCAACAGGAGCTGTATGTCCTGGAAGATTACGCGCTTCGCCATCAGCCGCGCGAAGTCGTGCTCGGCTTCTTCGCCGGCAACGATTTTTTTGACGCGGAACGTTTCGATAATTGGGAGAAGAACGGCAACAAACCCGGCGAAGAACCGACCGGCTGGCGCTTGAAGAAGAGCTATCGCCGTTACGAAACGCTTTATCTCTGGACGCTGGCCCGCGTCGCCTTGCCCGCTTTGGCGCCGAGCAAAGACGTGGCAGTTTCGCGGCGCGAAACACCGGCCGCTGCGCGTTTCGATCGCGGCGCCTGCGAAATCCCCACTGAGGAAGGCGGCGTGCTTCGCTTTGCCTTCATGCCACCGTACCTGCAAAAGCTCGCGAGCTCGCGCCAGGAAATCGAGCGGAGCCGCGGGTGGGAGCTGGCCCGCGCCACGCTTTTGCGCATGCGTGAAACCTGCGCGACGCACGGCAGCCGCCTGACGGTCATGTTCATTCCGTCCAAGGACGAGGTTTACTGGCCGCTGGTCGAGCGCTCGTTAGGCCCGGAGGAATTGCAGCGCGCTCTCGACTTCGCCTCCAGCTACAATCACATGCCCCTCCGCGCCGCGGACATCCACGCGAACCGTCTGGCGCAAAACGATCTGCTCCGCGATTTCTGCGCCGAGGCGAACATTCCGTTCCTCGATCTCACGTCGGCGCTCGAACAAAACGCCGCTGCCGGTCGCGCCGTTTATTTTTCCGATGACGCGCATTGGAACGCCGCCGGCCACGATATCGCCGCGCGCGAGCTGGCGAAGTTTCTCGCGCGCGAACCGTGAACATTCTCGGCATCTCGGCTTTTTATCACGACAGCGCCGCCTGCCTGGTGCGGGATGGAACCATCGTCGCCGCCGCGCAGGAAGAGCGCTTCTCTCGGAAAAAGCACGACCCGCGCTTTCCGCGCCACGCGATTGATTACTGCGTGAAGGAAGCGGGCCTGGCCAGCGCCGCGCAACTCGACCTCGTCGCGTTTTATGAAAAGCCATTCCTGAAGTTCGACCGGCTACTTTCCACCTACCTGGCCTGCGCGCCCTTCGGTCTGCGTTCGTTCCTGAAAGCGATGCCGGTTTGGATGAAGGAAAAGATCTGGCTCAAAGCGACGCTGCGCGAAGAGCTTGGATTCAAAGGTTCGATCATTTTTCCGGAGCATCATGAATCGCACGCCGCGTCCGCCTTCTTTCCATCGCCGTTCGAGAGCGCGGCGGTGCTGACCATCGATGGCGTCGGGGAATGGACGACGACCAGCGTCGGGAAAGGCGAGGGGAATCGAGTCGAGCTACTGGAGGAACTGCGCTTTCCGCATTCGCTTGGGCTCCTCTATTCCGCCTTCACCTACCACCTCGGATTTCGAGTCAACTCCGGCGAATACAAAATGATGGGACTGGCGCCGTACGGTGAACCGAAATTCCAGGAGCTGATTCTATCCGAGCTGATCGACCTCAAGCCGGATGGCTCCTTCCGGTTGAACTTGCGCTACTTCGATTTCATCGCCGGCCTCACGATGACCAATGCCGCGTTCGATCATCTTTTCGGCGGGCCGCCCAGAAAACCGGAAGCCGAGCTGACGCAACGGCACATGAACATCGCCCGCTCCATCCAGTCGGTGACGGAAGAGATCATGCTGCGTCTTGCGCGACATGCCCACGCCATTACCGACGCGCGCAATCTTTGCCTCGCCGGCGGCGTCGCGCTCAACTGCGTCGCGAACGGACGGATTCTGCGCGAAGGGCCGTTCGAGAAAATCTGGATTCAACCCGCCGCGGGCGATGCCGGCGGAGCGCTCGGCGCTGCAATGATCGGCTGGCATCATTATCACAACCAGCGGCGAACAGTTTCCAGCGACCGCGATACCCAGCACGCTTCCTTGCTCGGCCCCGCGTATGACGCCGCCGAGTTTTTGCGGCGCGATGCGATTCCCCATGTTGACCTTCCTGAGGACGAGTTGATGTCGCGCGTTGCGAAGTTGCTCGAGGAAGGAAAAGTCGTCGGCTGGTTCCAGGGCCGGATGGAGTTTGGCCCGCGCGCGCTAGGGAATCGCTCGATTCTGGGCGATCCGCGCCGCTCGGAGATGCAGGAGAAATTGAATCTCAAAATCAAATTCCGGGAAAGCTTCCGCCCCTTCGCGCCCTCGATTCTCGAAGAGCGAGTCGCCGATTGCTTCGAGCTAAACGAAGCAAGTCCCTACATGCTCATCGTCGCGCCGGTCGGCGAGACCTTGCGCGTGGATGACCAAAACTGTAGCCGCCGTCCTGCGGGCGGCGTGGGATCGGCGCAGGAGGATTTCATGACGCGCCTAAAGACCCGTCGTTCCACCCTGCCGGCAGTCACGCACGTCGATTACTCCGCTCGCGTCCAGACCGTCGCCCTTGCGGACAATCCCCGTTTTCATCGCCTCCTGAGCGAGTTCGAAACGCGAACCGGCTGCCCCGTTCTCGTGAACACCTCCTTCAACGTTCGCGGCGAGCCGCCCGTCTGCACGCCCGAAGACGCCTACCGCTGCTTCATGCGGACCGAAATGGATTATCTCGTGCTGGGAAATTTTATCCTCGATAAGGCCCAGATGTCCGAGCGGCCACCAAGGAGCGGCGGTTTCCAAACCGCCGACGTTTCTCCGGCGATTTGGAAATCGCCGCTCCTTGACGAAGAATACCAGAAGCTCGACCAATCACCGCGAGCGTTGCGACGCTTTGGTCTGACGGTCGGCGCGGTTTTGCTCTTGTTAGGCAAGCTCTTGCAATTGGGACATCGGCATGGAGGCGGGCCTCTTCTTCCGATCGGAGGACTGCTACTCCTGGCCGGCGCCTTCGCTCCCTCCATTCTGCGTTACGTCTATCGGCCGTGGATGGTCCTGACCCTTGCCCTGGGCTGGTTCGTTACTCGGATAATTCTAACGCTGGTCTTTTTTGTGGTGGTCACGCCCGTCGGCCTATTGCAGCGCCTTTGCGGAAAGCGCCCGCTTGAATATCGTTTCAAGAGCGACGAACCCACGGATTGGCAACGCCGAACTGCGGGACCGGGCGATTACGAAAAACAGTTTTAGATGAGCGGCAAACTTTCCATCCTCCGGGAATTCTGGAGCTTCCTCCGCGTGCGCAAGAAATGGTGGCTCGCGCCCATCGTCATCCTGCTCCTCACGATCGGGCTGATCCTCGTCGTCACCGAAGGCTCAGCGCTCGCCCCGTTTATTTACAGTCTGTTTTAGCGACTATTTCGCCAGCGCGGCTTGCGCTGCCGCCAATCGCGCGATCGGGACCCGGAAGGGACTGCAACTGACGTAATCCAAGCCGAGCCGGTGGCAGAACTTCACGCTCTCGGGATCGCCGCCGTGCTCGCCGCAGATGCCTAGCTTGATCTTCGGGCGGCTGCTCCGGCCTTTCTCGACGGCGATTTGCATGAGCTGGCCGACGCCGGTTTGATCGAGCGTGGCGAAGGGGTTTTTCTTGAAGATCTCGTTCTCGACGTAAGGCATGAGGAAGTTGCCCATGTCATCGCGACTGATGCCGAGCGCCATTTGGGTGAGGTCGTTCGTGCCGAAGCTGAAGAACTCGGCGCTCTTGGCGACTTCGTCGGCGGTCAGCGCGCCGCGCGGCACTTCGATCATCGTGCCGACGAGGTAATCGAAATTTACCTTCTTTTCCGACATCACCTGCTTGGCGACGCGATGGACGATCTCCGCCTGGAGGTCGAATTCCTTCTTGAAGCCGACGAGCGGGATCATGATCTCCGGTTTCACCTTGATCTTCTTCTTCGCGACATCGGCTGCGGCTTCGAAGACAGCGCGAGCCTGCATCTCGGTGATTTCCGGGTAGGCAATGCCGAGCCGGCAGCCGCGATGACCGAGCATGGGATTGAACTCGTGAAGCTGCTCGACGCGCTGCGCGATTTTCTCCGCGCTGACGCCCATCTTTTTCCCTAGGTCGGCTTGTGATTCCGGATCATGCGGCAGGAATTCGTGCAGCGGCGGATCGAGGAAGCGGATCGTCGCGGGATAACCTTTGAGCGCTTTGAAAATCCCGGCGAAATCGCCGCGCTGATAAGGCAGGAGTTTCGCGAGCGCCGCTTTCCGGTCGTCGACGTTGTCAGCGAGAATCATCTCGCGCATCGCATCGATCCGATCGCCCTCGAAAAACATGTGCTCGGTGCGGGTGAGGCCGATGCCGACCGCGCCAAAGGCGAGCGCGTTTTCGGTCTGCTCAGGATTGTCGGCATTGCAGCGGACATCGAGCCGCGCGGCCTGCGAGCACCACGTCATGAGCTGGTTGAACGCCTTGAACTTCTCGGTCTTCTGCGCGGCTTTGTCGCCATACAACGTGCCGGTGATGATCTCGCTCGGCGCAGTGGCGAGCTGGCCGGCGTAAACAGTACCCGCCGTTCCATCGATCGAGAGAAAGTCGCCCTCGGCAAATGTCTGTCCCGCCACGGAAACCGTCTTCTTGCGATAATCGATCTGCAACGCCGATGCGCCGCAGATACAGACCTTCCCCATCTGCCGCGCGACCAGCGCAGCGTGCGACGAGACGCCGCCTTTCGCAGTGAGAATCCCTTCCGCCGCAATCATTCCCCGCAAATCTTCCGGACTCGTTTCGTTGCGTACGAGCAGCACCTTCTCTCCCTTTTCCGCGGCGGCTGCCGCACGGTCCGCGTTCAGGTAAATTTTTCCGGAAGCCGCGCCCGGTCCGGCGGGAAGACCGCTTGCAATCGCTTTCGCTTTTTTCACTTCCGCGACGTCGAAGATCGGGGCGAGGAGCTGGTCGAGTTGATCCGCCGGGTTGCGCATCACCACGGTTTTCCAGTCGATGAGCTTCTCCTTGAACATGTCCATGGAGAACTTGAGCGCCGCGGCCGCGGTCCGTTTCCCGTTGCGCGTCTGCAGCATGAAAAGTTTGCCGTCCTGGATGGTGAACTCGACGTCCTGCACATCCTTGAAATGCTTCTCCAGCGTCGCCCGCACTTTGAGCAATTCCGCGTAGCACTTCGGCATCAGCTTCTTCAACTCAATCACCGGTTGCGGCGTCCGCACTCCAGCCACGACATCTTCGCCCTGCGCGTCGATCAGGAACTCGCCGTAGAATTCATTCGCGCCGTTGGCCGGATTGCGAGTGAACGCGACGCCGGAACCGGAGTTCGCGCCGGTGTTGCCATAAACCATCGCCTGCACGTTTACCGCCGTCCCCCAATCCTGCGGGATGTTGTATTTCCGGCGATAGACAATCGCGCGATCGTTCATCCATGATCCGAAAACCGCGCCGACGGAGCCTTTGAGTTGGTCCCACGGATCGTTTGGAAAGGCGCGGCCGGTGCGCTCTTTCACCAGCTTCTTGAACCGGACGACGAGCTCCTGATAATCGGACGCGTTCAGCTTCGAATCGTCGATGTTGTGCTGGCCGTATTTCTCGTCCTTGTAATGCTCGATGACCGATTCGAACGGATCGTGATCTTCGCCTTCCCGCTTCTGCACGCCCATGACGACGTCGCCATACATCTGGATGAAACGGCGATAGCAATCCCACGCAAACCGCTCGTTCTTCGTCGCGCGAACGAGCGCCTTCACCGTCTCGTCGTTCAGCCCGAGATTCAGAATCGTATCCATCATCCCCGGCATCGAATCGCGTGCGCCCGAGCGGACCGCCACGAGCAACGGCATCTTCTCCGTGTCCCCGAACGTTGTGCCCATGATCCGCTCCATCTTCGCCACGGCTTCTTCGGTCTCGGCCTGAAGCGATGGGGGATAGGTTCGTTTGTGCGCGTAAAAGTAAGTGCAGACTTCGGTCGTGATCGTGAACCCGGGCGGCACTGGGAGGCCGATGCGCGTCATCTCCGCGAGGTTTGCGCCTTTGCCGCCGAGGAGCGGCTTCATGTTCCCCGCGCCGTCAGCTTTCCCGTCGCCGAAAAAATAAACGTAGCGTCTCTTCGCTTTTTTCGACGCAGTTTTGGTTTTCTTTTTCGTGGCCATGACAGATTGAAATCGCGAAGGCGGAGCGGAACGGACGCAACGCTACGTCCCCGACCAGAGGTGTCAACGCAGCGGGTGCCTCGCCGGATTATTCCGGCAGATCATCAATGGCAACATCGACGAAATCCGGCTCCGGGTCGTGCTCGAACCGAACCGCCTCAATAGTCTGCCATCCACTGAGGAGCGCTTTCAGCACTCGATGCATGCCGTCCATCACCCGCCCGTCCGAGGAGAGGATGATGGGAAAATCCAGATCGGCTTCGTTGATCATCCTGGCGTGCTCCATGATCGCGCGACAGGTCGCGTCTTGCGCGCCACCGCTAAACCAATGCGGTTCGTCAATTTCGCGGATGGCTTGCAACGGAATGCGGAGGCGCGGCAAATTTTTCGTAAGCTCAACCAGTCGATCGACATCCCAGGCGGTGAATCGGCCCTGATTCGGCCGCAGGTAATATTGTTTCCTCAACGCCGCTTATTTCTTCGGCTTCGGTGTCCGCCTGGGAGCCGGATTAGTCGGCGTCTCGCAACAAGGCTCTTTTTCGATCTTGCCGCTCGCTCTGCATTTGTAGGTCCCGTCCTTCTGCTTGACGCACATCGTTTCTTTTGGATCGATGCCGAATGAAGTCGAGGCGAGGGAGACCAGCGCGAGGAGAGAGAGGATCCGCATTTCGAAACTTGCGACAAACCGCCGGGATTTCCAGTTCCGACTCTGGATTACGCCGAATGGTGGCCGGCGCCGAGCACTTCACCGATTGCCGCGGTGAAATCATTCACGCCGGTGCTCGGAACAATGATTGTGTTCCGGCGCCCATGCGCTTCTTCGGTGATGCGGAGGAATCGCCCGCGGTCGTTCTCGCGATACTCGACGTGAAAACGCTTTCGTTCGATCTGGACCTCTTTCGCTTCGATAATGTTATCCATTTACGCGAAACGACGGAGTCTAAGACGTTCGCGCGCAACAGGGGAAGCAAATTCTTGCTCCCCAAAACGCTTACCGTAAGGCCTTTTAACGACGGCGCGTAGAGCGCTGGGAGTTTGGCCGCGCACCGCGCTCGCGTTTGGGCGCGGCGTCGTCGGCGATCGCGAAATCGACCTGGCGTTTGAATACATCCACGCGCGCCACGAAAACCCGCAATTGATCGCCAACCGAAAATCGGCGTCGCGATTGTCTGCCGATAAAGCGCCGCTGAGCCGGATGAAAGACATAGAAGTCGTCGGTCAGCGACGAGACGTGGACAAAGCCGGTGATCAAAACATCCGGCAGCTCGACAAGAAGGCCGAAATTTTTGACGTCGATCACCGCCGCGCGAAAAACCTGCGGATCGCGCGCATCGAGTTGGCGTTGGAAGAACTCGAGCTTCTTCATTTTCACCGATTCCATTTCCGCTTCCGCGGCCACGCGCTCCGTGATGGAGATATGCTCTGCGGTGGCGGCCAGCCGGCCGACATCCGCGCGCGAACGATGCGGATGGTCGCGTTCCGCCAGCGTGCGATGCACCACCAGATCCGCGTAGCGGCGAATGGGGCTGGTGAAATGGGTGTAGTTGGTTTTGGCCAAACCATAATGCCCGAGCGGTTGGGGCGCGTAACGCGCGCGCTTCAAGCTTTTCAGCAGACCGATCTTGAGCGCCTGTTCTTCCGGCTTGCCGGCGAGCGAAGCGAGCAGCCGCTGCAATTCCGAGCGATTGGTCAGATCGCCGACTTTGTAATTGTAGCTGAGGACGAGTTCGCGGTATTCGGCCAGCCGATCGGGTTCCGGATTTTCGTGGACCCGATAGATGACCGGGATCGAGCGATTCTTCAGTTCGCGCGCGACGGCCTCGTTCGCCGCGAGCATGAATTCCTCGACGAGTTGGTGCGACTCGTCGTTCTCGATGCGCTCAAGCCGGATCGGCCGGCCCTGGTCGTCGAGGCGAACTTTCACTTCCGGGAAATCGAGATCCAGCGAGCCCTGTTGGAAGCGGTTTTTGCGCAGGAGCGACGCGAGTTCCCACGCGACATGGAGCCGTTCGCTTAACTCGTCGTTAGGCGGCGCCGTCAGAAAGGCGTACGCTTCACGATAGGTCAGCCGGCGAGCGCTGCGGATGATGGTTCTCGCGAAGCTGCAGCTTTTCGTCCGGCCTTGTTTCGTAAATTCAATGAAGACGGAATGCGTCAGCCGATTCACTCCGGGATGCAGGCTGCAAACGCCGTTGCTCAGGCGCTCCGGCAACATTGGAATGACGCGATCGGGCAGATAAACGCTGTTGCCGCGCTTGTAGGCTTCGCGGTCCAGGGCGCCGCCCGGTTTCACGTAGGCGGCGACATCGGCAATGTGAACACCGAGCCGCCAGCCACCGCCGGGAACGCGCTCGACGTTGATCGCGTCGTCGAAATCGCGCGCGTCATCGGGATCGATCGTGACGATGAACTGCTCCCGCAAATCCTCGCGGCCCTCGAACATCCTCTCGCTAACGGTCTCCGGTATTTCGTGCGCTTCCGCAACGACATCGCCCGGAAATTCCGTGGGCAGATGATACTTCCGAATGATCGAAAGCATGTCCACGCCCGGCGCCGAAGCAGGCCCGAGGACTTCGACGATCTGCCCTTCGGGATTGACGTGGCGCGACTCCCACGGCTCGAGGCGGACGACAACCTTGTCGCCGCGATTGGGAATTTTCGGCAACGGTGGTTGCGGCGGGACCTGGACGTAAACGTTGTGGACGATGCGCGGATCGTCTGGAACGACGTAAAAGAAATTCTTCGATTGCTCAAGAGTGCCAACGAGCGAATCGTGCGCCCGCTCGAGGACGCGAATCACGCGCCCCTCCGCACGGCCCTGTCCGCTGCGGGCGCGCGCATACGGCTCGTCTCGCGTGATCCGGGCCACGACGCGATCTCCGTGCATCGCGGTCCCGGTGTTTTCCGCCGCAATAAAAAGGTCCTGTTCGCCCGGTTTTTCGCGGGGCAGAAACGCGTAGCCGGCCTGATGCACATGCAACGTGCCGGTGACCAGGTCGGCTTCCGACGGCAGCACATAGCGGTTCTTCCGGATGCGCGCGATTTCGCCGGCCTGCTCGAGTTCGCGCAGCACCGCATTCAAGTTCATCCGCACGCCGCTTTTTCGGCCGAGCGCTTTGCCCAGCTCGACGCTATCGAGCGGCCGATACTTCGGCGCGCGGAGCAGGCGCAGGATTTGTTCGCGCAGCGGTTGATCAGTTTCCGATTTCACAATTTGGTCGGCAATCTCCGCGCGAATTCACCGAGAAACGAGCGCAATTTTCCCGGAATCGAATAACCGGCGCATCGTGATAGTCTGATCCTCGATGGGAGAAACGCTTTGGAAAATCGACGGCCGCCCGGTCGATCTCTCGCGGCACGCCATGATCATGGGCGTGCTCAACGTCACGCCGGACTCCTTTTCCGATGGCGGCGAATTTCTCGCGGCGGAGAATGCGATTGAGCAGGGGGTGCGGATGAGCGCGGAAGGCGCGCAGATCATCGACGTGGGTGGCGAGTCGACCCGGCCCGGCGCGCAATCCGTTTCCGCGGAAGAGGAACTGGCGCGCGTGCTTCCCGTGATCCTGAAACTGCGCGCCACCATCCCGGCGTTCATTTCCATCGATACCTCGAAAGCAATCGTCGCCCGCGCGGCGCTCGAAGCCGGCGCTTCGATCATCAACGATGTCACGGGTGGCCGGGCCGATCCGGAAATGCTGAAGCTGGCGGCTGAAAAAAAGGCGGCGTTGATCGTGATGCACATGCAGGGCACGCCGCGGACGATGCAAACAAATCCGCGCTACGACGACGTCGTCAGCGAAGTGGCTGATTTTTTTCGACAACAATATGCGTGCGCCCTAGAGTGCGGGATTGATTCCATGGCCATCGCGTTTGATCCGGGGATCGGATTCGGAAAAACCGTTGCGCATAATCTGTCGCTGCTCGCTCATCTGCCAAAGCTGCGGGTGCACGATCGACCGATCGTCATCGGGGTCTCACGCAAATCTTCGCTCGGCAAAATGATTGGATCGGATGCAATGGAGGATCGTCTGGCGCCCACAATTGCGTTGACGGCGATGTTGCGTGAACGCGGCGCGAATGTTTTGCGCGTCCACGACGTCAAAGAAAATGTGGCGGCCTTGCGCGTCACCGAAGCACTCTTGGAAGTGGCAACATGATGCAGCAAATTCTCCAATTTTGGATGGAGCGCTGGCGCAGTTTTATTGAGATCATTCTGCTCAGCGTCGGAATTTATTACGGCTATCTCTATTTCAAGGGAACGCGCGGAGCCAAGGTGCTGACCGGTCTGGCGATCGTTTTCCTTACGCTGACGCTGATCTCGCAGTTGCTGAACCTCGTCGTGATCGGCTGGATCATTCGCAGCTTCTCGGTCTTTCTCGCCGTGGCGCTCGTCGTCATCTTCCAGCCGGAATTGCGGCGCGGCCTGGCCGAGCTTGGCGGCCATCCCATTTTTTCTCTGACGAGCGAGAAGCGCGAGACCGTGCACGATATCGCGGAAGCGGTCACGCAGCTCGCGAACAAACAATTCGGCGCGCTCATCGCGATCGAGCGCGACACCTCGATCCGCGTTTATGAAGAAACCGGAGTCATCATTGACTCGCACTTTTCCGTCGAGCTCATGTTGACCCTCTTTCATCCCAAAGCCGCGCTCCACGACGGCGGAGTCATCATGCGCAATGGCCGCATCGCCGCGGCGGCATGTATTTTTCCGGTAAGCCAAAGAGAAACGCTCGACCGGAGTCTGGGCCTGCGCCATCGCGCTGGCCTTGGCATTACCGAAGAATCGGACGCGATCGCGGTGGTGGTCTCAGAAGAGACGGGCGGGATCTCGATCTGTCACCGGCGCCGGATCGAACGCGGCTTTACGCCGGAAACATTCCGGAAGCGCATCGGCGAAATTCTCCTGCAAGGCACTTATGAAGAAACTGATCCTGAACAATTGGCGCGCGAAGTTGATCTCCCTTCTACTCGCGACAACCCTCTGGTACCTCATCAAAAAGAACGTAGCAACGACACTCTCGCCGTTTGACACAACCGTCGAAACGGCAACGCCCGACCGGCGCTAGCAGTTGCTACCGCAGAAACCGCGCGAGATTTTCTTCTTCCCAGCGGCGCGCCCGGCGGTAATTCGGGAACTCGCGCTCGCGCTCGTAAAACTTTTCGGTGTGAACGCGGCGCCGGCCGCCGGATCCCACTTCGTCCGGCACGACCGTGTGCAGCATCTCGTGATAAAGCACGTACTGGAGAAACCAAAGCGGCACGAATGGCTGATCCAAAAGCGGATTGATCCGGATCACGCGGTCTTCCTCCTGGATCGTCCCGAAAATAAAATATTCCTTCGGCCGGCGCTTGCGCTTGCGCCCCCACATCACTTTGTAGCCGCGCAGGCGACCGCGGAAATGCTTCTCATTCAAGCGATCGAAAACTGCCCTAAGATCGAAATATTTTCCTTCGTGCTGCAGATTGAGCTGCCGCTGCATCGGCAATTTCGGATGGGCGATTTTTCGTTTCGTTTTCTTTGCCATGTCTTCCCCTGTTTTTGAAATCGTCCCAGCTCCAGAGCATTTTATCGGGCGCTGATAGCCTTCACAAGTAACTGCACAGAATATTTTTCTGGTGGCCTAAACCATGGTAAATGAGCCGCTTACTGGCAGTCGACTTTGTCCTGAAACCGCAGGGTTTGTGGCAAATTCCGTTCAAACCTCGACTGCGGGCACACCTTTGGAATCGCGATTTACGAAATTCGTGAGCGCGCTTAGAGTCCGTCGCCCTCCTGCGTTCCGATTAGGTTCGCGAGGCGAATGAGATGACTCCGTTACTGCGAAAATTGCTCGGGCTAAACTGGCTGTTGCTGGTGACCATGCTCGCGCTCGCGATCTTCGGCGTCATCGCCATCTACAGCGCGACCTACATGCGCGAAGAAGCGATCGCGTCCGAGTACTGGCGCAAACAGGCGAACTGGGTGGCGGTCGGCTTTCTCGCTTTCATGGTCACGAGCCTGATCGATTATCGCTGGGTCCGCTGGGGCGCGCTGCCGATGTATCTCGCCGGTATCGCGTTTCTGATCCTGACCAAATTCATCGGCACAAAAGTTTACGGGTCGCGCAGCTGGCTCCATTTGGGGCCGATCAATTTCCAACCGGCGCAGGTTGCGGTCGTCGCCGGCATCATGGTGCTCGCCCTTTTTCTCAGCCAATTTCGCGACATGCACCCGATGCTGCGTCTGCTCCTTTGCGGCGTCATCGTCGGCGCGCCCTGCCTTCTCATTTTGATGCAGCCCGATCTGGGAGAAACCATCATCTGGGGTCCGGTCCTGCTCGCCCTGCTTTTCGTAGGAGGAATCCCGTTGCGTTATCTGATCTGCATCGTCCTGATCGTGGCGGCGTTTATCCCAATCGCGATCAATCTCGGGCTCAAGCCGTACCAACAAGAGCGGATCACTGCGTTCATCAATCCCGATATCGACAAGCAAGGCTCGGCCTGGGCGATCAACCAATCGCTCATCGCGATCGGCTCCGGGGGCTGGTCGGGCAAAGGATTCAAAGCGCCCAACACCCAGATCGAGATGGGCTTTCTTCCCGCGACCGCCGTGCACAACGATTACATCTTCTCTGCGATCGGCGAGCAATGGGGCTTCGTCGGCGGGATGTTTTTGGTCGGCGCGTTCGGTCTCCTTCTGCTGACCTGTCTGTTCGTCGCGTTTTTCGCCGGTGATCAGTTTGGGCTCTTGCTGTCGATCGGGATCACGTCACTCATCTTCACGCATATTTTTCAAAATATCGGGATGACCATCTCGCTCCTGCCGATCACCGGTGTGCCGTTACCTCTGATCAGTTACAGCGGCTCGTTTGTGCTTATGATCATGTTCGGCCTCGGCATCGTGAACAGCGTCTGGGTCCACCGCAAAGAAGTGGTTGAGCGCTGACGGCGGCTGGCGCTCGGGCTGTTTACTTTCCTAGTCTGCCTCCCTAGAATTCGCGGCGCGGCATGGAAACGGATTACAAGGTCAAGCTGGAGATTTTCGAGGGGCCGCTCGATCTGCTCCTTTATCTGATCAAGCGCGACGAGATCGATATCTACGAAATCTCGATCGAACGCATCACCAGCCAGTACCTCGAATACCTCCAGGCGTTCAAGGAACTGAACATCGATCTCGCCGGCGAGTTCATCGTCATGGCGGCGAACCTGATCTATCTGAAAAGCCGCAGCCTGCTGCCGGTCGATCAGCAGCCGCCGGATGAAGACGCGGCGGAGGACGATCCGCGCTGGGATTTGATCCGGCAGTTGATCGAATACAAAAAGTTCAAGGAAGCCGCTGCGCACCTGCACACGCGCGCGCTGGAGCAGGAGCGAATTTTCGCGCGCACGGGAAACCTGGCGTCCGCCGCGGTGATTGCGCCGCTGGCGCTGGGCGAAGTCGGCATTTTTCAATTGATCAACGCCTTCCAGACCGTGATCAAACGCATCGAGGCGCGGGAGGATTTGCAGGAAATGTTCGGCGAGCATTTCACGGTGTCGGAGAAGATCGATGAAATCCTGCGGCGGATCACGGACGGCGCGGGCCTGAAATTTTCGGAACTCTTTGCCGAGATGGCGTCGCGGGTGGAGATCGTCGTCACCTTTCTGGCGCTGCTCGAGTTGATCCGGCTCAAACAGGTGCGGGTGACGCAGATGGATCCATTCGCCGAAATTGAGATCGCGTCCGCCGCGAATTAGCGACTTCGATGTCGCGAATCCTGATCGCCGGCTGCGGGTACGTGGGCGAAGCGGCCGCGAATCTTTTTCACGAGCGCGGCTGGCAGGTGGAAGGATGGACCGCTTCGGCTGCATCCGCCGGCGAATTCTCGAAGCGGCCGTACCAAGTTCGCGCAGTCGATCTCGCCGATCGCGAGGCCGTGTCAGCGAATTCGCAACAGTTCGATGTCGTCCTGCAATGCGCCAGCTCGCGGGGCGGCGATGCGGAAGAATATCGGCGCCTTTATCTCGAGGGCGCGCGCAATCTCATCGCCGCGTTCCCGACCGCCACGATTGTTTTCACCAGCAGCACGAGCGTTTACGCGCAGAAGGATGGGAGCGTTGTGGATGAGCGCAGTGCTGCCGAACCCACTCACACCAAAGGAAAGATTTTGCGGGAGGCAGAGGAATTGGTTCTCTCGAATCGAGGCATCGTCGTGCGGCTCGGCGGCATCTACGGCCCAGGCCGTTCTTTTTTCCTGAGCAAATTTCTCGCGGGGACGGCTGTGATCGATCCGAGCGACCGCTTCATTAACCAGATTCATCGTGACGATATCGTCTCTGCGTTGTTGCTCCTGGCCGAGCGGCGGACGGAATTCGCAGGCGAAATCTACAATGTGGTGGACGATCACCCGATCACGCCGCGCGATGCTTACGCCTGGCTCAGCGCGGAGCTGAAGCGGCCGTTGCCATCGGAGGGAAAATCCGCGGCGTCTCCCAAACGCGGGGAAAGCAATAAGCGCGTCAGCAACCAGAGGCTTCGCGCGATCGGATGGCAGCCTCAGTTCCCTTCTTTTCCGGTCGCGATGACAAAAAGTATCCTTCCGAGCTTCGGTATTTAAGCCCGGCCCGCAGCGATTCTGCCGGTATGGAAGCTGCTAAAAAATTGGAATGCGGAACATCAAACTCAGCGGGCGTGAAGCGACAGTCGTCCGCGCGATTGGTTTCACCGAAGCGATGATGGGCGCTGAGATCCAGGATTGCACCCACATGGAGATCGAGGACGTGACCGATACGTTGAACAGTCTCATGTCGGCAGGATTCGTGGAGACCGTGCCGTACTACGACGAAGTGCAAATCGCGGAGATGCCGGTGACCGCGTTTGAGTTGAATCCCGCTTACACGCACGAGTTGAAGCAGGCGCTTTACCGAAGGTAGTTCGGCGCCATCCGACGCTTCGCACAGGCGAAGCGGCTACAGAAGAGGCGCCGGCTCGGGAGCAGCGCGCAAGGTGTCGCGCTCTCCGAACAGCTGCCGAATCACTTCTTCGACCGGCAATTCCTGGACGTTGATATCGATCACGGCGCATCCCTCCAAAACCTGGCGGCAGGTTTCCGTGACCTTCGCGCGCGGGACTTTTAACTGCACCGAGACCGGCGTTTGTTGGATGACCTCACCGAGCAGGGAAAAATCGCGCTCGCTCGGCGTCTGGAAAGTCAGGCTGATGATCTTGTAGCCGGAGAACCGGTCGATGATCGAGTTGAGCGGGCCGTCGAAAAATATTTTGCCGTGATCGATGATGATGACGCGGTCGCAGAGCTCCTCGATATCCTGCATGTAGTGACTGGTGAGCATCGTCACGATCTTGTGCTCGGAGTTGTAGAGCCGGAGGAATTCGCGCACGCGTTTTTGGCTGACGACGTCGAGGCCGATGGTCGGTTCGTCGAGAAAAAGCACGCGCGGCTCGTGGATGAGAGCGGAGATCAACTCCATTTTCATGCGTTCGCCGAGCGAGAGTTCGCGCACCATGACGTTCATCTTGTCCTGGACGTCCAGGAGTTCGCTCAGTCCGCCCACGACTTTTTTGAACCGGGCACGGTCGATCCCGTAGATGGCGCGATTGAGTTCGAGCGACTCCTGCGCGGGCAGGTCCCACCAGAGCGCGTTCTTCTGGCCCATGACGAGGCTGAACTGCCGCTTCATTTCGTTGCTCCGTTCCCACGGCACGAATCCGAGGACACGCGCTTCGCCGGAGGTCGGATTCAAAAGCCCGGAAAGCATCTTGAGCACCGTGGTTTTGCCCGCGCCATTCGGCCCGAGAAAACCGACCAGTTCGCCCTCTTCGATTTGAAACGAAACGTCGTCTGCTGCCCGAACCTCCTCGTACTTTCGCCTAACGAGACCTTTGATCGATCCCCGCAGACCGCTCTCTTTCTTGTAGGTCCGGTAGATCTTCGTCAGGCCGGACGTTTCGATTGCGCTCACGCAGCGCTGGGTTGGGCTTTGGCGCCCTTCTTCTTCAAGAGTGGCAGCACTTTTTCCACGAGCGCATCCGCGGTGATGCCGTGTTTTTTCCGGAGGATCGGGATCGTTCCGTGTTCGACGAACTGATCGGGCCAGCCGATTCGCACGACGGGCGTGTGAATCATCTGCGAATGGAGATGCTCCATCACGGCGCAGCCAAAGCCGTTGTGCAGCACGTGATCCTCGAGTGTGCAGACGACCTCGACGCCGCGAGCGAAGAACTCGATCGTTCCGAGATCGAGCGGCTTGATCCAGCGCGGATTGATGAGCGCGACCGAGATGCCTTTTTCTTCGAGCTTGCGAGCCGCTTCTTCGGCGACCTCGAACATGTTGCCCAGTCCGAAGATGGCGACGTCGCGGCCGTGCTGAACTACTTCGGCTTTGCCAATCTCCAGCAGCTTCGGCGCTGCTTTGGGCACCGCTCCGGTCCCAGGGCCGCGCGGATAACGAATCGCGATCGGACCTGAATTGTAATTCGCGATCGTCCAGAGCATGTCGACGAATTCATCTTCGTCCTTGGGTTGCATGTGGACGAAATTCGGCACGTGCCGCAGGTAACCGATATCGAAAAGCCCGTGGTGCGTCGGTCCGTCATCGCCGCTCAAGCCGGCGCGATCCATGCAGAGCGCGACGTTCAGATTCTGGAGCGCGATGTCGTGAATAATCATGTCGTAGGCGCGCTGCATGAACGTGGAATAAATCGTGAGAAACGGCTTCAGGCCCTGCGTCGCCAGCCCGCAGGCGAAAAGCGCAGCATGCTCTTCCGCAATCCCGACGTCGAAATAACGCGTGGGATGTCGGGCCTGGAAAAATCCGAGACCGGTCCCGCTCGGCATCGCAGCCGTGATGGCGACGATGTTTTGATTCGAGTCGGCGAACTTCGCCAGCGTCTGGCCCATTATTTCCGAATAAGTGGGCGTCGGCGCAGGGGCGGTCTCGCCGCTCTCGATCTTGTATTTTCCGAGCCCGTGGAATTTATCCGGCTTGGCAATGGCCGGCTCGTACCCTTTCCCTTTTTTCGTCAGGATGTGGAGCAAGACCGGCTCGTCCTGGCTTTTCAGGAACTCGAAAGTTTTCGTGAGCAGCGGAATATCGTGGCCGTCGATGGGCCCATAGTACCGCAGGCCCAATTCCTCGAAGATCACGCTGGGGAGCAGCAGGTTTTTCACGCCTTCCTCGACCTTGTGCGCGAACTCTACCGCGCTCGGGCCGGCGATCGCTTCGACGAAGCGCCGCGCTTTGTCGTGCAAGCCGGCGTAGGTCGGGTTGGCCACGATGTTGTTCAAGTAGCTCGCGATCGCGCCGACGTTCTTGGCGATGGACCACTCGTTGTCGTTCAAGACAACGATGAAGCGGCGCGTTTGTGATTTGGCATTGTTGAGCGCTTCGTAACTGATCCCGCAGGTGAAGGCGGCATCGCCGGCGACGACGACGACGTTCTCGTTCCCGCCGCGCAAATCCCGGCCGACGGCCATGCCCAGGCCCGCGGAGAGCGCGGTCCCGGCGTGTCCGGCGCCGTAACAATCGTGCTCGCTCTCCGTCCGGAGAAGAAAGCCGTTCAATCCCTGGTATTGCCGCATCGTGCCAATGCGATCGAGCCGGCCAGTAAACATTTTGTGGACGTAACCCTGGTGGCTGACATCGAAGACAAATTTATCGTGCGGCGTTTCAAAGACGCGGTGTAACGCGATCGTCAATTCAACCACTCCAAGGTTGGGGCCGAGATGACCGCCGGTTTGCGACAAGACCTTGATCAGCTCGTCGCGGACTTCCTGGGCAAGCTGCGGCAGATCGTGTTCGTGGAGCGCCTTGATGTCGGCGGGCGAACGGATGCCGTCGAGCAGGCGCGCTGTCTTCGGCGGCTCAGAAGAGTCTGACT
>JBEEHT010000123.1:0-11910 GCA_041167545.1 Verrucomicrobiota bacterium
CCCCATTCGCGACAGCAAAAACGAAGTCGCCGGCGTGGTGCTTGTTTTCCGCGACATCACCGAACGTCAGCGCAATGAAGCCGAGCGACGCAAAGCCGAGACCCTGGAACAACTCGGCTTGCTCGCCGGCGGAATTGCGCACGACTTCAACAACCTCCTCACCGCGATCATCGGCAATATTTCGCTGGCTTCCCTGCTCCTGCCGCCGGATGACGAAATGGGAACGCGCCTCAACGACGCAAAGAACGCTTCGATGCGCGCGCGCGATCTCGCCCAGCAGCTTCTTACTTTTGCGCGCGGCGGTGCACCGATCAAAAAGACCGCGTCGATCGGAAAACTGATCCAGGACACGGTCAGCTTCTCGTTGCGCGGCACGCACAGCCGGAGCGAATTCCTTTTCGGCGCCGATCTCTGGCCGGCCGAAATCGATCCCGGACAGATCAGTCAGGTCGTCGCGAACCTGGTGGTGAATGCGGACCAGGCGATGCCCAACGGCGGCACGTTGCGGGTGAGCTGCGATAACTTCAGCTACAACTCGGATTCCACTCCCACCATCCCCGATCTGCTGCCCGGCGATTACATCCGCATCGCGATCCGCGATGAAGGCGTCGGCATGCCGGAAAATGTTCTCAAGCGCATTTTCGATCCGTATTTCACGACCAAGCCCAAGGGTAACGGTTTGGGACTCGCCACCACTTATTCCATCGTCAAAAACCACAACGGGCTCATCTGCGTCGAGTCGCAGGTCCACTTCGGTTCCACCTTCACTCTCTATCTCCCCGCTCTCAGGCATCACGAGATGCCAGTCGAGCCACCGCGCCAAATGAACCAGGTCATTTCCGGCACCGGTCGCATTCTGATTGTGGATGACGAAGAAGCAATTCGCGCTCTCGTCGAGTTCACGCTCGAGCGTCTCGGTTATCAAGTGACGCAAGCGGAGAGCGCGCTGGAAGGCGTCGATATCTACCGGCAAAAACTTGAGCAGGGCGAACGATTCGACGCCGTCATTCTCGACCTTACGCTTCCGGGCGGGATGGGCGGAAAAGAAGCGCTGAAGAAGTTGATCGAGATCGATCCGACCGTGAACGCGATTGTTTCCAGCGGCTATGCAATGGACGCGACGATGAGCCGCTACCAGGATTTCGGATTCCGCGGCGTGATCGCGAAACCTTACGAAGCCGCGGAGCTGGGCAAAATCGTGCACGAAGTTATCGCTTCCAGCCACGTCAATCTCGCGCCCGAATATCCGCTGCAGGCCGCGGGTTGAAGTCGGTCGCTCTCCTTTTCTGATTCTTCTTGCGAGGCTTTGAGGCGACCCTAGTGTTTCGCCATGCGCGAAATCCGTCCCGCGGCCTACGATTCCAAGATCGAAGGCAACGTCATCTTCACTCGTCTGGACGCGGCCATGAACTGGATGCGCAAAAATTCTCTCTGGCCGATGCCGATGGGTCTGGCGTGTTGCGCGATCGAATTGATGGCGACGGCCGCGGCCCGTTTCGATATCGCGCGCTTCGGCGCTGAAGTAATGCGGTTTTCGCCGCGGCAGTGCGACGTCATGATCGTCGCCGGCACAGTCACTTACAAAATGGCGCTGGCCGTGAAAAGGATCTACGAGCAGATGCCCGAGCCAAAATGGGTGATCGCGATGGGCGCGTGCGCCTCGACCGGCGGAATGTATCGGTCTTACGCGGTCCTGCAGGGAATCGATCAACTCCTGCCGGTGGACGTTTACATTTCCGGCTGTCCGCCCCGCCCCGAAGCGTTGCTGGAAGGTTTGATGAAGCTCCAGGAAAAGATTTCCGGTGAAAGTTCGTTCCGCGCCCAGAAGCGCGAAACGATGAATCGCCTCGACGGCGTGTTGGCATGACTGGTCAGGACCTTCTCGCGTCGCTCGGAAAACTTCTCGGTCCCAAGATCCAGGAGAAGGCTGAGTTTCGCGGCGAAACGACTTTCGTTATTTTGCCGGCCGACCTGCGCGAGGTCGCGAAATTCTGCCGGGATGAACTCTCGTTCGATTACCTCGTCGACATCACAAGCGTGGATAATTTCGGCGAAGAACCGCGGTTCGAAATCGTTTACGAACTCTATTCGATGACGCTGGCGATTCATTTGCGCGTGAAGGTCCGCGTTTCCGAAGACACCGGCGAAGTAGCGTCGGTTGCCGACATTTGGCCCACCGCCAACTGGCACGAACGTGAGATTTACGACATGATGGGAATCAAGTTTGCCGGCCATCCGGACCTGCGCCGGATTTTGATGTGGGATGGCTATCCTTACTTTCCACTGCGAAAGGAATTTCCGCTGGAAGGTTTGCCGAGTGATATGCCCGACGTCGCTTTCTCGGAAAGCGCGCCGCTCGAGGGCGGTCCGTTCGTGACGAGCCCGAGCACCGCTACGACGAAAGATCGCGAGCCGCGGGCGCGAAGACCAATCGAGCCGCAGTAACGAGGTTGCGCGGCTTGCCAAAACTGCTTCTGGTTTTTCTCCTGATTCTCTGCGTGGTCGCGCTCGCCGTGATGGCCGCGGCCTATCTGAACCTGAGTCCCCTGCCCCGGGATGCTGTCGCCGACCGGATCCTTGTCGAGAAATCGGCGCGCCGTCTGACTCTTCTGCGCGGAGAAACCGCGCTGAAAACCTATCGCGTGGCCCTAGGCCGCGCACCCGTCCGCGCGAAGGAGTACGAGGGAGATCAGCGCACACCCGAAGGCATTTACTCCATCGACTTTCACAAACCAGACAGTGACTACCATCTTGCCTTGCACATCTCTTATCCCGAACAAAGGGACATTGATCGCGCTGCGACGCAGGGTCTTTCCGCCGGAAGCGACATCATGATCCACGGTCTCCCGAATGGGCGGAACTGGATCGGAGCGTTTCATCGGCGGAGCGATTGGACTGCCGGTTGCATCGCAGTGACCGACTTCGAGATCGAAGAAATATTCCGAGCGGTTCCGGATGGAACACCGATCGAGATCCGGCCCTAAGTTCCGAGGCAGTCGTCCAGCAAGCGCAAGAAAGTTCCGGCCGCCGCCTTCCCAGTTTGCAGCACTTCCTCGTGACTCAAATTCTCCGTGCCAATTCCTGCCGCCCAATTTGTCAGGCAGGAAAACGCCGCGACTTCCAAGCCTAGGGTGCGCGCTTGAATCGCTTCGAGCACGGTGGACATGCCGATCGCATCCGCGCCTAACGAACGCAGCATCCGTACTTCCGCCGGCGTCTCGTATTGCGGCCCGAGCAATCCCGCATAGACGCCCTCGTGCAAAACGATGCCCAGCGACTTGGCTGAGCGAGCAAATTTTTCTCGCCAACTTTTTGAGTACGCTTCCGTCAGGTCGATGAACTGCGCGCTACCCAGCAAGGGTGTCGTGCCGGTGAGATTGAGGTGATCGGCGAGCATCATCCAGGAGCCGGGAGCGAAATTTTTATTCGCCGTTCCGGCAGCGTTGGTCAGGATTAACTTCTTGATCCCGGCCGACGCGAGGAGGCGGACTCCCGCTGTAATATCGCGCGCCGAATGTCCTTCGTAGAGATGGACACGGCCTTGGGCGTAAACGATCGGCCGGCCCTTTATGTTTCCGCAAACGAATCGGCCGGCGTGCCCGGGGACGGATGGCTTCGGCAGATCGCCGAACTCGGAATACGAAATCGAATTCTCCGCCTTGGCTTCGTCCACCAGCTTATTCAGACCGGAACCAAGAATGATGGCGGTGTCGGCTCCCCATCCGCGCAAACGTTCGAGTGCCGCTTCGCTCACAGTCACGCCGCCGAAACTGGCGGCGCGTTCTCCGGTTTCCTGGTGGCCACCATCACATCTGGCCGCAACGCTTCGTCGCGGATCGACGTGATCTTGCTGTCCTGTTTCGGATACGCGATGCGGGTGTGAAGCATTGTCATCAAGGTGAAACGAAAACGTTCCGCGATGACGTTCAGATCCGCGAGCGTCAGATCGCATTCCACCAGTTGGCCGTCGGCGATCCGCTGGCCGATCAATTCCGTCACCATCTGCTCGATCTTTTGAGGCGTCGGTTTCTCCAAACTCCGCGAAGCGCTTTCGACGATATCGGCGAGGCTGATAATGGCGCTCTCTTTCGTCTGTGGTTTCGGCCCGCTGTAACGGAAAGTTTCCTCGCGCACTTCCGGAATATCTTCTTCGCGAAGGTTCATGATCTTGCCGCCGGTGCGGGCGTCTTCCTGTTGCTGCAGCGCTCGCTTGTAAAAGTAGAAGACGAGCGAAGTGCCGTGATGCTCCTGGATGATGTCGATAATCCGCTGATTCAATTTGTGCTTCAACGCCAAATCCACTCCCTCCTTCACGTGCGCAATAATGATGAGCGCGCTCATCGTCGGCGCGAGATCGTCGTGCGGGTTCCGCTCGAAATTCATGTTCTCGGTGTAATACTCCGGCTTCACCAGTTTGCCGACGTCGTGGAAATACGAACAAACGCGGCAGAGCGTCGCGTTCGCCCCGATGCCTTCCGCGGCAGCCTCCGCCAGGTTCGCCACGACCAGGCTGTGATGATAAGTGCCCGGCGCTTCGATCGTCATCCGCCGCAACAACGGGTGGTTGAGATCGGACGCTTCCAGCCACGAAATGTCGGTCGTGACCTGAAAGAGATGTTCGAAGATCGGCAGCACTCCGCCCACGATTGTCGCGGTGATAATGCCGTTGCCGATGGCAAGCGCGCTTTGCACTCCGATCATCTTCCAATCAATTCCGTTGGGTAAAAAGAAATCGATCGGCCCGATCCCGCCAAACGTGAGCGACAAAAGCCAGATGGCGATCCCGACTCCGAATCCGGCGCGGATCAGCCGGCTGCGGCGGCGCACCTGGAGAGTGAGATAAACCGCGGTGAACCCGCTGATCAATCCGCAGACGAGCAGCGGCGCGTCCACCTTGCCGAATAGAATGCTGCTCCAAAGGCTGACGAAAACCGACGCATAAAGACCGTGGTTGCGGCCGAGCAGAACACTGAGGAGAAGCGGCGCAAAAGCGTAGGGCGCGATCAGTCCCACCGTCTCCGGTCGCAGAAAGGTAAAGGTGCCGCTATTGCAAAGGACGAGCAGGATCTTGGTCGCCGCGAGTTGGACGAAAATCACGCCGAAGACCAGGAGCAAGCGCGAACTGCGGAGAAATGTCGTCGGCTGATTGATCCAAAGTTGGGTCAGCGCCGTTGCGAAAAACAGAAGCGCGATGACGAAATTCTTCGTCGGCTCCGGCTGCTGCCCGCCGAAAATCAGGAACGCCAGACCGGCGATGAAGGCAGCGAAAATAACCCACTTCATCCAAACCGTGTATTCAAGACTGTGAAGCAATTCGTTCTTGCTCCGGCGCCGCCGTTGTTTGCGTGAAGCGAGACCGCGTTTGATGAGCTGGCTGCGTTTTAGAAAATCGAACATGGCGTTACTTGCGGGCCGAAATCCCGCCGACGTTAGCCGGCGACCGATGCTGCTGATAGGCGCTGATCACGGCGCGGACCAACTCGTGCCTCACCACGTCGCGTTCGGTAAAATAAACGAACGAAATCCCCTGCACATTCTTCAAAGCCTGGAGCGCCTCGACCAATCCGGAGCGCTTGTTGGAAGGCAAATCGATTTGGGTAACGTCGCCGGTCACCACGCATTTCGAGTTTGGCCCCATCCGGGTCAGGAGCATGAACATTTGTTCCGTGGTCGTGTTCTGCGCTTCGTCCAGGATCACGAATGCGTTGCTGAGCGTGCGTCCCCGCATGTAGGCAAGCGGCGCCACTTCGATGGTCTGCCGCGCGACCGAGCGTTCGATCTCCTCCGGATCCATCATGTCGCGCAGCGAATCGTAAAGCGGCCGGAGATAAGGCGTGATTTTTTCCTGGAGATCGCCCGGCAAAAAACCGAGCGCCTCGCCGGCTTCCACGGCGGGCCGGGTCAGGATAATGCGGCTGACCTGTTCCTTCTTCAACGCCGCCACCGCCATCGCGACGGCCAGATAAGTTTTCCCGGTGCCCGCGGGACCGATGCCGAAGACGATGTCGTGTTTCTGGATCGCCTCCACGTAATTGCGCTGCCCGATCGTGCGAGCGATGATCGGCGGTTTGCGCGATGAGGTGGAAATCTTCACGTCCACCACGTCGTTGAGATTGTCGGGGCGCGACTCGGCCACGGAATTGAGCGCGTAGCTGAATTCGTGTTTGTGAATATCGACGCCCTTTTGCCGCGCCTGCTCCAATTGTTCGAAGACCCGCTGAGCCCGCTCGATCTGCTCGGGTTCACCTTCGAGTTTCACCCAGCCTTCGCGGGTCGTGACCTTCACGCCGAGAGAATCTTCGAGTGTCTTCAAGAGTTTGAGATCGTTCGCATAGAGCGACTGCACGGACCGCGCGCTATCGAACTGGAGCGTGCGCGTTTCAGTCATGACAAGGAAGGGCGATTTCCAAATCGCCCCGGCGGTGGCAAGCCGCCGTTCCCTGGCGAGAACGGTTCATTTAGCGGAATCCGTAAACCAGCGCCCAGTGGGTGCGTTCTTCCGGCGATTGCTCGATCTCGACGATGATAAAATAGCTGCCGGTGTTTTTCGGCATGATATGCGCCGCCGCGAAATGTCCCTTCTGCCACCCATCCGGCTGCTCGACGAGTTTGCCTTCGGAATCGTAAACGTGCACTGAGACCTTGGCTGCTTCCACTTCGGTCCCGAGCCAGAACCAATATTCGTTTCCCTTGAAGAGTTGCTGGCGGACCGCCTTCTTCTCGCTCACGCCCAGATCTCCGCCCCAATAATCCTCGCGCACCTGGAAGCCCTCTTTCACGTAAGGCTCGGCGGCCTGGAGCGCGAAAGACTGCGCATCATCCACTGAGGCAGAGCCTGCCGGGGCGAAGGCAAAAGCGAGGGCGATCGCAAAGCTCGCTCGCCACGCTGTTTTCAAGATTTCGGTCATTTGGATGCTAGGGGGTTTTCTTTGTAATCGCATCGCCCAGACGGGTCGTGATCTCGTTGATTTTCTTGACCGAAGCCGCCGAAATGTGTGCGTCGCCCACATCGATGAGTGGTTTCACTTCGACCAATGCCGCATGAATATCCTGGAGCAATTTTAGATTAAACTCGGGCATTCCTTGCAGTTTGTTCTCGAAGTAAACCAGCAAGTCGGGTTGGTGAAGAAGTTCGGATCCCTCCTGCGAATAGCGCTTGTTCACCACGGCCGTTAATACTTCCGTGCCGCGCAACCAACCCCCAAGACTAACGAGTTGAGAGAGCTTTTCGTCGTGGACCTCGTTCATCGCCTGCTGGACGCTATTTTGGGTGCGATCGAGTTCCTGCCGGACGCCGACCCAGTTCCGTTTGTCGGCGGCTTCCGTGATCGCCTTGGCATGCGGCGTGATCGAATTGCCGACGCCGATTCCCTTGGCCAGGGCCAGAACACGCTGCCCGATTTCCTTAACGGTCGGCGCGTCCTCCGCCTGGACCGCGATGAAACCGTCAGCGATCACCGCGCCAAGCAAGAGCGCGATGCGCGGCCGTTCCGTAAAATTACTCCCCTTGTCGTTCCGGACATACTCGCGCCAGTTGACGCCGCCCAGTTTATTGAGCGCGCCGAAAACCTCGTTAGGCAGCGGAACCACGACGTCATCGACCTTTTTGGAGAGTTGTTTGATGTCCACGCGCTTCGGAGCCTCCGCGGCGTGGGCACAGAGCGCGAGGCTTGCGATGAGGGCGATGGTGAGTTTGGAAATTTTAGCGAATGAGATCATTGCGAGCTTCGACTGTTGATTTCGCCTTCGTATTCAGGATTAATGGCTAACACTAAGCAGAAGTCTGTGCCGCACAAATTTACCCGCTTAAGATTTTGACTCTGAATCGCACCAACGTCGCCGGCTGGCGGCATTCGCCTGGATTTCTTTTCACGTGGCGGGGACTGTCTTCATGAATGCGCGGCGCCTGAAGGAAGTCCTTTCGCGAGCGAAAGCCAAGCGCGTTCTGGTTATCGGCGATTTGATGCTGGACGAATTCGTCTGGGGCAAGGTCGGCCGGATTTCGCCGGAAGCGCCCGTGCCCGTGGTCGAAGTCACCGGCGAGAGCTTTTATCCGGGCGGCGCGGCGAACGTCGCGCGCAATCTCCGGGAATTCATCGAGAACGCCGCCGTCATCGGAATGATCGGAGCGGATCGCGGGGGCCGCCAACTGCGTAAGCTTCTGGCCGAGCAAAAAATCGATACGGCCGACACAATCGAAGACGCTGAGTTTCCGACGATCGTGAAGACCCGCATCATTGCCCGCAATCAGCAGATCGTTCGGGTGGATCGGGAACAGCTTCGATCCCCTTCCCCGGCGCAGGTATCGCGAATTGTGAAAAGCGTTCGCGGCGCTCTCCCCAAGATCGACGCCATTATTTTCGAAGATTACGGCAAGGGGTTTCTCAGCGCGGAACTCGTCCGGCAAATCTGCGGCCACGCCCTCAAAGCCGGCAAGATTGTTTCAGGAGATCCGAATCCCCAGCATCCGATCGCGTGGGAAAATGTCACCGCGGTAAAGCCGAATCGTAACGAAGCCTTCCTCGCCGCTGGGATTCCGTGGAGCGATCCGGTCGATCCGCCGCAAAAGGACAAAAGGCTCCTCGAGGCCGGCAAGATCCTGCTCCGGAAATGGAAAACAAAACTGTTGCTGATCACTCTGGGCGAGCACGGGATGATGCTTTTTGAGCGGGGCAAACCGCCTCATCATATCCCGACGAAAGCGCGTCAGGTCTTCGACGTTTCCGGCGCGGGCGACACCGCGATTGCGCTCTTCACTCTCGCGCTTTGTTGCGACGCGACTCCGGTTGAAGCAGCCGAGATCGCAAATCACGGCAGCGCGGTTGTCGTTGGCAAGCTCGGAACCGCGACCGTCACTCGCGAAGAACTCGTGGCGAGCTTTCAAAATGACAGTCTCGTCTAACGAGACCGCGCCGGCTGTTTTTCTGGACCGCGATGGAACGCTCATGCGCGATGTCGATTACTGCGGCGATCCAAAAGACGTAGAAGTTTTTCGAGGTGCGGCCGAAGCGCTGCGGCAGCTCAAGTCGAACGGGTACAAACTTGTCGTGATCACAAATCAAAGCGGCGTGGGCCGCGGCTATTTTACCGAGGAAGATTATCGGGCGGTGGAAGCGGAATTTTTGCGTCAGCTCGGGGACGGGTTGCTGGATGGCAGTTATCATTGTCCCGATCTGCCGGGGATAAACTCGACGCGACGCAAACCCGCACCGGGAATGGTCCTCGAAGCGCAACGAGACCATCATTTGGATCTTTCCCGCTCGTGGTTCGTGGGCGACAAGGCGAGCGACATCGAGTGCGGACGGAACGCAGGCGTGCGCACTATCCTGATGCAAACCGGGTACGGCGCCGGCGAAACGAATTGCGGCGCCGATTGGGTCGCGCGCGATCTCGCCCACGCCGCCGAGATCATTCTCTCGGAGGGCCGATGATGAGTAAGGCCGTTGGCATCATTCCCGCGCGCTGGGGATCGACGCGTTTTCCGGGAAAGATGCTTCACCCCATCGCGGGCAAACCATTGCTTAGGCATGTCTGGGAACGCTGCCGGCGCGCAAAAGGTTTGGATCGGCTCATTATTGCCACGGACGATTTCCGGATCGCCGAGGCGGCGTTCGATTGGGGCGCTGAAGTTGCGATGACTTCGGCAAATCACGCGAGCGGCACCGATCGGATCGCCGAGATCGCGTCGAAGATGAAGGAATTCGCGCATATCATTAACATCCAAGGCGACGAGCCGCTGATCGATCCGCCCCTGATCGATCGCCTCGTGCGCGCGCTGCAACGGGATCGAAAACTGGAAATGATCACGGCCGCGCATCCGTTCGCCGATCCGGCCGAAGCCGAGTCACCGCACCAAGTCAAAGTCGTGCTTAATAAAAAGGGCGAAGCGCTCTACTTCTCTCGCACGCCGATTCCAGCATCAAGGAGCGGCGGTTTACAAACCGCCGACTTAAAAGGCCGGCGCCCCTCCTTGTATCTTCGCCACCAGGGCATTTACGGTTACACCCGCGAGCTTCTGCTTCGTTTCGTTCGCTGGGAAACGTCGCCGCTGGAGCGCGCGGAATCGCTGGAGCAATTGCGCGCGCTGGAGAATGGCGTAAGAATTCAGGTAGTCATAACTGGCAGCGGATCGCCCGGCGTCGATACTCCGGAAGACGCTGAAGCTGTAGCAGCTTCGCTGTGCGAAGCGCGGGAGCGAGCCCGCAACGTTGGTCGCCGTCGCGTCGCCCACAGGGCGACGGCTACAGGTCGGAGAAAGCGGAAATGAAATACATTTTTATTACGGGCGGAGTAGTGAGTTCGTTAGGCAAAGGCCTGGCGGCGGCTTCGCTCGGCACGCTCCTCGAGCTGCGCGGTCTGCGAGTCGTCTTCCAAAAGTTCGATCCTTACTTGAACGTCGATCCGGGCACGATGAACCCGTTTCAACATGGCGAAGTTTACGTGCTGAACGACGGCGCCGAGACCGATCTCGATCTCGGCCACTACGAGCGCTTCACCAACTGCGTCCTCTCCCGCCACAACAATCTGACCAGCGGCCAGGTTTACGAAAACGTGATCCTGAAGGAACGCCGCGGCGATTATCTCGGCAAAACCGTGCAGGTGATTCCGCACGTGACCGACGAAATCAAGAACCGCATTCGCGAAGTCGCAGCGGAGAGCAAAGCCGACATCGTGATCACGGAAATCGGCGGCACGACGGGTGACATCGAGGGTCTGCCGTTCCTGGAAGCGATCCGGCAATTCATCCTCGAAGTAGGCTCGCAGAACGTGGTGAACGTCCATGTGACGCTCGTTCCGTACATTCGCGCGGCGGGCGAGTTGAAGACGAAACCCACTCAGCAAAGCATCGCGAAATTGCGCGAGATCGGTTTGCAACCGCAGGTCCTCCTTTGCCGCACGGAACATCCGCTCGACGTCGAGTTGCGGCAGAAGCTCTCGATGTTCTGCAACGTTTCGCTGCGCGGCGTGATCGAAGCCCGCGATGTGAAGCACACGATTTACGAGATGCCGCTCATGTTGAACGAGGAAGGTCTCGACGATCTTGTTTGCGAGTTGCTCCACATCGAAGCGCCGCCGCCGGATCTGACGAACTGGAGGAAATTCGTAGAGCGCGTCATCAGCCCGACGAAACAGGTCAAGATCGCGGTCGTGGGGAAATACATCGATTTGCAGGACGCGTACAAGAGCATCTACGAATCGCTGACGCATGCGGCTGCGAGCCAGGATTGCGGGATCGATCTCAAGCTGATCGACGCGGAATCGCTTGAGGGCGGCGTCGACGGCCATCTCAAAGATGTCGCGGGCGTTCTTATCCCTGGCGGATTTGGCGAGCGCGGCGTGGAAGGGAAAATCAGCGCGGCGCGTTTTGCCCGGGAAAATAAAGTACCGTACCTCGGGCTTTGTCTCGGGATGCAGGTGGCGACGATCGAGTTCGCGCGAAACGTTTGCGGGCTCGAAAAAGCGAACAGCACCGAGTTTGACGAAAACGCGGCCGATCCGGTCATTTGCCTGCTCGATGACCAGCGCGATGTGAAAAACAAAGGCGCGACCATGCGGCTGGGGACGTGGCCGACGAAGATCGCGCACGGAACCGTGGCGGAAAAAATCTACGGCGGCGGTGAAGTGCTCGAGCGGCATCGGCACCGCTATGAGTTCAACATGAAGTATCGGGAAACGATGGGCGAAAAAGGATTCACCATTTCGGGAACTTCACCGGATGGCGCGCTCGCCGAGCTGATTGAACTGCGCGATCACCCTTATTTTCTGGCGTGTCAGTATCACCCGGAATTCCAGAGCAAGCCGAACAAGCCACACCCGCTTTTCAAAGGCTTTATCGAAGCCTGCCTGGCGCATAAAGGATAGTGGTTTCCAACACAATCCAAGGAGCGGCGGTTTACAAACCGCCGTTTT
>JBEEHT010000124.1:0-2813 GCA_041167545.1 Verrucomicrobiota bacterium
CCCGGACGCGGTCAACTGCTTTGCGCGTGACGGCCAGCGCTGGAAGACGCGGATGTTCGCCCCGACCCACGGTGTCAACGAAGACCCCGCCACCGGGTCGGCCGCCGGCCCGCTCGCGGTGCACCTCGCGCGTCACGGCCGGATCCCCTTCGGCGAGCGGATCGAGATCACGCAGGGCGCGGAGATCAACCGACCCTCGACGCTCTACGCGGAGGCGCACGGCAGCGCGGAGGAGATCCAGCGCGTCGTCGTCGGCGGCTGCGCTGTCACGGTCGCGCGCGGCCAGTTCAGCTTCTGATCTCGAGTCGTTCGATCTCGGGCAACTCGAGCGCGAGCGCGCTCCAGAACACGCCGCCGTTCCGCGACACGTAGAGCAGGTTGCGACCCGCGTAGACGAGCAGGTCGGGATCGTCGTCGGAGATCGCGATCGCGCGGCCCGGTGGCAGCCCGCGGCCGGACTCGCGCCAGGTCGAGCCGCTGTCGTGCGAGACGAGGATCGGCGGCTTCGCGTCGACGACGGCTACGACCGTCGCACCCATGGCCGCGGCTGCGACCACGCGCGGCAGGTTGAGGACGGGCGCGGGAGGCGGCGAGACCGCGCCGGACCACGGCTCGACCTCGTCCGTGTCGAGATCGACGGCGAACGAGCCCGCGACGGTGGCGACGAGGACGTTCATCGAGCCAACATCGAAGCAACAACGGCGGTGGCGCGCCGAGCCGCGCCGGTCGGGGAGAAGCCTGCGTTCCGGGCGACGATGTAGGAGGTCGCGTACGCATCGCCTGCGCCGGTCGGATCGGTGCCGGCCGCGCGCGCCGGCACATGCTCGCTCGTCCCGCCGTAGTAGATCGTCGAGCCCCGCGAACCATGCGTGACGAGCACCTCGCGCACGCCGAGCGCTCCCGGGTCGCCGAGCACCTCCGCTTCCTCGTCCGCCAGCTTGAGCACCCAGATGTGACGGAGGATCTCTCGGTCGAAGTCGTCGTCGAGCCGCAGTGGCCCGATCTCCGGCACGCGCACGAGCCCTTGTCCGTCGAACGACACGCGCCGCTTCCGCGCGAGCGCGGCGATCGTCTCGAGCGGCCACTCGCCGCGGACGAGCGGCGCGACGTGAACCCAACGGCCCGATGGCAGCCCCGGGACGTCGTCCGGCTGCCACACGTCGCCGAGCGTCTCAATCGACATCGTCCGGACGTCACCGTCGTAGGAGAACGAGAACGTGTTCGTCGACTCGCCGTGCACGTACCGGGCCGGCGTCCCGAGCCGCACGAGCGGCGGGAACAGTGCCTCGCGGTCGTCCTCGGCGCAGCGGGCGATCACGCGGGCCGGCACGCGGAGACGCTGCAGCGCGCGGGCCCCGTGGAAGGGCCCGCCGCCGGCCTTCGGAGGCCGGCCGGGCCGAAGGTCACGCGAGAGGTTCCCGATGAGCGTGATCACGCGCTCGCGAGAATCGGCCTCCTCGCGAGCAGCCGCGCAGCCGCGGCGAGCGCGAATGCCGCCGCGAAGCTCGGAATCGAGGCGCCTCCCCACGGCAACGCGTGTGGATGGGTGTGCGCTATGAGGTCGGTCCACCAGCTCGGCCCCTGCGGATAGAGCCACTGGTAGAGGCAGAAACCGGCCAGCCAGGCGCCCACCATCTCGACCCGCACCTCCGGAACGCGGAACACGTCGTCGGGCTCGTAGTGCCGCCCGGCGAGCAGCCAGTCGGCGAGCAGCACCGCGAACAGCGGCACGAAGAACGAGCCAAGCAGGTAGAGGAACGGTTGGTAGTTGCGCAGGTCGATCAACAGCGCACCGATCGTCGCAGTGGCGGCGAAGCCGGCCACGAGCATGCGCTGGGGCACGCGCGGCACGAGGTTCTGCAAGCTCACTGCGCCGGAGTAGACGTTCGCGAACGCCTCGTCGCTCTCGTCGACGGTGAGCGCGAGCAGCGCGAGCACGCTCGCCGCTCCGCCGGCCGCGACCGCGGTCAAGAGGCCCGGCGCGTCGCTGATCTGGCGCGAGAGGGCGATCACCGCTCCGAGCGCGAACAGCGGGATCGTCGGGATGAAGTAGCCGAGCCCCGCGCTCCAGAAGCCGGCGGCGCGCGAGCGGGAGAAGCGCGTGTAGTCGGCGACGAGCGGCGTCCAGCTGATGATCGACGCGAGCACGAGGTCGAACCCGGGCCAGAACGCGTGCGCGCCGCCGCGATGCCAGAGCGACACCGGATGCTGCCCGTGCAGCGACCACCACGAGAGGTAGACGAGCGACACGACCACGACCCAGATCGCGAACTTCCGCACGTACTTGCGCACGAACCCGACCGGGCCGAGGAACGCGAGCCCGGTCGCGATCGCACCGAAGAGGATCTTCCAGAACGGCACGCCGCCGAAGCCGAACAGCTGCTGCGAGAGCGCGCTCGCTCCGGTCGCGATGATGATCAGCTCGAAGACGGACCACCCGAGGCACTGCACGATGTTGAGCGCCGTCGGCAGGTACGAGCCGCGCCGCCCGAGCGGCGCGCGCATCAGCACCATCGTCGGCACGCGGGCGTCGGCGCCGATCAGGCCGCCGAGGCCGAGCAGGAGGTTGCCGACGAGCGCCGCCGCGACGATCGCGCCTAGGGCGACCGGCAGCGACAGCGCGAGCCCGAACTGCGCCGGCGGCAGCACGAGGAACGCGCCCGCGACGATCACGAGCAGCGAGACGGAGAGGTTCGACCAGAGCAGGAGCCCGTCGAGGACGCCCAGCACGCGGAGGCGCTCGGGGACGGGGTCGATGCCCCAGGATGGTGTGTCGGATTCGGTCATTGCACTCCCTTCGCCGGCATGACCCG
>JBEEHT010000125.1:0-4442 GCA_041167545.1 Verrucomicrobiota bacterium
AATCGAACTTCGTGAATCCGGGAACGATCATTGTCGGGTACGGCAACGATGCGGACATCACGCCGAAACTGAAGGCGTTCGTGAACGTGAATTACATTTGGATGGCCGAGACGGAAACGATCCGGCAGGTGTTGTTCACGAACCACACGAACAATGCGATCGGGCTCGATTGCAGTCTCGGGGTTCAATACCGGCCGCTCCTAACGAACAACATTATCTTTACGGCGGGCGCCGGGTTTTTGGTTCCGGGCGCAGGGTATCGGGACATTTATCGCGCGAACACGAATCCGGTTTTTGGTTATCCGGGGCCGAGCGCGGGGAAGGTGGATGATTTTTTGTATAGCTGGATCTTGACGCTGACGCTGACCTACTGAATGAAGCGCCTTGTATCACAGCTCTGGGTAGCGCGCGCGTCTCGCGTGCTGGCGATCGCGTCCTCGCGATCGCGAACTTTTTTTGCGCCGGTCTTGTCACCGCCGGCGAAGTTTAATGAAAAGATTGTTTTGGCGAGACGCCAAAACCAACGCGCGAGACGCGCGCGCTACCCTGCCGCGCTGATCTCGCTACTTCTGGCGCGTGGCGTTTTTGGCCAGGAGCAACCCACCACCGGCTACGGCCCGCCAACCGCTCTTCCTCCCGATTTCTCCGCCACCAAACCGGCAAGCCGCCCTCGCCAAAATTGGATCGACCAATCTCAGACCGCCGCCGACGCCAAGAGCGCCGGATGCAACCAATGCCACAACGGTGTCGAGCCCATGCACCAGGCTTCGCACGTCGTCCTCGGTTGCACCGATTGCCACGGCGGAAATCCCGCGCGCGGGCTGACGAAAGAGCAGGCGCACATCCTTCCCATGAATAAGGAATTCTGGAAGACCTCCGCCAATCCGCCGAACTCCAACGTCTGGCTCAATCACGAATCGCCCGAGTTCATCCGGTTCATTAACCCCGGCGATCTGCGCGTGGCGAAACAGGCCTGCGGCCTTTGCCACGACGAGATCGTTCGCAACGTCGATCACAGCATGATGAATCACGGCGCGATGCTTTGGGGCGCGGCGCTCTACAACAATAGCGGGTTTTACCTGAAAAATTATCGCTTCGGCCAGGCCTACGGCGCGGATGGCGCGCCGCTCCGGCTCCTCAACTACACACCGGTCACGCCGGAAGACACGAGGCTTCGCGGCATACTTCCGTTTCTCGATCCGCTTCCGCGATTCAATCTCAGCAATCCCGGAAACATCCTGCGCATTTTCGAGAAGGGCGGCGAAAAACAATTGCAGCTCGGCATTCCCACGACCGAAGAACCAAACGGCAAACCGCTTCGCCGCCTGTCCGAGCGCGGCCTCGGCTCGCTCAACCGGACCGATCCCGTTTTTCTAGGCCTGCAAAAAACGCGACTGCACGATCCACTCCTCGGTTTCCTCGGTTCGAACGATCACGCGGGCGATTATCGATCGAGCGGCTGCTCGGCCTGCCACGTCGTTTACGCGAACGATCGTTCGCCCACCAACTCCGGCTGGTGGAGCAAGTATGGCCATCAGGGACTTAGTTTCACCGCGGACAAAACCATTCCGAAAAACGAGCGCGGGCATCCGGTCGTGCATCAGTTCACGCGTTCGATTCCTTCCAGCCAATGCATGAACTGCCACATGCACCAGGGCAATCTCTTCGTGAATCCGTATCTCGGTTACATCTGGTGGGACCAGGAGACGGATGGCGAAGTGATGTATCCGAAGCAGCAGCGTAACCCCACCGATGACGAGCTGGTGATCGAAACGCAAAGCAATCCCGAGGCGGCCGCGGCGAAAGGTCTTTGGGGGGACAAGGAGTTTCTCGACAAGGTCTCGGAGTTAAACCCGAAGCTGAAGCACACCCAGTTTGCCGATTATCACGGGCACGGCTGGGTGTTCCGCGCGATCTTCAAACACGATCGCAAAGGCAACCTTCTCGATCTGCGCGACAACAAAATCGCGCACGACGATCCGCAGAAATTCGCGAAGGCCGTGCACTTGAAGGATGTCCATCTCGCGCACGGGATGCAGTGCGCCGATTGCCATTTCGAAAAGGACGTGCACGGCAACGGCCAGCTTTACGGCGAGCCGCGCAACGCCACTACGATCAATTGCATCGATTGCCACGGTACGGTCGATCGGCGGCCGACGCTGATCACTTCGGGCAACGCTGGCCAGGTCGATCTCGCGAACAACAGCAACACGCCGTGGGGCCCGCGCTTCGTCTGGGAAGGCGCGAAGCTTTACCAGCAATCGATCATGTCCCCCGACACGCGCTGGGAAGTGCCGCAGACGATCGACACGGTTGATCCCCTCTCCTCGCATTACAATCCGAAGTCGGCCTACGCGAAAACGCTGATGCGCGACGGCAAAACCTGGGGCGGCGTGCCGGCCGATCCAGCCGATCGCCGGATAAAACTCGCGCACGATAACAGCGCGATGGATTGCCAGATCTGCCACACCTCGTGGGCGACAAGCTGCTTCGGCTGCCACCTGCCGATGAAAGCGAACCAGCGCGTGCCGCAGAATAAATTCGAAGGCGTCACCGACCGAAATTACACGACCTACAATCCGCAGGTCGTGCGCGACGACGTCTTCATGCTCGGGATCGACGGGACGGTGAAGAAAAACCGGATGGCGGTTTTGCGATCGTCGAGCGCAGTCGTGGTGAGTTCGCAGAATGCAAACCGCGAATGGGTTTACTCGCAGGCCCAGACGTTTTCCGCGGAAGGTTACAGCGGCCAGGCCTTCAACCCGCACTTCCCGCACACCACGAGCAGCGTCGGCACCACGAAGAACTGCACCGACTGCCATCTCTCGAAGAACAACGACAACAACGCCTGGATGACGCAGCTCCTCGGGTTCGGCACCGGCACGGTGAATTTCTTCGGCCGCTACGCTTACGTCGGCGAAGGCCGGGAGGGATTGCACGCCGTCATCTGGACGGAATCGGACGAACCACAGGCCGCGATCGGCAGCCATCTCCACAAGCTCGCTTATCCGGATAATTACCGGAAGCATATCGAAGCCGGTTCGATTCTGAAGGAAGCGCACGAGCACAGCGGCCACGACATCCAGGACATCGTCTTGCGTGGCGAATATCTCTACACCGCGAACGGGCCCGGCGGTTTCGAGGTGTTCGACGTGGCGAACATCGATCAGAAAGGATTTTCGGAACGCATCGTCAGCGCGCCGGTCTCTCCACTCGGGCAACGCACTCGCGTGAACACGAAGTACGCGACGTCGGTCGCGATCCCGAGCACGCTTGCGCTCGATCCCGCGAGGGTTCGTCTTCCGGAAAACGAAGAGCAGCCGATCGATATGTTTTACGCGTTCGTTTATGTCTCCGATCGCGAAGAGGGACTGGTGGGATCGAATGTTGCGACGCTCGTTGACGGCAATCCCGAAAATAATTTCCTGAAACGCGACGTGACCTACAATCCCGACGGCGCGTTGACGGGCGCGAGTTTCGTCACCGCAACCGGCCACCGCCTCTACATGACGACGCCGCGCGGATTGTTCGTGATCGATTGCACCGATCCGATGCATCCGGTCCTGGCCGGCCAATACACCGGAAATTTCCTGCGCAATCCGAAGTGCGTCGCGATCCAATTCCGTTACGCGTTCGTGACCGACGATGAAGGGCTCAAGGTTCTCGACATCACCGATCCGTACCGGCCTGTTCCAATTTCAGGCGCCGTGGTTCGGCTGGGAAATCCGGGCCGGCTCTATGTCGCGCGGACTTATGCGTATGTCGCGAACGGGCCCGAAGGCCTCGCGATCATCGACGTGGAGAATCCGGAGCGGCCGCGGCTCGATCAAATGTTCAATGCCGGCGGCCTGCTCAACGACACGCGCGCAGTGCAGATCGGGAGCGTGAGCGCGTCGCAATTCGCGCTCGTCGCGGATGGCCGCAACGGCTTGCGCGTGGTGCAACTCATTTCGCCCGACACCGTTCCCGGCGCGCAAGGATTCAGTCCGCGACCAAATCCGAGATTGATCGCCACCTATCCGACCAAAGGCGAAACGATTGCCGTTTCGCGCGGCCTCGAACGCGATCGAGTGGTGGATGAAACCGGCGGGCAAACCGTGGTATTCGGCCGGCGCGGCTCGCGGCCGTTTCACCTGGAAGAGATGGACAAATTCTTTCGCCATTCCCAATTCGCGGAGGCGAAAGACGGCGTGACGCGCGGCGGAAGTTTGTATCGCGTCGAGGATGTGACGGCGCCGAATGGAAAATTGATGACGAAGAGCGGCGCGCTTCTAACGCCGGAGCCGACTCCCGTACCCGCAGCTACCGTCAGCCCCACGCCGCCGCTGGACTACGCGCCGGACATCGAGCCGAGCCCCATCGAAAGTCCGAGCCCGCCACGAAAATAGATACGACCTCAAGGAGCGGCGGTTTACAAACCGCCGACCACTAAAACGGCGGTT
>JBEEHT010000126.1:0-2522 GCA_041167545.1 Verrucomicrobiota bacterium
CGGGGGAGATGGTCTCCAGCGACCTCGACTGGTTCGCCCGGCGCGACGGCTCGCTGTTTGCGGTCTCATACGTCTCGGTGCCGATCGAGATGCCCGAGGGTCGCGGCGCCGTGGTGGCGTTCGCCGACGCCGGGGAGCGCGTCCGCGGCGAGCGGTTGCGGCACGAGCACGAGGCGATCCTCGCGGCGCAGCGCCGGGTCGCGATCCTGGTGGCCGGGGGGGCGGCGTCGGCGGAGGTCTTCGCGGCGATCGCGAGGGAGGTGGCCGAGGTGGTCGGCCTCCCGCTCGTCGTGGTCTGGCGCTACGAGCACGGCCGGGCCGTGACCGGGGTCGGCGCCTGGGGCGAGCGTCCGCATCCGTTTCAACCCGGTTCCCACTGGCCGCTCGACGGTCCGTCGATCTGCGCGCGGGTCCTGCAGACCGGCCGCGCGGCGCGGATCGACGACTTCGGCGGCATTCCCGGAACGATCGCCAGGGCGGCCCGTGAGACCGGCATCTGCGCGTGCGCGGGCGCTCCGATCATCGTCGACGGCGAGGTCTGGGGTGCCATGTCGGCCAACTCGACCGATGGCGAGCCGCTGCCCGGCCACATCGAGGAGCGCCTCGCCGAGTTCACGTCGCTCGTCGCCACCGCGATCTCGAACACCGCGAGCCGGGACGAGCTCGCCCGGCTCGCGGACGAGCAGGCCTCACTGCGGCGCGTGGCGACGCTGGTCGCCCGCGGGGTCCCGCCGCCCGAGGTGTTCGCGGCGGTCGCGCGTGAGGTCGGCCTGCTCTTCGGTGTCGAGTGGACGTCGATGGCGCGGTACGAGCCTGACGGCATGGCCACGGGGGTGGCCGGCTGGAATCGCGCCGGAGATCCGATACCGGTCGGCTCACTGGTCAGCCTCGAAGGCGACAACGTCGCGGGGTTGGTGCTGCAGACCGGGCAGCCCGCGCGGATGGACGGCTACGAGGATGCGTCCGGCCCTTCGGCCGCAGTGGCCCGGGAGCGGGGGTTCCGCTGGTCGGTGGGTGCTCCGATCGTCGTCGACCAGCGCCTCTGGGGGGTGATGATCGCCTCCTCGAAGGGCGACCGCCGGCCGCCGGCGGACGCCGAGGCGAGGCTCGCCGCGTTCACGGACCTGGTCGCGACGGCGATCTCGAACGCCGAGGCGCGATCTCAGACGGGGCGGCTCACCGGCGAGCAGGCCGCGCTGCGGCGCGTGGCGACGCTGATCGCACAGGGTGCGCCTCCGACCGTGCTCTTCGGCGCCGTCACGGAGGAGGCCGGCAGGCTGATCGGCGCGGACCTCGCCGGGATGCTCCGGTACGAGACCGACGCGACGGTCACGCCCGTGGCGACCTGGGCCGCAGTGGGCGAGCACCCGGAGGTCCCGGATCGCTGGGAGACGGAGCAAGGCGATCCGGCGGAGCAACTCGCGGCGGTGCGCCGCCCCGTCCGGATCGACGACTGGACCGGCGTTCCCGGGCCGATCGCCGCGTTCGTGCGCGAGCTCGGGATCCGCTCCTCGGTCGGCAGCCCGATCGTCGTCGACGGGTTCCTCTGGGGCGCCCTCGCCGTCCACATGCACGACGCCGGGCGGCTTCCGGCGGACACCGAGTCGCGCCTTGAGAACTTCACCGACCTCGTCGCGACGGCGGTGTCGAACGTCGAGGCGCGGGCCGAGGTGCACCGGCTCGCCGACGAGCAGGCGGCGCTGCGGCGGGTGGCGACGCTGGTCGCGCGCGAGTCGCCACCGGGCGAGGTCTTCGCGGCGGTCGCCGAAGAGGTCGAGCGGCTGCTGCGCGTCGAGGTGGCGACCATGTTCCGCAACGAGAGCGACGGGACTGTGACCGTCGTCGCGGAGCGGGGCACGCGTGACGATCTGATGCTGGTCGGCAGGCGCATGAGCCTGGAAGGGGAGAACGTGACGGGGCTGGTGCTGCGCAGCGGGCAGCCCGTGCGCTTCGGCGACTACGGGGCGGCGACCGGCCCGTTGGCGAACTACGCCCGCAACCTGGGCGTTCGCTCGGCGGTCGGCTGCCCGATCGTCGTCGGTGGGCGCCTGTGGGGCGCGATGGTCGCGGGCACGCGGCGCGAGGAGCCGGTGCCGGTCGGGTTGGAGTCGCGCATCCAGGAGTTCACCGAGCTCGTCGCCGCCGCGATCTCCAACATCCAGGCGCGGTCGGAGCTCGCGGCGTCGCGGGCCCGCATCGTCGCCGCGGCCGACGACGAGCGGCGGCGCGTCGTCCGCGATCTGCACGACGGGGCGCAGCAGCGCCTCGTGCACACCGTCGTCACGCTCAAGCTCGCGCGCCGGGCGCTCGAGCACGAGGAGGAGAGCGCCCCTGCGCTCGTGAGCGAGGCCCTCGACCAGGCTGCGCGCGCGACGGAGGAGCTGCGCGAGCTGGCGCCCGGCATCCTCCCTTCGATCCTCACCCGCGGTGGGCTGCGCGCGGGCGTCGATGCGCTGGCGTCGCGGATGCCGGTACCGGTCGAGATCGACGTGGTCGTCGGCCCGCTCCCCGCCGCGGTCGAG
>JBEEHT010000127.1:0-8159 GCA_041167545.1 Verrucomicrobiota bacterium
GTCGAAATCAAGTAATTTCATCCCACCGGGGCCGGACGCGCAAAAAGCTTGCGTGCCGGCTGTCGGTGTGTCACAAATATTTTTGTTAGAAGCAGTCGATTTATTTTCAAACTCGCAGCAGACGGACAAAACTTAATCAGGCAACAAAACGGTGGCACGCAATTTGACGGCTGCTGTTTTGCTGCTATTTTTGCGCTCCTTGCTCGCGGCTGAGAGACCGTGAGCTTTTCATTCGCCATCCCGTGAGCGGACGGGGTGTCGTCAACAACCACGATTGGTGTAGAAATTTATGTCGGAACGTATCTACTTCGGAACCATCAAAGAAGGCATCGAGCCTCCAAACCTCATCGAGGTCCAACTTAATTCCTACCTCGATTTCCTGCAGAAGGACGTGCCGTTCTCGAAGCGGAAAATGTCGGGCCTCCAGGCGGTGTTCAAGGAAGTGTTTCCGATCGAAAGCTACGATGAAAAGGCAACGCTCGATTTCAGCCATTACGAAATCGGCGAACCGAAGCTGACCGCCCTCGAAGCGCAGCGGGAAAGCCAGACCTACAGCGCGCCGCTCCATGTGACGTTCCAATTGCGCGAGGAAAAGGGGACGAAGGAAGAAAAAGTTTACATGGGCGAGATCCCGCTCATGACGCCGCAAGGGACGTTCGTGATCAACGGCGCGGAGCGCGTGGTGGTGAGCCAGCTTCATCGTTCGCCGGGCATCGCCTTCGAATCGAGCATCCATTTGAACGGCAAAGTGCTCTACAGCTTCCGGATCATCCCGGATCGCGGTTCGTGGATCGAAGTGCAGTTCGACACGAGCGACCTGCTTTACATCTATCTCGACCGCCGGAAACGCCGTCGGAAATTCCTCGCGACGACTTTTCTCCGCGCCCTTGGCTACGGGTCGGATGAAGAGGTGATCAAACTTTTTTACAACATCGAGACTCTCAAGCTGAGCGAAAAACTTGGTGAGGAAGAGCTCGCGACGAAGGTGCTCATTGCCGATGTCCTCGACGGTGAGGCAACCGTCGCGCGCGCCTTCGAACCGCTCACGGCGGCAACCGTGCGCCAGATCATGGGACTGGGGCACAAGGACGTTAAAGTCATCGACATTTCGAACGACGATACCGTCGTGAAGGCGCTGAAAAAAGATCCGGCGCATGACCAGGAAGAGGCGCTGAAGGACATTTATCGCAAGCTGCGTCCTGGCGATCCGCCGACGGTCGCGAACGCGAAAGCGCTCCTGAAACGGCTCTTTTTCGATCCGAAGAAATACGACCTGGGCCGCGTGGGCCGTTACAAGATCAACCAGAAACTCGGGATCGACGTGGACCTCACGGAACGCATCGTGACCGACAAGGACTTCATCGGCGCGATCAAATATCTAATCAGCCTGCGCCGCGGCGAAGGCACACTCGACGACATCGATCACCTCGGCAGCCGCCGGGTTCGGACGGTGGGCGAATTGCTCGCGAACCAGTGCCGCGTCGGTCTCGCGCGGACGGAGCGCCTTGTGAAAGAGCGCATGACTTTGTTCGACATCAACATCGATGGCATGACGCCGCAGAAGTTGATCAACCCGAAGGCGCTGAGCGCGGTCATCCGCGATTTCTTTGGCCGGTCGCAGCTCTCGCAGTTCATGGATCAAACGAATCCGCTCGCGGAGCTGACGCACAAGCGACGGCTCTCGGCTCTCGGGCCTGGTGGTCTGAGCCGCGATCGCGCCGGTTTCGAAGTGCGCGACGTGCATCCGTCGCACTACGGACGCATCTGCCCAATCGAAACGCCGGAAGGTCCGAACATCGGTCTCATCAGCTCGATGAGCACATTCGCGCGGATCAATGAATTCGGGTTTATCGAAACGCCTTACCGCAAAGTCGAAAAGGGCCGCGTCAGCGAGCAGGTCGATTATTTGACCGGCGATCGCGAGGAAAATTTCCTGGTGGCGCAAGCGAACGCAACCATGGACGCGAAGGGACATCTGACCCAGGAGAAGGTCTCGGTCCGTTATCGCGGCGACTTCTTGGAAGTCGAACCGTCGAAGGTCCATTACATGGACGTCTCGCCGAAACAGCTCGTTTCGGTGGCGGCGGGGCTGATTCCTTTCCTCGAGCATGACGACGCGAACCGCGCTCTCATGGGTTCGAACATGCAACGCCAGGGTGTGCCGTTGATCGTCTCGGAGTCGCCGCTCGTCGGCACCGGATTGGAAGGCAAAGTCGCGCGCGATTCCCACGCGGTGTTGATTTCAACTGAAGCCGGTAAGGTCGCGTCGGTTACCGCTGATCAAATCGTCGTCACGAAAGACGGCCACATGCCCGAGGGCCGGAAGAAATTGAAGACCGACCACGAAGCGGGCGTGCACGTGTATGAGCTGCGCAAGTTCATGCGTTCGAACGCAGGCACGTGCGTGAACCAGAAGCCGATCGTGAAGAAAGGCCAGCACGTGAAACGCGGCCAGGTCATCGCCGACGGTCCGAACACGGACCAGGGCGAACTCGCGCTCGGCCGGAACGTGCTCGTCGCGTTCATGCCGTGGAACGGTTACAATTTCGAAGACGCCATCATGATCTCGGAGAAGGTCGTGAAGGAGGATATCTACACCTCGATTCATATCGATGAATTCGAGATCGGCGCGCGCGACACCAAGCTCGGGCCGGAAGAAATCACGCGCGACATTCCGAACGTCAGCGAAGAAGCGTTGCGCAATCTCGGACCGGACGGAGTAGTGCGTGTCGGCGCGGAAGTGAAGCCGGGCGACATTCTCGTCGGCAAAATCACGCCGAAGAGCGAGACGGAACTGGCGCCGGAGGAACGTCTCCTTCGCGCCATCTTCGGCGAGAAAGCCGCCGACGTGAAAGACACGTCGCTGACCGTTCCATCGGGCACCTACGGCATCGTGATGGATGTGAAGGTTTCATCGCGCCACGAGATTTCGCGTGAAAAACTGACGCCTTCGGAAACGAAGCGCCAGCTCAAGACAATCACGGAAGACAACCGGAAGAAGAAGGAAGAGCTCACCGAGCAATTGACCGACGCGCTCTCGAATATTCTTCTCGGCGAGAAGATCCCGCTCGATGTGGTAAACGCCGAGACCGGCGAGATCATCATTCCGGCGAATCGCAAGATTACCAAGACGCTCCTGCGGAAACTCGCGACCGTTTACGATCATATCGAAATCGATCCGAGCCCGATCCGGAACAAGATCCGGGAAATCATCGCTTCCTACGAACACAAGTTCGCGGAGCTGGAACTCGAGCGTGAGCGCTCAATGGATCGCGTTGAAAGCGGAGACGACATCGACCCCGGTATCATCAAGCAGGTCAAGGTATTCATCGCCAGCAAACGCAAGTTGAGCGTCGGCGACAAAATGGCGGGACGTCACGGCAACAAGGGTGTTGTCGCGCGAATCGTTCCGGAAGAAGACATGCCGTTCCTCGCTGACGGAACTCCGGTTGAAATCGTGCTGAATCCGCTCGGTGTGCCGAGCCGTATGAACGTCGGTCAGGTTCTCGAAACGCATTTGGGCGTGGCAGCAAAAGCGCTCGGCTTCAAAGTCGCGACGCCGGTGTTCGACGGAATTTCGGAAGCGAAGATCCGCGAGTATCTGAACGACGCGAAGAAGAAAGAGGGCTTCACCTGGGTGCAGGAGACTGGCAAGGCGCGGCTCTATGACGGCCGCACCGGCGACACCTTCGATCAGGAAGTCGTGGTCGGTTACATCTACATGATGAAGCTGGGCCACTTGGTCGCGGACAAGATTCACGCGCGCGCGGTCGGACCGTACTCGCTCGTCACGCAGCAGCCGCTCGGCGGCAAGGCGCAATACGGCGGCCAGCGTTTCGGCGAAATGGAAGTCTGGGCCCTCGAAGCGTACGGCGCGGCTTACACTTTGCAGGAATTGCTCACGGTGAAATCGGACGACGTGCAGGGACGCACGCGCATCTACGAGTCGATCGTCAAGGGCGACAACTCGCTCGAGGCCGGCACACCGGAATCTTTCAACGTCCTGATCAAGGAAATGCAGTCGTTAGGCCTCGACGTGAAAGTCGGCGGCCAGGCGCCCTCGCCCTTCCTGGAAAACGTGGCTTAATTTTTCAACAAAGAATCTCTTAATATATAATGAACGAACATTCCTGGCGGGAACTAGTCGGTGAAGAACGCACCGTAGGCTTCGATCAAGTGGCGATCGGCGTTGCGTCCTCGGACACGATGCGGTCGTGGAGCAAGGGTGAAGTCAAAAATCCGGAGACGATCAATTACCGGACCTTCAAGCCCGAAAAGGGCGGTCTATTCTGCGAGCGGATTTTCGGGCCGACCCGGGACTGGGAGTGCTCGTGCGGAAAATACAAGCGGATCAAGCACAAGGGCGTGATCTGCGATCGTTGCGGCGTCGAGGTGACGCTGGCACGGGTGCGCCGTGAGCGGATGGGCCACATCGAATTGGCCGTCCCGGTCTCACACATCTGGTTCTACAAGTGCATGCCGTCTCGGCTCGGCCTCATGCTCGACATGAGCGCGCGGCAACTCGAGCGGGTCATCTATTACGAGGATTACATCGTGATCGATCCGGGCAAGACCCCGCTCACGAAGACGCAGCTTTTGAACGAAGTCGAGTATCGCGAAGCGCAGGAGCAATACGGCGAAGACTTTGTCGCCGGGATGGGCGCGGAAGCGGTGAAGAAACTCTTGTCGGAGATCAACCTCAACAAGCTCAACAAAGAGCTGGAAGAGGCGATGGGGAACACGAAGAGCAAACAGATTCGCAAGAAACTGGCGAAGCGTTTGAAGCTCGTACAAGGCTTCGCGTCGTCGCATGCCCGTCCTGACTGGATGGTGCTCGACGTTCTGCCGGTGATCCCGCCGGATCTGCGTCCGCTTGTGCCGCTCGAAGGCGGACGTTTCGCGACCTCGGATCTGAACGATCTTTATCGCCGCGTCATCAACCGGAACAACCGGTTGAAGAACCTGCTTCAGCTCAAAACTCCAGACGTCATTATCCGCAACGAGAAGCGCATGCTCCAGGAAGCGGTCGATGCGTTGTTCGACAACGGCCGTCACGGCCGCGCGGTTACCGGCGCTGGCAATCGCCCGCTGAAATCGTTGAGCGACATGCTCAAGGGCAAGGGCGGACGTTTCCGTCAGAACTTGTTAGGCAAACGCGTCGATTATTCGGGCCGTTCCGTCATCGTCATCGGTCCTGAGCTGAAATTGAATCAGTGCGGTCTCCCGAAGAAAATGGCGCTCGTTCTGTTCGAGCCGTTCATCATTCGGCGGCTCAAGGATCTCGGTTATGTGCACACAGTGCGCAGCGCGAAGAAAATGATTGAGCGCCAGACGCCGGAGGTCTGGGACATTCTCGAAGAAGTGACGAAGGGCCACCCGGTCCTGCTGAACCGCGCGCCGACTTTGCACCGTCTTTCCATCCAGGCTTTCGAGCCGCTCCTCATTGAAGGCGAAGCGATCCGGATTCATCCGCTCGTTTGCACCGCTTACAACGCGGACTTCGATGGCGACCAAATGGCGGTCCACGTGCCGCTGTCGGTGGAAGCGCAAATGGAAGCGCGCATGCTCATGCTCGCGCCGAACAATATTTTCTCGCCCTCGAGCGGAAAGCCAATCACGACGCCTTCGCAGGACATCACGCTCGGCTGTTATTATCTCACGCAGAATCCACGGCGCGCCACGGGCGTGGCTGCGGAATCGCGCCTGCCTCTTTTCGCGAATGCGACGGAAGTCGAGTTCGCGATGGCCGATGGCAAGGTGAAGACGCACGATCGGATTCGCTATAAGAATCCGGATGTGGGTCTGGAAACCATTTATGGAAACACGACCGATCGCGTAATCGAAACGACCGCGGGTCGCGTGATCTTCAACGCCATCTGGCCGGTTAAGCTCGGATTTTTCAACAAGCCGGCGGGCAAGAAGCAGCTGAGCGACATCATCTGGCGTTGCTACCAGGTCGCCGGACAAACCGGCACGGTCGAGACGCTCGACGCCTTAAAGGAACTCGGATTCGCAGAAGCGACCAAGGCGGGAATTTCTATCGGAATTTCCGACATGATCATTCCGAAGGAAAAAGAGACCGAGCTGCAGAACGCTTACAAGTCGATCAAGACGGTCGAGCAGCAGTATCGCAAGGGCATCATCACGGACGGCGAGCGCTACAACAAGATCATCGATATCTGGACCCACGCCGGCGACGAGATCTCGAACGTCATGTTCCGCACTCTCGAACACAACGAGGGTCGCAAGGAATTGAACCCGGTGTTCCTCATGGTGGATTCCGGCGCGCGAGGAAATCGCCAGCAGGTGAAACAGCTTGCGGGCATGCGCGGTTTGATGGCGAAGCCGTCGGGCGAAATCATCGAGCGGCCGATTACCTCCAACTTCCGTGAAGGCTTGAGCGTGCTCGAATATTTCATCTCGACGCACGGCGCTCGCAAGGGTCTCGCCGATACCGCGCTGAAGACGGCGGATTCCGGTTATCTAACCCGCAAACTCGTGGACGCGTCGCAGGACGTGATCATCAACGAGATGGATTGCGGCACGGTGAACGGCATCACGGTGAAGTCGATTTACGAAGGCGACGAAGAAGTGGTTGATCTTTCGACTCGAATCGTCGGCCGCGTGAGCTGCGAAACAATCGCGGATCCGGTGACGAAGAAGAAGGTCATCAAGGCAAACCAGCTCATCGATGAACCGACGGCGGCCGCCATTGAAAAAATCGGCGTCGAGAGTTTGAAGATTCGCTCGGTGCTCACTTGCGAAACCGGACGCGGCGTTTGCGCGCAATGCTACGGACGCAACCTGGCGACCGGACAATTTGTGAAGCTCGGCGAAGCGGTTGGCATCATCGCCGCCCAATCAATCGGCGAGCCCGGCACGCAGTTGACGATGCGGACGTTCCACATCGGCGGCACGGCGAGCCAGACATTCAAGCAACCGATCATCAAGGCGAAGAACGACGGCGCATTGCAATACAATGACCTTCGAACTGTGCAAGCGCTCGATGGAAGTTGGATCGTGCTGAACAAAAACGGCTCGATCAGCGTCCACAACGCCGAAGGGCGCGAGCTCGATCGCTACAACGTCGTGATCGGCTCCGTTATTTCGAAACCGGACGGCGCGCGCGTGAAAGGTCCGGAAAAGGATTCCAAAACAGGGAAAGTTATCAAGGACGGTGAAACCTTCGTACAATGGGATCCGTACAACGTGCCGATTCTGACGGACAAACCCGGCAAGATCGAATTCCGCGACATGATTGCGGGCGTTACGATCAAGCGTGACGTGGACGAAGCGACTGGCCTGATGGGCACGGTCATCATCGAACACAAAGAAGATTTGCATCCGCAGATCGTCGTCGTGGGCGACAAGAAGGAAGTGCTGGCGAGCTATTCGATTCCAGCCGGAGCGCACGTGGTCGTCGAGGAAGGTCACAAGATCCGCGCCGGCGCGTTGCTGGCGAAGACGCCGCGAAAGATCGCGAAGACGAAGGACATCACGGGCGGTCTGCCGCGCGTGGCGGAACTATTCGAAGCGCGCCGTCCGAAAGACGCGGCGGAGATCGCCAAGATCGATGGCACCGTCGAGATGGGCGGCACCGTTCGCGGCAAGCGGAAACTTATTTTGAAAGATCCCGAGACCGGTGTCGAAGAGGAGCACCTGATTTCGCTGACCAAACACATTATCGTCTTCAAGGGCGATTTCGTGAAGAAAGGTCAGCAGCTCACCGAAGGTCCGGTGGTGCCGCACGAAATTCTCGAGGTCTGCGGGCCGCAGGATTTGCAGGAGCATTTGGTCAACGAAGTGCAGGAAGTTTATCGCCTCCAGGGGGTGGAGATTAACGACAAGCACATCGAGATCATCGTGCGCCAGATGTTGCGGAAGGTGAAGATCACCGACCCGGGCGACACGTCGCTTCTGTGGGGCGATCAGGTGGACCGTCTCGATTTCGAGGCGGAGAACACGAAGGTCGTGGAGCAAGGCGGCAAGCCGGCCGAAGCGACCCCGGTGTTGCTCGGCATCACGAAGGCTTCGCTCGAAACCGACAGCTTCATCTCGGCGGCTTCATTCCAGGACACGACGCGCGTGCTTACCGAAGCGGCGACGCTCGGCAAGGTCGATCGCCTGCGTGGCTTCAAGGAAAACGTGATCATGGGTCA
>JBEEHT010000128.1:0-2796 GCA_041167545.1 Verrucomicrobiota bacterium
CCAGCGCCGAGTAGACGTTCACCGCCTGCACGTCGCCGTCGATGCACGGCGACGCAGCGACCGCGACCGAGATCAAGCCGCGCTCACGCAGCGCGCGGACGGTGTCCGAGAGCGAGACGGGAAGCGCGCCGCCGCCGACCTGCACGTACGCGACGCGCAAGCCTGCAAGCGCGGCGCACACCGGTGCGACCTGCGAGTGGAGCGAGCAGCACACGACCGGCAGGCCCGCGAGATCGTCGGCGAGCGGTCCGTCCTCCTCGACGTGACGCACCGCGTGCTGCATCGGCGTGTACGGCAGCACCATGACGTGCGCGTCCGGCGCCGCGTCGAGCCCGATCCCCCGCGTGAGGTTGGCGTAGAGGATGTCGAAGCCTCCTGAGCCGAGCTCGAGGTCGCGCGCCTGCACGTTCACGAGCACCTCATCTCCCACCTGTACCGCACCCGTCACCCGCGGATAGGCGATGCACGGGACGCCTTCGACCTCGAGACGCACCAGCTCGTCGTGCTCCTCGACGATCGCCGTGACGGATCCGCGCCTAAGCGAGAGCGGCATCGACCAGCGCCAGCGTCACGTCGACCATCGCGTCGAGATCGGCGACCGCGATTCGCTCGTTGGCCGTGTGGATATCGATCATCCCGTTCGCGAGGTTGAGGCACTGCAGCCCACGCTCGTTGAAGACGTTCGCGTCCGCCGCGCCGCCGCTAAGCCCGTACTCCGCGTCGTAGCCGGTGCGCGCGAGCGCGTCGGCCGCCAGAAGCACGACCTCGTCGTCCCGCTTGAACCGATAGCCGCGGTAGCTCTTGCGCGACTCGACGTCGACGCGACAGTCCGTGAGCGACGCGGCGAAGGAGAACGCATCGAGCATCTCCTGCACGAGGTCGGCAAGCTTCGCCGGATCGTGCGAGCGCGCCTCGGCCTGGAACGTGCACCACTCCGCGACGATGTTCCCCGCGGTGCCGCCGCGGATGACGCCGACGTTCGCCGTCGTTTCGTCGTCGACGCGCCCGAGGCGCAGGTCGGCGATCGCACGCGCTGCGGCGACGATTGCGTTGCGACCCTCATCCGGATACATGCCGGCGTGCGACGCCTGCCCGTGGAACTTCACCTCGAGCGCCTGTGAGTACGGCGCGCCGAGGATGACGCCGCCGATCGGCGCTGCCTGGTCGTAGACGAACCCGTGCCGAGCGAGCAGGCGCGATTCGTCGAACGCCGCGGCGCCGATCAGGCCGACTTCCTCCTTCGGCGTGAACAGGAGCTCGATGCCCGCGTGCGGACGGCCCTCCGCCAGGATCCGCCGCGTCGCATCGAGCATCACCGCGACGGCCGCCTTGTCGTCGGCTCCGAGAATCGTCCCCGCGGCATTCCGCACGATCCCCTCGCCGTCCACGACGGGTTCGATCTCGCCGGCCGGCGGAACCGTGTCCAGATGGGCGCAGAGGAAGATCGGCGTCCCGGCCGCCGTCGCGTCAAGGCGGGTATAGAGATTCCCTGCAGTGGCCCCGATTCGCGCGCCGGCGTCGTCCTCATCCACCTCGAGCGCGCAATTGCGCAGATAGGTCGCAACCACGTCGGCAACCCGACGCTCTTCGCCGGGCGGGCTTGGGATCGCGGCCAGCTCCGTGAAGAGCTCGAGGACTTCCGTCATTGCACAAGCTTAGAAAAGCGCGATACATTGATGATTGGATGAGGGTCGCGGAGCCACTGGTACAGACCGGACTGCTCGGTGAGGCGATCGATCGCGCACCCGCGGCGGTGTTCGTCGCGGACGAGCACGGACAGTACGTCGCGGTCAACCGCTTTGCCTGCGAGATGCTGGGCTACACCCGCGCCGAGCTGCTCGGCCTGCGCGTTCAAGACGTCGGAGCCGAGCCCGAGGTGGAAGCGCACTTCAAGGCGTTCGTCCGCGCCCGGGAGGAGAAGGGCACCACCACGCTCCGGCGCAAGGACGAGTCGACGGTGCGTTTCCGTTACAGCGCCGGCGAGACGATCATGGCCGGCCTCACGTACTACGTCAGCGTCGGCTTTCCCGAAGACGACTAAGAAGAGGTACGCGCCGTCGAGAACGCAAGCGTCCCGCGCTCGCGTGCGCGCGAGAGCGCGGCGCCGACGAACTCGCGGAACAGCGGTGCCGGTCGCGTCGGGCGCGACTTGAACTCCGGATGGAACTGGCTCGCGACGAACCACGGATGATCGGCGAGCTCGACGATCTCGACGAGCCGGCCTTCCTGGAAGGTCCCTGACACGATGAGGCCCGCGTCGACGAGCGCGGGGCGATACGCGTTGTTGACCTCGTAACGGTGGCGGTGCCGTTCCATGACGACCGACTCGCCGTACGCGTCCGCCGCGCCGGTTCCCTGCGCGAGCTCGACGGCCTGCGCGCCGAGGCGCATCGTCCCGCCGAGATCTTCGACTTCCTTCTGCTCCGGGAGCAGGTCGATCACCGGATACGGCGTCTCGGGATCCATCTCCGTGGAGTTCGCGCCCTCGAGCCCGACCACGTGACGCGCGAACTCGGAGACGGCGACGTGCATGCCGAGGCAGATGCCGAGATACGGGATGCCGCGTTCGCGCGCGACGCGGCACGCGAGGATCTTCCCCTCCCAGCCGCGTGAGCCGAAGCCACCGGGAACGAGCACGCCGTCCACCTGCTCGAACTCGCGCGTCGCCTCCTCCAGCGTCATGCCCTCCGCGTCGACCCAGCGCACGCGCACCTTGCAGCCGTGATGCACACCCGCGTGCTTCAACGCTTCGTGCACCGACAGGTACGCGTCGTGCAGCTTGATGTACTTCCCGAC
>JBEEHT010000129.1:0-2836 GCA_041167545.1 Verrucomicrobiota bacterium
TGCAGAAACTCCTCACAGGACTTGCGGTGCTGGTAACCGCTGGCGTCACAGGATGTTTCGGCGCCGGAAGTGCTACGGCCGATGACGCGACGGCCCCCGGGATGCCCGCCCCCGCGACGCCGACACCTGCGCCACCAAACCCCGGGACCGCGTACGCCCTTGGCGGCGCTCACGTGCTCGGCATTCCCTATGACGAGTACATCCGCCGCACTGGCGCCGACTGGTTCCCTGGGATGAAGCGGGAGAAAGTCGACTATCCCGCGGGACAGGTCCAGGGCCACGTCCTGGAGCGCCTGTTCCCCGGCATCGGCCGGGTGGGGGAGGAGATCTATCCCGGCATCGGTTTGGACGGCCCCAGCATCGGCGAGTCGATCGACATCGGAGAGCCAAACCTCGAAACGGCCATCCGCAATGGAGGCCCCGGGACCGCGATGGGATTGTCCGAGGGAGCGCTGGTGCTCAACGCCGTGAAGGCGAGCCTGGTGAATGATCCGACCGCCCCGCCGCCGGATCAACTGAGCTTCGCGACCTTTGGCGACCCGATCGCGAAGACCCCCTTCGGGGAGAGTTTCCTGACCCAGATGTTCCCCGTCGGCAGCGTCGTGCCCGCGATGGACTACCGCATCCCGGCTCCGGTGGAGAGCCAGTACCACACCGACCAGTTCGTCTCTGCCTACGACAGCATCGCCGACTTTCCCGACCGGCCGGACAACCTGTTTGCCCTCGCCAACTCGATCGCCGGCCTGGCTACCGGTCACACCGCGATTGCGTTCACCAACCCGAGCAATGTTCCGCCGCAAAACATCAGAACGACGGTCAACTCGAGGGGTGCCACGACGACGACGTACTTGGTTCCCGAGCAGCACCTTCCCATGGTGCTGGCCTTCAAGTACCTCGGGTACCAGGAGGACACGCTGAACAAGCTGGACGCGATACTGATGCCGCGAGTGAATGCGGGCTATTCGCGAAACGACGATCCGGCGACCGCACCGGTGCAGGTGGACCCGGTGCACGGCTTCGACCCGTTGAAGGTCACCGAACCGGCCAACGAAGCGACGTTCGGTGGCGGCGGCGATCCCATTTCCGAGCTCGTCAACGGTGCCATGTCCGTGCTGTCCCCCCACGGCGCAGGCTGACGACGGCACCGAGCCGACGGATTCGACGAGTTAGTACGGACGTGATGTGACACCTACCCCCCAGTCATCCATTCTCTCGATGCTGCACGGACGTGCCAGCCTGCGCCCCGATGACGTGGCGTTCACCTTCACCGACTACGTCCACGACCCGGCGGGTGTCACCGAGAGTCTCACGTGGGCGCAATTGTCCCGCCGAACCTTGAACGTCGCACGCGAGCTCAGTCTTCATGGGTCGGTCGGAGACCGGGCGGTGATCCTGGCTCCGCAGAGCCTTGACTACATTCTGGCCTTCCTGGGATCCATGCAGGCTGGGCTGATCGCGGTGCCCCTCCCGTTGCCGCATCGCGGCTCGAGTCACGAGCGTGTGGGCGCGATCTTTGCCGACACGTCGCCCTCGGTCGTTCTCACCACCTCCGCGGTCGCTGGCGATGTCGGCGATTATGTCGATCAAGCACGCCTGGATGCTGTTCCGAAGATCGTCGAAATCGATTCGATGAATCTGGACGTCGATCTCGGATCAAGCATCGAGACGGCTGATGTGCCCAGCATCGCGTATTTGCAGTACAGCTCGGGTTCGACCCGGCTGCCGACCGGGGTCATGATCTCGCACCGCAACCTCCAGGTGAATTTCGAGCAGCTGATGCGCATCTATTTCGCGGAGACGAACATCAGATCCACAACGGATACCACTTTCGTGTCGTGGTTGCCCTTCTACCACGACATGGGTTTGGTGCTGGGCGTCTGCGCACCCATCCTGAGCGGCTATCGCGCCGCATTGACGAGCCCGATTGCGTTCTTGGAAAGGCCTGCCAGATGGATACGAGCGCTGGCTGAGAATTCTCGTGCTTTTTCGGCGGCGCCCAACTTCGCCTTTGACCTGGCCGCCCGCAAAACCACCGACAGTGACCTGGCCGGGCTCGACCTTGGCGGGATGCTGGGCATCATCAACGGCGCCGAACGTGTCGACCCGGCCACTTTGGGACGCTTCGCAGATCGGTTTGCTCACTTCAATTTTCGGGACCACATGCTGCGTCCTTCATACGGCCTGGCGGAGGCAACTGTCTTCGTAGCGGCCGGCACCTGGAGTGAATCGTCGCCAGCGGCCCACTTCGATGTCGGAGAATTGGCCGCGGGCCGCGCTCAGCGGTGTGCGGCCCGAGCCGGCTTAGCGCTGGTGAGATACAAACTGCCGCAGTCACCCGTGGTGCGAATCGTCGACGTCGACTCAAACCGGCAATGCTCGCAGGACGTGGTTGGCGAGATCTGGGTCCACGGCGACAATGTCGCGGCCGGCTACTGGAGCAGGCCACCGGAGGAGCAGCGGTGCTTCGGCGCAACGCTGGTCGACCCGTCGCCTGGCACGCCAGATGGCCCCTGGCTGCGAACCGGCGACCTGGGTTTCATCTCCGAGGGTGAGCTGTTCATTGTCGGCCGCATCAAGGACCTGCTGATCATCCGTGGCCGTAACCACTACCCCGAGGACATCGAGGCGACGGTTCAAGAGATCACACGTGGTCGGGTCGCAGCGATATCGGTCCCGCTGGACAGCACCGAGAAGCTGGTCACCATCATCGAGGTCAAGAAGCGAGGCGATTCCAACGAGGAGGCGATGCACTGGCTCAGCGGGGTCAAGAGCGACGTCACCTCCGCGATATCCAATGCGCACGGCTTGAACGTTGGGGATCTCGTTCCGGTACCGC
>JBEEHT010000130.1:0-2508 GCA_041167545.1 Verrucomicrobiota bacterium
GGTAGCGCGCCCGCGTCTTCTCGCTCAGCGGCCGCGCATAGAGCGCCGCCTCGAACAGCTCGTCGGCCGACTTCGTCTGCTTGATGCCGGCGAGCGCAACGGCGCCCAGGCCGAGCCCGAGTTGCTCGAGCGTCGCCTGCACGGCCGCCTGGATCTGCGCGGCGGAGACCGCCGCGGCGGCGTCTGTGGTCATCTCCTTCAGGGTCAAGTGAAGCTCCTTCACGGGTCGAGATTGCGGTTGACCCGTCGTTCATGCAGGCCCGAAAATCGGTCGTGCCGGAGTTCACGTAACGCCGCGCAGGCGCTCCTAACTGGTCGCGAACACCGCGGCGGCGGCCAGCTGGCCAAACGGGGCTAGAACACGCCAAAACCCTGCAATTTGCAGAGCTCTTGCACTGGTTCGAGCCCAGTGCCGCCCATAGAAAACCCCTCACGCGCAAGGGGTTTTTCTATTTCTGTTCTCGCCCAGTTCTCGAAGTGCGGTGGAGGAGCCGCTGCGAATCCGTTCGGCTCCTCCACGGATCGCCTCGGGTCTAGAAGGGGCAGTTGCCAGGATTTGGCTGGTCGATTCGCGCATTAGGGGCTTGGCCTTGCGGCAGCAGTCTCGCCACGATCAGGACGAGGTCTGTGCTGCCCTCGTTCCGCGCGATGTGCGTGTGGTCGCCCGAATCCACGTAGGCGGACCCCGCGGGGTATACGTGCGGCGCGCAGGTCGGGTCGTCGCCGTCGTAGAGGGTCGACGTTCCCGACTTGACGATCACGAGGCTGGGGCCGGGATGGCTGTGCCAGCCGAAGTGACCGCCCGGCGAGACCGTGTTCTCGACGACGATGACATCCGACGCTCCCTTGGTTTCGAGCTTTGCCTTCCAGTCGTCGGTCTTGACGTTGATGTTGATCGGGTCGAGCGTTCCGCCCGCGAGCGTCGTGGTTCTCACGCCCGAGCTGGGTGTCGCCAGTGCGGATGTGGCAATCGCGAGGGTCACGAGTCCCGCGAAGATTGCCGATCCAGTCACGAGCTTCTTCATGATTGGCTCCTTCCACCGTTGAGGTCCTTCGAGGCTAGAAAGCGGTTGGCGTCACGACTACGGTGGCGGCAGGCGAGTGTGACGGGGGCTGTCCTCCCTTTGCGGGGGTGCTGGGCTCCTTGACGTGGCCGCTGCGATGACGCACAACTTCCGCAAGCCCCGGGCCAAGGAGGTCGATCCATCTGGAGGTGCGGCACGTCGTGGGACTGCGCGAAGAGCTGGACCTGCTGCGCTGCGAGGTCGCGGAACTGCGCGCCTCGCGGGAGCGTCTCGTTCTCGCTGCCGATGCCGAGCGACGTCGGATCGAGCGTGCGCTGCACGAGGGCGTGCAGCAGCATCTGGTCGCGCTCGCAGTGAATCTGCAGCTTGCCGGCAGCTTGGCGGCGGCGGATCTTCCGGGGACGCAGGCGCTCCTGGACGAGATGGCGCGCGACGTTGAGCAGGCGCTCGAGGAAGCGGGGCGGCTCGCACAGCAGATTTACCCGCCGTTGTTGCAGGTGGGTGGTCTCGCCGCGGCGCTGCGCGCAGCGGCGGCGCACGCCGGCATCTCCCTGCGCGTCGATGTCGTAGCCGGTGCGAGCTACCCGCCGGAGGTGTTGGTGAGCGTGTTCTCGTGCTGTTTCACCGTGCTCGAGCAAGCGGGTGCCGGGGCACGGGCGATGGTCACCGTCGGCGAGCAGGAGGGAGCGCTCGCCTTCTCCGTCGAGGCCACGGAGGATGGCGCCGGTTCCGCGGAGGCTGCTGTGGACCTCGAGCGGTTGCGCGACCGTGTTGAGGCGCTCGGCGGCCGGTTGACGATCGAGCCGGAGCACGGCGGTGGCGTCCGCCTCGCCGGTTCGCTTCCGCTCTCGCGATGACGTCAGCCGCTCGCAGCCAGGTAGAGGATCACTGCTTTGACACGCTTGTGCACTGCTGTCTCCCAGGTGAGCCCGAGCTTGAGGAAGATCGAGTGGATGACCTTCTCAACGGATCGTTCGGTAAGAACGAGCGCATTCGCAATGGCCGCATTGTTTCTCCCTGCGGCCATCTCGCGCAGGACGTCGCGCTCGCGCGGTGTCAATTGGCTCAGCGGCGAGTCTTCGCCGCGGGCGTTCTCTGCCACGAGCGCCTCGACGACTTTCGCGTCGACGACCGAGCCGCCCTCTGCAACGGCGCGGATCGCGGCGGCGAGTTGGTCGAGGTCCTTCACCCGTTCCTTCAGCAGGTAGGCGCGACCGCCGCTGCCGCCCTCCAGCAAGGCAAGCACGTAGCTCGGCGTCGCGTACTGGCTGAGCACGACGACGCCGATCTCGGGGTTCGTCTCGCGGAGCCGCTGGGCGGCCTGGATGCCCTCGTCGCTGTCGCCGGGCGGCATGCGAATGTCGGTCACGACGACATCGGGCCGCTCGCCCTCAACCGCGGTCAGCAGCGATGCGAGATCGCCGCACACGGCTGCGATCTCGAACTCCGGATCGGTCTCGAGGAGGCGCCGGATGCCCTCGCG
>JBEEHT010000131.1:0-2604 GCA_041167545.1 Verrucomicrobiota bacterium
CGTCGTGGCAGGAACACGATGGTCAGGCCGTTGTAGACGACATACAGATCGGTGCCGTCGGGCGACAGTGCCGGTGCGGCGTACAGGCCGCGGTCTCCCGGGGTCTCGACGTTCACCGGGGCCGACCAGTGCCGGCCGCTGCACGCCCCGATGTCGATCGTGTCGTTCGCGCCCGCGACGAGCACGTTCGGGTGGCTGGGATCGACCGCCACCGCCGGCTCGCTCTGGCTGTTGTGCCGGAACGGCGTGGACGCACTCCCGACCGTGACGAGGGTGTCGCCACCGTGCAGCGCGGCCGCAGGGCAACCCCCACGATGTCGCACCCCGCAGCGACCAGCGCGACTGCGACGACGTTCTTCACGGGACACCCCTGCCTTGGTGTTGGCCGCGAGAACGACAAACGACCCTACTCCCCGGCGCGATGAGTCTGGCACCACGATCCTCCGCGGGCAGCCCCAAATCTGGACGCCCGGATCCCCACAAGTGTGGTGTCCAGGCCGTTTCTGCCCATGAACACTGGGGTTTTTCGACTTTGGTCGAGAACGAATCGGGTGGCCTTGCACGATGTTCGACCATCGCCTATGTTGCCTCGTCCCAGCGGGCCGGGTCAGCGGACCACGGAGCGCCCAGGCATCACATCTCCCATCAAGAAAGGGCATCCACCCCGATGCTCACGCGATCACGGAAGCTCGCAACCACCACCCGTCACGCCTGCGCGGCGGGGTTCGTCCTGCTCACGATCGGCGTCGCCCCGGCGGCGGCCAGTGTCGGAGGGTTCGAGGGTGGTGACGGGAATCAAAGCTGCGGCGACGAGTTCGTCCCCGCCACCGACTGGGCCTGCTTCACGGCGGTCACCGAGAACCCCACCCTGGCGGTGACCGACGGCAGCGGTGCCAACGACGACACCATCAGCGGCAAGGACGACACTCCGGGCAACTGGTTGATCACGGCCGGCGCGGTGCAGTCCAAGAGCGACATCACCAACGTCTGGCGCTCCAGCACCGAGGCCTCGCCCGGCCACAGCTTCCTGAACCTCGCGCTCAAGCGGGTCGGCGGAGCTCCCAGCAACGGCAACTTCGTCTTCGAGCTCAACCAGAAGCGCTCGACCTTCGTCAACAGCGCCGGTACCACCGTGCCCTGCCGCACCGACGGCGACGTCCTCGTGAGCTACGACCTCGGCGCCTCCGCCGTAGTCGGTGTGAGCAAGTGGGTGGGCAGCCCCGGCGCAGGCGACCCCGCGGACGGCAGCTGCCCCGGTGGCGCCAGCGGCACCTGGACCGGCGCGACCAGCCCGACGACCTACCAGGCCGGCGTCAACGCCGGCCCGATCGACAACGCGCTCGCCGGCGCGACCGGTCCGTTCGACCCGGGCACCTTCGGTGAGGCCTCGCTCGACATCGCGGGCATCGCCGGCGACCTCTCCTTCACCAAGCCGTGTGAGCTCTTCACGAGCCTGCAGGCACGCAGCCGCGCCTCCTCCTCGACGAGCGCCGACCTCGGCGACATCGTCGCCGCGACCGCGATCTCCATCGCCGGCTGCGCCCCGCCTCCGGGCGGCGGCGGATCCGCCCCCGCCGCGCCGACCCTGGCTGGCAGCAGCGCCTGCACGGCCGCCGGTACCGTCACGCTGAGCGGCACGGCCGAGGCCGGCTCCCAGGTGCTCATCGGCGAGAGCGGGCAGAGCGTCGGGATCGCCGACGCCGACGCCACCACCGGCGCCTGGACGGCGACGTTCGCCGCGGCGGACGGCACCCACGGCTACACCGCCAGCGCGGTCAACGGCACCGGTGCGTCGCCGAGTTCCGGCGCGGTGGTCGTCCGCGTCGACGGCACGCCCGACGCCGCGACGACGATCACCTCGCCGGCCGGCGGGGCCACCGTCCCGGCCGGCGCGCTGACGGTCAGCGGCACGGCCGAGCCCGGCAGCACCGTCACCATCACCGACAACGGTGCGGCGGCCGGCACGGCGACCGCGAACGGCACCGGCGCCTGGACGATCACCCTGGCCGCGTCCGCCGGCAGCACGCACGCCCTCAGCGCCACGGCCGGCGACGGCTGCAACGCGAGCACCGGGGCGGCGACGCGGGCCTTCACCGTCTCCGCCACCACGGACGGGACCGGCGTGGGGGGCACCGGCACCGCCACTGGCGCCGGCACCGGCGGCGCCGGCACCGGCGTCGTCAACCCGATCGGCGGCACCGACAGCACCGGCTCGCCGCTGGCCAGGTACGCGGTCCTCGGCGTGACTGTGGGATGCGCCACGCGCCCGTTCTCCTCGTACGTCAACGACAAGGCCAAGCTGCTCGCGCGGGTCGTCTTCAAGATCGACGGCAAGACCATCGCGACGCTCCGCAAGCGGGACAAGCAGGGCCGGTTCCTCCTGCAGGTCAACCCGCTGAAGTACAAGGTCGGCAACCACAAGCTGACGCTCACGCTCGTGCCGAACTCCACGACGCTGAAGTCACGCGTCGTGACCAAGCCGTTCAAGCGCTGCTCGTCCTGCACGAGCCGCCGGAGCTTCCTCATCCATCTCAAGAAGGTGGCCGGCCAGAAGCTGCGCAGCGCCACGGTGTACGTGAACGGCAAGCGCGTGAAGGTGCTGAC
>JBEEHT010000132.1:0-2516 GCA_041167545.1 Verrucomicrobiota bacterium
CAGCCCGAGCTTGCCGAGCAGCCGCTTCATGTGCGTCTTGATCGTGGACTCGCCAAGCACGAGCTCGTGGGCGATCTCGGCGTTGGAAAGACCGCGGGCGACGAGCCGCAGGACCTCGAGCTCCCGCGGCGTGAGGTCCCCGAACCCGGCCGGTGGTGTGCGCTTGGGCGCGGTGCGGGCGAACTGTGAGACGAGCCGCTTGGTGATCGCGGGGGCGATCAACGCGTCGCCGGCGGCGACGATCCGCACGGCAGCGACAAGTTGTTCGGGTGGTACGTCCTTGAGCAAGAACCCGCTCGCTCCGGCTCGCAGGGCGTCGTAGACGTACTCGTTGAGATCGAAGGTCGTCAGCATGAGGACCGCGATCGCTGCTTCGGCGTGTTCGGCGAGGATGCGCCGCGCCGCCTCCAGCCCGTCCAGTCCGGGCATCTGGATGTCCATCAGCACAACGTCCGGTGTGCGCTTTCGCGCGAGGTCGACCGCGTCGAAGCCATCGCGGGCGTCGCCGACCACCAGGATGTCAGGCTGGTCTTCGAGGATCGAGCGAAACCCGGCGCGCACGATCTCGTGGTCATCTGCGATCAGGACCCTGATCGGCCGAGTCGCCGGTGCTCCGAGGTCGTTGCCGGTCGCCATCGGGTGCCACGCTAACCACGTGCTGCGCGGCGTGCGTCCTCCACGCGGGCGATGACCGGGTCCCTCTTGAGGGTGACGGCGGACGGGCTGTCAGCGGTTATGGTGGCGAGCTCGTCTGTATCGCGTTAGGGGCCAGCCATGAAGGGGCATCGCCGGAGCCTGCCGGTCCGTCGCGTCTGGCGAGCGACGCCGCCTGTCGATCGTGCGCTGGGCGTCGCGCTGACGGCGCTCGGGCTGTTCATGGCGTCCGGGCCCGATGGCGGCGGAGTCGTGGCGATGGCGACGATGCCGGCGGTGACGCTGCCGGTCATGTGGCGTCGGCAGTTTCCGCTGCGCGCGACCATCGCGCTGTCGGTGGGTTGCGTGCTGAGCGCGTTGCCGACGTTGCACCAGGTGCGTTGCGGTGTCGCGATTCCGGCGGCGCTTTTGATCGTGTACTCGCTTGCGAGCCGCAGCGACCGCCCCAGCGCAGTCCGTGGACTCGTGGTGCTGCTCGCCGCGCTCGTGTTCCTCGCGTTCACCGACCCAAATCTCGGGCCTGGGGCGCTGGTCCTGTTCGTGCCGTTGTGCGCGGGTGTCTGGGGTGCGGGACGGCTCGTCGCGTCACGCGCCCGGACCGTCGCCGCGCTGCGCGTACGATCACTGGAGCTCGAGCGTCAGCGCGAGCAAACCGCCATGCTCGCAGTCGAGGTCGAGCGCACCCGTCTGACGAGCGAGCTCGACGGCGCCGTGCGCGAGCGCATCGTCGAGATCGCGCAGCTCGCCGCCGACGGCGAACGCCATGGCGCTGACGAACCGGCGCTGTCGCGCGCGACGTTTTCGAGAATCGAAACGGCGGGCCGGGCATCGCTGGACGAGATGCGCGGGCTGCTCGGCGCGCTGCGCAGTGACGAGCGCGCGGCGCGCGCTCCGCGACCAACGCTGCAACAGCTCGACGAGTTGCTGGCCAGGGCTCGTGCGGGCCGCCGCGTCGTCGACCTCGACGTCGTCGGTGAGCGCCGGCCGCTGCCGGCGGCGATTGAGCTCGCGGCCTATCGTATCGTCGAGCTGGCGCTCACGATGATCGATGCTGACAGCCGCACATCGGTCGGCGTCCGGCTGCGGTTCGAGCCTGAGTCGCTGGAGATCGAGATCGAGGGCGAGCACCGCACGACGGCATCGGCCTTGGAGTCGCCGCTCGTGGCGGCGCGCGAACAGGCGACGGTCAGAGGCGGCAGCTTTGCCGTGCGCTCCATCGGCCCCGCTCGCCGAATCGTGTGTGCACGACTTCCGCTGCTCGGCGATGGGTAGGAGCTGGTCGCCGGCGCCGTGGTCCATGAGGGCGCTGCCCGCCGGACTGCTCTGCGTCGGCGTCGCCGAGCTCCTCGTCGCGCACGAGCGAGTGAATCCGCTCAACGATGCGTATGCGCCGCTCATCGCGGTCGGCGTGATCGCGGCGTGCTTCGCGGTCATCGTGCGAGAGCAGGATGTGCTCGCAGCCGGCTGCGGGGTAGGCCTCCTGGTGCTCGTGGAGGGTGTCGTCGGTGACGGCGCGCACAACGCCGGAGCGCTGATTGCGCCGCTGTTCGTGATGGCGTACCGGATCGGCACGTGTTCAGCCCCGCGCGCGAGCGCGATCGGGTTGACGGTGATGCCGGCGTCTTGTCGCCGGGCGTAGGTCCCGTTGTCGCCGTAGATGTGCGAGGCGCTAAACGTCAGGGTCGAATCGGGCCGCTCCTTCTCAGCCATGCCCGTCAGGGTCTGGACCGCGGACCCGTCGCCCCAGTCGATTGAGCCGCATCCCCCGGCCACATCCAGATCGTGCCGGACAACGACAGCGGGCCCCTCCCGTCCGGAAGGGGCCCGCCGCCGACAGAGGCGCTACCGCTCAGCCGAACACG
>JBEEHT010000133.1:0-2895 GCA_041167545.1 Verrucomicrobiota bacterium
CGATGAAGAACGACTCGATGATCGATCCAACACTTCCATTCATCGATCTGCACCGGCACCTCGACGGCAGCGTGCGGCTCCAAACGGTTCTCGATTTGGCGAAACAGCATGGCGTGAAATTGCCGGCAACCACCGTCGAAGAATTGCGTCCGCACGTGGAAGTCACGGAGCCGCAACCGGGCCTGATGGCCTTCATCGCCAAGATGCTTTGGATGACCCGCGTCCTCGCCGACGCCGATGCCTGCCGGCGCATCACCCGCGAAAACGTTGAGGACGCGAAACGCGAGGGAATCGATTACCTTGAGTTGCGTTTCAGTCCCTTCTTCATGGCTGAGCCGCACGGACTCGACCCCGAACGCGTTGTTGCCGCCGTCGTGGAAGGAGCTGCGGAAGGCGCGCAGGCGACCGGTCTGCGGGTGAACCTGATCGGAATCCTCAGCCGCACTTACGGCGCGGAAACAGCGATGAAGGAACTCGATGCGTTGCTCGCGCATCGTGAACACCTCGTCGCCCTCGATCTGGCCGGCGATGAAGCGAATTTCCCCGCGCCGCTTTTCACCGAGCATTTCCGCAAAGGCCGCGATGCCGGCTGGCGCATCACCGTTCACGCGGGTGAAGGCGGAGGACCGCAGAGCGTCTGGGACGCAGTGAAACTTCTCGGGGCCGAACGCATTGGCCACTGCACCCGCGCCTTGGAAGACCCTACCCTGGTCGATTTCCTCCTCGAAAACCGCATCGCCATTGAAGCGAACCTAACGAGTAACGTCCACACCAGCACTGTCCCCGATCTGGCGAGCCATCCGTTGCGCGCGATGCTCGCCCACGGCCTTCTCGCCTCCATCAACAGCGACGATCCCGGCGTCAGCGCCATCGACCTGCGGCATGAGTTTGAAATAGCAGCACCCGCAGCCGGATTATCCAGAGAACAAATTCGGCAGGCTCAAAGGAATGCCCTGGAGACCGCGTTCCTATCGGCCGAAGAGAAGATTAAGTTACAAAGGAAGCCACAGGCTTAGTCGGCGAAACTCAGCGTCGCCGTGCCTCCTATATTACTTGCCTTGGTCGTGCGGCACTTTCACGGTCACTGCTTTTGTAGCGGCGTTACCAAAAGAATCTTTGCATTGGACAGTGATCGTATAAATCCTGCCGGTTCCATTGCCATTGCGATCGGCTTGGACTTTGAGCGTCAGGTCGTCGCCTGTTGACTGCCATTGTCCGCTGCCGGTCTCGCTACTTGTAACAGAAAGGATTTTCCTGGATGCAACCCCGGAAGTATCTGTCGCGTCCACCGTCAGAGTTATCGGCACCATCTTTTTGTCAGGTGGCCAGATGGAGCTTGGACTGGCAATGACGCTTCGAATCGTGGGAGATGTGGTATCGATGGCCTTCGCCAGGATAAATGGACTAAGGGAAGTAACACCGGCAGAAATCGTCTGCGGCGGGGCATCCGCAGGGTTCGCGGTTGTCTGGTCCACTAAGCCGCCGCCGGAATCATGAAAAACGTGTAACTGCGCGAACGTGGCCGCGTCAACCCCCGGCACCGTGAATTCAATGATAATACGGCTAGTGTCGGTGGCGGTGTAGGTGGCGGTGGTAGCGATCTCAAAGGCAAGGTTGCTCCCGACTAGTTCGTACGCTCCACTTAAACCGCCGGCAGAAGCGGCGGAAGCGGCATCGATCGCGGTAACGGAGGTATAACCAGGGGTCGTGACATTCGGGAATGTGATAGTGATCAACGCGCCGCCGACGGTGCCGAGATGGACCACGACGTTCGGGCCGGCCGGGGTTGCGATTACCGTTTTCTCGCCGCCAGTGGACGGGAACGAAGCATTTATGGCGTGCCAATTCGCGCTGCTCCCGCTCAGGTAGGAGTTACCGTAATTGTGAATGGCAAAGCCGCCGAGGCCGTGGAAGAACCCGAAGTGGCTCAGAACCTCAGCAGTCACGCTGTTAAGCGCCGCTTGTCCATTAGCGAAGAATGTCTCCTCGGCGGTGATGCCAGTAGAAGCAGGGTCGCTCGTTTCGAGGCCGGCCAGGATCAAATCATAAAACCCAAGGGTGGCGCGGTTCGCGTAGACGTAATTGATCTCGTCCTGATCCAGGCAAATGATGCCGCCGCTGACGGCGCAGTCACTCGTGCCGGCATAATGGCGGTAACCCATAACGATGACATTCTGGATCGGTTGAAAATGCGCGACGAAGTCATACGTCGCCAGATCCAGGATGTGTTCGTAAGCCTTCTTCGTAACGCCGCTCCCGGCGGGAAATTCGACTGGGGTGTTCCAGAAAAATCGGATGGCTATCGAGAGAGCTATGTCATGCGGCAGCGCTGCACGAATGCTCTGATATTGCGTTAGGAGCGCCTGAAACGCGGCGGCAGACTGAGGTTCCGGCGGTTCTATATCGAGGACCACGCCGTCAAGTTTTGCCGAGGCATTTGCCGCATTATAACTAACTACCTCTGCCATTCGGGAAAGCGGGAAGTCACCGGGGTTATTGCCTAGCGCGGGCCAGTTAAGGTCGCCATAGGCAGCAAGAACGCGCATCCCGAGGCTGTGAGCTTGCGTAACGAAGGCCGCAATCGCCGCGTCTTCATACATCAGCCGGCCGGCGGAATTCTCATCACGGTTGTAGATGCTGAGGTAAAGGACATCCACTCCGCTCGCTGCGGCATTAGCGAATAATGCTTGACGGGCGGCCGGGTCGGTCACCGGGTCCGGTCCGGAGACACTAGGAAATACCCAGACAGCATGGGTCGCATGAAAAGGACCAGCCGCGATCCAGGTCCCATCCGCAGGATCGTAGAGTTCGGCAGTCGCGGTAGGATGGAGCGTGTCTTTCACAGCTCCTCCTGCCACCAGAACCTTGCCGTTTAGGAGCAAGGTCGAGGTGTGG
>JBEEHT010000134.1:0-4541 GCA_041167545.1 Verrucomicrobiota bacterium
CCCTTTATCGCCCGGCTGGTCGCAGACCGCGTCAATAGCATCGACAGGATCTAGGCGGAGATAGTTTTCAAAGTACCATATTAAAAATGATGCGCTCTCGGTGCGATTTGGATCCAGATGTTGCGGAAACAGGTCCAATATCCCTGGATACGTCAAATCGATGAGTGCCATTGGCGAAGCTTAATTGTGCGCGGAGCAATTTGGAAGTTCAAAAGTAGGAGCAAAACGGAGGCAACACGGGGTCCGGTGAATCTCGACATTTAGTACGGCCGTTGTGTAACGCCGAAGGGTTCCCGTTTGCCCCTGCGGAATCTCTGGGAATGCGCAATCGTTTTTGGGAGGTTGGAGCCCACCGTCCGAGATCGCGAACTCAGCTTTCATTGGCCATTCCAGACCCTCCCGCAACCCCAAAACACTTTGCGTTTGTCTTTCCAAACCCTCCGGGAACGGCAAATGAATCGTTGTTTGTCGCCAAAAACCCTCCGGCGACGGAAAAAAATCTTGACCGTGCCCTTGCCGAGGCGCTGAGATAGGCGAAACCAGCCGTTCCCCCAGCCCAGGCCCCCCACGGACCTTCGACTTTGGACGGCGCAACCTATGAAAGCCGTATCCTTATGCCAAATGCCGAATCTCTTGCCGCCATTTCCCAAGGCCGTCTCGTCCAGAGTGTGGAAACTCCCGAGCTAGCGAAGATCGGTTTTCAACCGCGTCGCGATCCGGGGACGGTAGCGGAACCTGCGACGGCTCCGGCGAAGCCTGGGACGTAAGGCGAATGCCCGCGAGCAGTAATTTGCCAAACCAAGAGATCAACAAATGCCATTACCAACACACGATCAAGTCGTCGATGCCCATAACAAGTTGCGTGATTTTCTTAACTTTGTTTACAACTTGCTTCGGGACATAGCCAGACGCGGGCGCAATCCACGGGACCAGCCGCTTTTCCTAGAAGAAATCCGCCCTTTGATAGAAGACGCATGGGTCGAGTTTGAAACCGATTTTGATCTCGACGAGTCATTCGGACGCATCGAACGTCTCGAGCCCTCTGACCTTCGCTCGCATGGGCTTTATGGCAAACAGCTCGAGCTAAAACTGCGCGTCGTAGACGTACAGAATGCCCTCTTTCAAAAATTTGGCGGGGGCAAGCTATTCAAGACGCTCATCAAAGCCATCGATACTCTACTCGAAAGCCTCTTCGGCGCGACAGGCATCGACGGAGCCATGAAGGAGATAAAGGATGTCCTAGGCGACTCCGTGGCAGAAGACTGACCCACGAGATTTGGGGTGAAGCGCTGTTATCGATCTCTTAGATTGCATGTCAGATCGCCCCCAAGCCTCCTAAGAACCTTCGACTTAAGGAACTCGCAACCGGAAAAGCCGTATCCTCATATAGACAAAGATAAACAGAAACATTCGAGAAAAAGCAATTATGCCTGATGATACTTCGCCGGAAGCAGTGGCTGAACGATTAGACGAATGGGCTGAAAGATACGCGAGAGGTGGGGTTGATGCAGTTGCTGCCGAGGCGCGGGCAGCGGCAGCGGCGGCCCGCGAGAGTGGTGTTTCCCCGCAGACCGCCCACGAGATCGAAATTGCCTTCTTGGGGGGAACGAATGCCGGCGAGATTGTCCCTGATCAGCCTGCCGATCCCAACGATCCCGTCGAGGCGGAAATCGAGGCTCTCGATAAGGAGATCGAGGCCGTCAAGGATGAAATCGAGGCCAAAGATAACGAAGAGGCGGATGACACCGGCGAACAGGACACCGGCGAACAGGACACCGGCGAACAGGACACTGGCGAACAGGACACTGGCGAACAGGACACCGGCGACCAAGACGCAGGTGAGGACGATGGCGGCGATGGCGATGGCGATGGCGGTGACGGCGGCGGTGATGGCGGTGGTGACGGCGGCGGCGATGGCGGTGGTGATGGCGGCGGGGATGGCGGTGGTGACGGCGGCGGCGATGGCGGTGGTGATGGCGGCGGTGACGGCGGTGGTGACGGCGGCGGCGATGGCGGTGATGGCGGCGGGGATTAACTAAACCGTAAACGTGTTGTCCCGCTCCGCGCGGCGAACTACCTCGACACAGCGAGGCGGCTACAGCGAAATCTGCGTAAATCTGCGCAATCTGCGGACCAAATCGCAATCACGCTTTCGCACAGCGAAGTGTACAGCATCCCTATCACCTACGTTTTGTTCTCCAAGTTCGCTGGGCTGTCGACCCTCCTTCGCAAAGCCTACGGCGGGCAGGCGATGTTTTGATCGATAAGGACCGGGTTTCCGTCGAGGTCGACATCATTCCAAGCGTCTTCCCTTTCGCCGTGCTCTAGTTCCTGATGCAGAAGAAACTTTTCTCGGCGCTCGGGCTCGCGCCGGAAATCCTGAAGGCGATCGAGCGGATGGGGTTTGAAGAAGCTTCACCCATTCAATCAGCTGCGATTCCTGTCCTGCTGGAAGGCGCCGATGTCGTCGGCCAATCGCAGACCGGCTCGGGCAAGACCGCGGCCTTCGGGATTCCCGCGATTCAGCTCGTCGACGCCAGTATCCGAGCGCCTCAGGTATTGGTCCTTTGCCCGACGCGCGAGCTCGCCGTCCAAGTCGCGGAAGAAATTGCGAAGCTCGCGTTTTTCAAGCGAGGCGTGCGCGAACTGCCGATCTACGGCGGCCAATCTTACGAGCGGCAATTCAAGGGCCTGCATGCCGGCGCGCAAATCATCATCGGCACCCCGGGCCGCGTCATGGATCACCTCGAGCGCAAAAGCCTGAAGCTCGACCAGATCAAGATGGTCATCCTCGATGAAGCCGATCGCATGCTCGACATGGGCTTCATCGACGACATCAAAACGGTCCTGCGCCAGGCGCCGGAGAAACGGCAAACCGTTTTCTTTTCCGCCACGATCCCGCGGCCCATTCAGCAATTGATTCAAACGTTCGCGCACAATCCCGTGAATGTCCGCGTGGAAGCCGAAGCGATGACGGTTCCCGCGGTCGAGCAGGTTTATTACGAAGTCGATCGCCGCTCAAAACTCGAGGTGCTATGCCGGCTCATCGATCTCGAGGACGTGAAGCTGGCGATCATTTTCTGCGCGACCAAGATGATGGTGGACGAATTGACCGAGCATCTCATCGCGCGCGGCTATGGCGCCGACAAATTACACGGCGACATGACCCAGGCGATGCGCGAACGCGTGATGGGCCGGTTCCGCAAACGGAAGGTCGAGTTCCTCGTCGCCACCGACGTGGCCGCGCGCGGCCTCGACGTGGACGATATCGAGATCGTCTTCAACTACGACCTGCCGCATGACGGCGAGGATTACGTTCATCGCATCGGCCGGACCGGGCGCGCGGGCAAAGGCGGCAAGGCGGTCACGTTCGTCGCCGGCCGCGAAATCTATCGGCTGGAAAACATCCAGCGTTTCATCCGGACCCGGATCCGGCGCGAAAGGATTCCCTCGGCCGAGGAAGTGGAAGGCAAACGCGCCACCGCTTTCGCCGAAGCGCTGCGCGAGACGCTGGAGAAAGGCGAATACAAACGGCACGACGAGCTGCTCGATCGATTGCTCGAGCAGAATTACTCGCCGACCGACATTGCGTCCGCGCTAATCCACTTGTTAGGCGAAGACAAAGCGCGCGGAGCCGAACCCATCCCGGAGGATCGCCGCGCTGCGCATTCTGCGGTCGATCGATCCCCTCGCGACCCAGATCCAGGCGCGCGCGACCGGCGTGAGCGCGGCCGCGACGAGTACGAACGCCCCCGGCGGAACCGCAACGAGCGCGCCGAACGCTCCGGTCCGCGCGAAGAAGCGGGCACCGTTTCGCACGAACCCGGCATGGTGCGCCTCGCTTTCAACGCCGGCCGCGCTCACGCCGTCCAGCCCGGCGATTTCGTCGGCGTGATCGCCGGTGTCACCGCCATTCCAAAAGGCGAGATCGGCGCGATCCATCTCCAAGCGACGAAGACTCTGGTGGACGTGGCCGAACCAAGAGTCGCGCTGGTTTTGAAAAAGCTGAACGGCATCCAGTTCAAAGGCCGAAAGCTCCTCGTCCGCGTGGCGAGCTAAAGCTAATTCTGTAGCGGCGGTCTGTGACCGCCGATCCGGTGCTATCTAGATAGGTGCTATGGCCACAACCCCGGCGGTCATAGACCGCCGCTACAGAAGATCGGATTACAGATAAACCACATTTGGGATTCTCGCGCCGCTGTTGATTTACAGGTTCGCGCCAGACCGAACGGGAAGAGTGAAGTGAAACGTGCTGCCCTCCCCTAACTTCGACTCGACCCAGATTCTGCCGGGATGCTCTTCGACCATCATCTTGGCAATGTAGAGTCCCAGGCCTATGCCGCGACGATCGCGGCTGTTGATCTGCGAGAAGCGCTGGAAAATGCTTTCGATCTTCTCCGGGGCGATGCCCGCCCCGGTATCGCTCACGGATACTTGCACGTCCTGGCCTTCCGGACCCGTGCGCGCGCAACTGACGCAGATTTGACCTTTGGCCGGGGTAAACTTGATGGCGTTGCCGATCAGATTCGATAAGACCTGCT
>JBEEHT010000135.1:0-3104 GCA_041167545.1 Verrucomicrobiota bacterium
CGATGCGACGCAGCGCGGATCGAGATTGCACAGCGGACTGCCGTTGAGCACGGTGACGAGCGGGGCCGCCCATGAATAGATGCCCGAGATCCTGGAGATGTTGTCGTCGAGCTGCCTACCGAGCGTCCGCATGTTGGTGACCAGGCTGGACGTTGTGTCGACATCGTTGAGCGACTTGCTCCCGTCGACCTTGGTCTGCATGTCCGAAAGTGCGCTCACCAGGCCGCGAATCGATCCGACGGCACCGACGACCTTCCCCTTGACGCCACCGAGGACCTCGGCGAGTTGATGGGCTCCCCCGCTCAACCGAGACAGATCCGAGTCTCCGGCCTGGATCTGGGTCGACCCGTCGAGCAACCTGTTACCGACCTCGCCCACCTGATAGCTGGTCTTGGCCTGCTCGAGCACGTCGCCGGTCGGTCTGGTGATGCCGCGCACCAGATCGATGCCGGGCAGTGTGCTGACCCGGTGTGCGAGCTGCTCGAGATCGGCCAACGCCCGTGGCGTACGCAGGTCGACGTTGGGAGCCTTGACGAGGAGGAACTGCTGCAGCGTGCTCGCGACCGGGAAGTGCGCATCCATCGCCGCGTAACCGCGGTTGCTCGAAGCATCGGCCGGCAACGTCTTGCGATCGTCATAGTTGTACTTGACCAACATCACGGTGGCCGCCAGCGAGATGAGGATGACGAGGCTAACCGCGAGGCGAATCCTGGGCCTGCGCGCGATGTGGACACCGGACCGCCGCCAGAACCGGCCCGTCATGTCCTTGCGTGGCTTGATCCAGCCTCGGCGCCCGGCCAACACGATCAGCGCTGGCAGCATGGTGACCGCCGCGAAGAAGCCGATCGCGATGGTGACCGTAAGGGCGGGACCGATCGTCTGGAAGATGCCCAGATTGGTGAAGGCAAGACCGAAAAAGGTGATGGCGACGGTGGCGGCCGACCCCATCACTACCCCGCCGATCGAACTGAGTGCGGCGACGAGGGCATCGTCGGACGACATGCCCGTCCGCACGCACTCGTGGTAGCGACTGAAGAGGAACACTGCATAGTCGGTCCCCGCGCCGAGCATCATGCCGGTCATCAGTATGAGCGTCTGCGGTCCGAGCGGAAGGCCGACCAGACCCAGCGCAGCCACGACCTGCTGTGCCACGACCAGGGACACCCCGATCGTCGCCAGCGGCAGAAGCATGGCGATGACGTTGCGATACACGATCAACAGGATCGTCAGAACCATTGCCACGGTGGCGATCTCGATGATGTGCTGGTCTTCCGCACCAATCGTCGTGAGGTCGTCGAACGTCGCCGCCGGGCCGACCACGTTGGCGGTCAGGGTCGTGTTCGCGGTTGTGTCCTTGACGATCTTCACGACGTCTCGATAGGCCTCCTGGCCCACGCCGGTGCCCATGATTCCGGTGAGATTGACCGGCATCTGCCAGGCCTTGTTATCGGTGCTGGTGAGCGCCTGCTTCACTTCCGGCAGGTGAATCCAGTCCTGCGTCGTGGCCACGTGGGCGGTGTCGCCGCGTAGGTTGTCGACCAACCTGCGATAGGTGGCCTCGTCATCGGGGCCCAGCCCGTTCTCGTTGCTCAGGATGACGACGGCGAGATTGTCCGAGCTGGCCTCGTTGAACGCCTGCTTCATCTCGGTGCTCGAGATCAGGACGGGAGAATCGCTCGGAAAGAAGGGTGGTTGCTTCCGCGCCGCGACTTCGGGCATCGGCGGAATCGTCAGGAACAGGATGATCGCCAGCGCGACCCAAGCGACGATCATCAGAATCGGATGACGGACGATGAGCCTGCCCAAGGCGGGAAATCCCGGTCCCGAAGTCAGCTTCTTGACGGTGCCCGTCATACCGGTCATGGCACGGCCACGACGCCAGCGCTGGCCTCGGGTCTGGTCAGCCGCCTCGTCGTGCGCAGGCATCTCCAGCGCCTCGTCGTCGGCGAGGGGACATGCGCAGTCGTCGGCGGGGGGACATGCGCATGGGACTGTCGCCTCGGTCAGGCCGAGTTCGCTACGCTGCTGCGCAACCTCCGCCGTACTCATCATCCGCCAAAGTAGCCACTAGAACATGTATTGGGTAGTTATTGCTTTACCAAAATTACGCGCCGAGCATACCGAAGACTGAGTTTTCTGGCTGAGAACGTGATGCGGGATCATCGCGAGGAATAGCTAGCTGGCCAAACAGTCCAACAATGGCGTGATTCCACGCCATCCGTACCTGCGCCCCCCAACACCCGCGTCCGCGGTCGCCGCGGTCCGACCCGTGCCGGGCTGTCGTAGCTGGACAGGCTCTTGACGTCAATTCGCCACCGAGCGCGCGAGATTCGCCGCATCCTAGTCGCGAGATTCGCCGCACCCTAGTACTGTTCGGAGGAATGTGGACCGCCGTGGTTTTCGTCGGGTTCGGCATGGCGCTGGACCCGCTGCGGCTAGGGCTCGTCGCTGTATTGCTATCGCGACGTAGGCCTATGCAGAATTTGGCGGCTTTCTGGCTCGGCGGAATGTTTGCTGGAATCGCCTTTGGATTGGTAGTTCTGATAATTTTCCGGGAAGCCGCGCTAACGGCCATTGAAAATGTGGTCTCGGCGATGAGCGACGTGAGATCTGCGGTCGTCATCCTCGACGGTGGGGGGCTCAAGATCACCCTGGGCGTGTTCTTCCTGATGCTCCTGGCGGGCCTGGTGGCTCGTCAACGGGCACGGCGACGGGTGCAGGTAGGGATGAGCAGCGGCGACGGGTCCTCGGTCATGGTGGCGCAGCGCCCACCGAACATATTCGCGCGAATGGCCGCCTTCAGCCAGAACATGTTGGAGCGCGGCGGGGCTTGGCCGGCGTTCGTGGTGGGCCTCGGATCGGCGACGCCACCCGTCGAGTGCATCATGGTCCTGACCATCATCATGGCGTCAGGACACGCCATCGGGACGCAGCTGATGGCATTCGTCGTTTTCATCGCCCTGGTGCTTGCGCTCCTCGAGCTTCCGCTGCTCATGTACCTGCTGATGCCGCGGAAGACCGAAAAGGTGGTGCTGCGACTGGACGGCTGGTTGCGCGCGCATCGTCGGCGGATCTTCGAAATCTCGCTCGCCGTGACCGGGGTG
>JBEEHT010000136.1:0-2664 GCA_041167545.1 Verrucomicrobiota bacterium
ACTGGCAGTGACGGGCGATCCCGGACGAGCGGTCGCCGCCGGTGTCACCGCCGCGGCCGGGGTGGTCACCGCGGCTGGCACCGTCATCGCGGATTCGGTCGTCACCGCGGTCAGCAATATCCGCACAGCCGCCGGGCAATCTCTCTCTGCGAACCAGATGATGCAAGTGCAGAATTCCGCCACGACAACAACGCCGGTCCGCGCCGAGGTGGGACCGCCTCACCCATTGGTCACGACGACGACGAAACACGCCAACGCCGAGCTCGGCACCTCACACCCATTGGTCACGACGACGACCAAACACGCCAACGCCGAGCTCCGCACCTCCCACCCATTGCGCGACGCCGCTTCGAACCTTCGGCAAACCGCGCGGAGCGTTGTCAAGAAAGCCTCCGAGCGGCCTCCTCGCACTGCGTCGAGCTAACTAAACCTCGGGTGGTCAGCCCGCGGACACCGGAGTTAGTCGGAGATTCCGAATGAGTCGGCCGAGGGCTGCAGTCGGTGGATCTGCTTACAGAGGCTGCGGGTATGCGCCCGATCCGTCTGCATGCCCGCCACTCGTGTGGAACGGCGACGAAACCTCCGAGGGGTCCCATTGGCCGTGATCGCCAAGTAGGTGGGGCCCGCTGATCTGTCGTTCAGCTTTCGTAGCGGGCAGGATGTTTGCCAGTCGGCGCCATCGGATTTCGAGCCTGCCACCGACGACATTCCGCTAAGTCAAGCGGTCCGTTCGACGGTGCTCTCGCCGAAGTTGGCAACAACCCTCCAAACAAACAGTGCCTACTTCTCGCGCAGCAACCGGAGGTCGGATGGTTCGCGGAGCAGGTCTTCGAGAATCTTGTTGCCTTCGGTGTTGTAGGGCTGACGCATGTGCTCGTCCCACGCGGCGCGCGAACGGAACATCTCGAGCATCACCCAGGTATCCGAATCATCTTGAGGCGACAACAAATGCATGAACACGCAGCCCGGCTCGTTCAGGGTGTTCTGGCGCATCGACTGGAGCTGAGCCTCGGCGTCGGCGAGGCGGTCGAGCCGCGGCTTGATGGTGACAACCAGAAACAGCGGTCCGTCATTCTCGCCATGGTCATCGTCCGGCAACGGGCACCTCGATCGAGTTCTGCAGCGTGTCGATGAATGCATCCGTGTTCTTGCTTCCGACGAACGCGGCGACCGCGTCGTACACAGCCTGCTGGAAGTCCGTCGACATCAACTCACCGTGGGTGATGGACAGCAGAATCTTGTCCTTCCACAACGACTCCGAAGCCTGTCGCTGATAGGCGGGCAGCGATGACACGTCGACGTCATTCCGAATCGGCACGGACCCCTTCGCCTTGTTGAACTCCAGCGATGTCTTCGGATCCGCGATGGTCGCCATGAACTTCATGGCGTTCACACCGTCCTTGGCATCGGACGACACCACGAACGTGTCGACGATCGCCAGGTACGCGCCCGTGGTCCCGGGATATGGCACATACCCGAAGTCCGTGCCTTCGACCGACCTGTTCGCGACCAGTTCGCCGTAGACGGAATCGTTCATCGACAGGAAGGCGCACTGCCCGGTGGCCAACTTCTTCGCCGCCTGATCCCAAGTCAGGCCGCCGGCGTTCGGATCGGCGCGAGAGACGATCTGCGCGAACTGCGAAAGCGCTTGCCTGAGTTGAGATCCCCTCCAGTCAAATGAATCGTCCCGAATCTTCGCCCATCCATCGGTGCCGATCACCCCGAGCAGTGTGTTCTCGAACAGTTCGGTCGCGGTGAACCTGTCCTTGCCGCCAAGGCACAACGCGGTCTTGCCGCTCGCTGCCACCTTCGCGAGATCTGCTTCGAAAGCCTCGGTCGCGTAGCCGGGGCCGGGTGCCCTCACGCCGGCGTCCCGCAGCATCCGCTGGTTGAACCACAACACATTTCCGCGATGGGACCCAGTCGGCACGCCCCAGGCTTTGACCCGATAGGTCGCCGCGTCGAGCAACGCCTGCGGCATGGTGCGATCCAATCCCGAGCTTTCGTAGACGCCGGACACATCGGTGATGCGGTCGGCGTCGACCCACGCACGCAGCGAGCTGCCCAAGAACGTCTGCCATACGTCAGGCGGATCACCCGCCTGCAGGCGCGCGGCGAGCGCCACCTGGACGTTGCTACCGCCACCGCCGGCGATGGCGCCGTCGACCACCTCCACGTCGGGATTCCCTGCCTTGAAAGCGTTGAGCAGCACCTCCAATGCCGGATGTTCCGAAGGCGACACCCACCAGGAGATCACTTCGAGTCGTTTGGTCGGTTCGGAGAAGTTGGCCTTCTGGCCGCCGCCACCGCATGCCGCGAGGACGAAGGCCAGCGCGATGATCCAGTAGCGCCTCATGCTGTTCGTTCTCCAACCTTGTGGGGCGTCGACTTCAGGTCGAAGACGGCGAAACTGGTGACGACGGCGAAGCAGACGGCGGGCACGATGAACGAGATCGCCGGGCTGGTCGCGTCGAGCAGACGTCCCTGGATCAGCGGCATGATCGCCCCGCCGACGATCGCCATCACCAGTCCCGCGGCGCCGAATTTGGTTGCGGGACCGAGACCTTGCAGAGCAACGCCGTAGATCGTCGGGAACATCAGAGACAGGCAGAAGGACAACGCGACGACGGCGGCCACGCCCGCCACGTTCGGCGAGAACATCGC
>JBEEHT010000137.1:0-4109 GCA_041167545.1 Verrucomicrobiota bacterium
AGCGCGTGGGCGCCGTGGTGTCTCGCGGCGGTCGTCCCGATCTGGCCGGAGAGGCGCTGCGCCGCGTGCGCGCCCCGACGCTGCTGATCGTGGGCGGCAACGACCCCGAGGTGCTGCGGCTCAACCACCTGGCGCAAGTGGCGCTCGGCGGCGAGTCCCGGCTCGAGATCGTGCCGGGCGCGACGCACCTCTTCGAGGAGCCGGGCGCGCTCGAGCGCGTCACCGTCCTCGCGCGTGACTGGTTCCTGGAACACCTCAGCCACCACGGGAGGCGTGATGACAACGGCAGGCGTTGACTCGATCGAGCGGACCGTCCAGAAGACGAACGAGTGGGTCGCCGAGCTCGATTCCGGACTGGGAGGTGCAGGAACATGGCCGTCAAGTTGAATCGCAGGGCGTACGACCACGCCAAGCGGCTGATCGCGCAGGAGAAGGTCGTCCTCGACGAGCGCGACGACTGGAGCGAGCACCAGCCGACCGCGCCGCAGGAGAACGAGTTCCTCGAGCAGCACGGCTTCGGCGAGTACGGGAGGTGGTACCTCGGGCTGGACGACGAGGCGCCCGACGACACGAAGGCGCACTACAAGTTCCCGTACGGGGACTTCGAGAACGTGCATCGCTGCGGGGTCTTGAGTGCCGAGGTCCGCGCCGCCCAGTACAAGCACTTCGACATCGAGAGCGCGGCGGCACACCTGCACGGGATGCTCGACGAGCTGAGGGTGCACCAGGCGCGTTGATACACGCGCCCGCGGTCTTCTCGGCCGGCACCGTCAACGCCGACTTCTCCCTCCGCGTCGACGGGCGGCTCAGCGGCGAGGAACCGATCGCGCAGGCGCTGGCGCGGGTTCTCGGCGCGTGACCGAAAGGCCGGCGCCGCGCGCTACGCCAGCAGCTGATCGCGCAGCTTGCCGAGCGAGGCCGACTCGATCTGGCGCACCCGCTCGGCGCTGACGCCGAGGTCCTCGCCGAGCTCGCGCAGCGTGCACTCGACGCCCTCCAGCCCGAAGCGCGAGCAGATGATCCTGCGCTCGCGCTGGTCGAGCGTCGCGAGCATCTCCGGCAGGCGCTCGATGTCGAGGCGCTGCGGGACGCGGTCGAAGGCCTCCGTGGCGCACGGGTCGTCGATCAGCTCGCCGAGCGTGACCCCCTGCTCGCGGTCGGCGCCGATCGGCTCGTCGAGCGCGCGCGGGCTGCGTTCGGCGGCCATCAGGCTCTCGACCTTCTCACGCGGCATCCCGAGCGCCAGGGCGAGCTCGGCGGTGCTGGGCTCGCGACCGTGACGCTGCAGATGCTCGCGCTGGACGTCCTTGATGCGTGCGAGCTTGCGCAGCGCGCGGTCCGACAGCACGATCGGCCGCGCCAGCTCGGAGACGAGGTGCTGCATCGCCTGACGCACCCACCACGAGGCGTACATCCAGAACGGCGTCCCGAGCTCGGGATCGAAGCGCTCGAGCGCGCGCAGCAACCCCACCACACCCTCCTGCATGAGCTCGCAGCGATCGAGCTGCACGCGGTGGCGGTAGATGCGGGCGACGCTGCCGATCAGCGGCATGAACGCGTCGATGAGCTCCTCGCGCTCGGCGGCGCCCCCGTCCTTGGCGCGCAGCACGAGCAGGCGCTCATCGGCGGCTGCCAGGCCGCCAGGCTGCTCGCGGTGACGCAGGGCCCGACGGGGGAGCGGCCGTCGATGCTGGCGGGCCGGTTGCGACGAGGCGCTGCTGGCTGCGATCGAGGACATGGGGAGCTCTCCCGTTCGGGTCGTGTTCGACGGCGGTTGGTGCTGCGGCCGGACCGTGGAGCCCTTCCCCTGTTCCACGAGACGCTTGCCTGTGATCGGAGATCCTGGCGACCGGAGGGCACCCGGTCCTCGGTGGATCACACGAAGAACGGCCGAAATTCAGCGTCTATGCACAAAGACGACGATTCGCTGCCGTGGCGCCGCCGCCGCGGGCCAGCGCGGCATGGGGCATGTGCCCTTGCCGGACCGGCGTGCAGGGACGCCGAGCACGCGACCGCGCTGGCGGAGGGCGCGCGGTCACATCGCCGCCGTGCTGCGATTCTGAGGCGTGTCCGGCTCCGACGCCTCGCCGTCGGCCTGGCGTCCGGTGTAGGGCGCGATCGCCTCGAGGACCTCGGTGGCGAGGTCCGGCCCGTCGCTGGGTCGCACCGGCGTCGCCGCGACGCGAACGACGAGCTCGTCGGCGTCGAGCTCCTCCAGCGTGACGCGCGGCGATCCGCGCATCGCCGTCTTGATGCGCTCGCGCAGCACCCGCTCGACCTGGGCCGGTGTAATGCCGGCGCGCAGGCGCGCGCGCACGTCGACGGCCGTCGGCTCGCGCAGCGGCACGACCGCGACGTTCATCACGACGGAGTTGGGGATCATGATCGCGTCATCGCCGTGGGCAAGGACCGTGTAGAGCAGCCCGAGCGAGCTGACCGTACCCTCGACGGTGCCGGCGAGGCCGCCACCTTGCAACCGAACGCGATCGCCGACGCGAAACGGCTGCGCGCTGGCGAGCACGGTTCCCGCGATGACGTTGCCGAGCGTCTGCTGCGCGGCCAGGCCGACGAGGACGGCGGTGAGCGCGCCGCCGACGGCGAGCGTCTGCGGTCCGAGGCCGGCGACCCGCAGCGCGACCACCGCGACGACGAGCATCGTCCACAGGCGGATGAGGAAGCCGACGCTGCCCGCGGTGGCCGGCTCGAGATGCTTGGCCAGCATCGGGCGCAGGGCACGCCCGACCTCCCGCGCGAGCTGCCACCCGAGCGCGATGATCGCGACGGCGAGCAGGATCCGGACGACCGCGTCCCAGTCGTGAGGGAAGAGGCGATCGCGGTAGGCGTAGAGGGCGAACACGCCGCCGAGCAGGGGCGTCAGGACGACGATCTGGACCCGCGCGCGCTTGGCCGCGCGGCGACTGAGCTCGCGCGCCGTGGCGAGGTCGAACCACGGCTTGTCGGGTGGTGTGCGGCGGCGGTGCCGCATGGGTGCCCGCTCGCCTCTCAGGTCAGCGGCGCCGGCTCGCTGCGACGCGGCGGATCCGGCCTGCCGCTGCGCGGCGGGCCGTAGGACCCGCGGCCGCTGCGCTCGCAGACGCCCTCGTCGATCGCGGCGCGCAGCGCTCGGCGCAGCCGTCCCGGGCCCCAGTGGCGGGCGGACAGGATCCGCTCGAGCTCGGCGCGATCGCACGTCCCGCGCTCTCGCAGTGCGCGAGCCACCAGCTCGATCTCGCGGTCCAGCTCGCGATCCGACGCGGCGTCGGTACGCGACGCCGTGCCCGCGGTCCCGAGCATCCCCGGCGAGTGATAGCCGCTGCCGCTGCCCGGCCCCGGGCGCAGGCGGCGCGCGCCCTGGCGCTCGCGTGCCCTGCGCTGGGCGATCCGCTCACGCAGCTCGTCCTCCTGCGCGCGCCGGCTCTCGGGTATCTCCGGCAGGCCGCTGTCGAGCTCCGTGGCGGTCAGCGGCGTCGCGATCGCCTCGAGCGACTGGCGCTCGGCGCGCACGCCCCACATGAGCTCGGCAACGCCGCCCAGCGCCATCGCCGCCGCGCCGATCAAGAAGCCGGTCGCGACCTGCGCCGGGTCGCCGCTGTGGATGAAGCTGCCGAACAGCAGCGGCCCGGAGATGCCGCCGATCGCCGTTCCGATCGCGTAGAAGAACGCGATCGCGAGCGCACGCGTCTCCATCGGGAACACCTCCGACACCGTGAGGTAGGCCGAGCTGGCGCCGGCGGAGGCAAGGAAGAACGTCGCCAGGATGAGCGCCATGAACGACATGGTCGTCAGCGAGTCGCTGCGCAGCAGCAGCGCGAGCACGACGACGCACGCCGCCGAGCCGATGTACGTGCCGGCGATCATCGGCACGCGTCCGACGCTGTCGAACAGGCGGCCGAGCAGGAGCGGCCCGGTGAAGTTGCTCAGCGCGAAGAGCACCATGAACAGCGGCACGGAGCTCGCGGCGACGTCGAAGAAGTTCGACAGGATCGTCCCCAGGTCGAACGTCACGGCGTTGTAGATGAATGCCTGCCCGATGAACAGCGCGAGTCCCAGCGCCGCGCGGCGCGGGTAGCGCTTGACCGTGACGGAGGCGATCTCCCGGAACGGGATCG
>JBEEHT010000138.1:0-5216 GCA_041167545.1 Verrucomicrobiota bacterium
CCACCCGTCGGTGCAGGACGGCCTCGATGGACCGCTGCTCGTGAGACGGCTCCCAGCCGACGCTCGTCACTATGACCGCGACGCCGCGGCGACTGGCCTCGCGCTCGACCGCGTCGATGATGCTGGCGAAGAACGGGTCGGCCACGCCGGGCACCGCAACGCCGATGGCAGCGTCACGGCCGGTTCGGAACGTGACGGCGAGCATGTTCGGCACGTACTGCAGTTCGTCGATGGCTCGTTCGACGCGCTGGCGGACGTCGGCCGAGACGTAGCGATCGTCGTTGACCACGCGCGAGACCGTCTTGGTGCTCACCCCCGCACGCTGTGCAACGTCGCGCATGGTTGCCATCGACGCGTCCTCCTCGCCTCCGTGGCGGCCAGTATGTCACCGATGTCAGATCGAGCGGACCGACTTCTCTGACACCGGTGACATGACGGCGAAGATGGCGTACTGTCCCGAGCGCAGGGTGACCCAGGTAACACTCGAGGAAGAGGACGGTCCCGGCACATGAAGGCCGTGTACTACGAGGCCGCCAAGACGTGGTCGGTGACCGACATCCCGACTCCGCAGGCCAAGCCCGGGCAGGTGCGCATCAAGGTGCACCAGGTCGGTGTCTGCGGCACAGACCTGCACATCCACGAGGGCGAGTTCGGTGCGAAGTTCCCCCTGGTGCCCGGCCACGAGCTGGTGGGTGTGGTCGACCAGCTGGGCGAGGGGGTGACCCGGTTCCGGCCGGGCGAGCAGGTCACCGTGAACCCGAACGTGTACTGCGGCGAGTGCGCCTACTGTCTCGCCGGTCGGTTGGGCCAGTGCGCGGACATGAAGGGTTTCGGCAGCAACTTCCAGGGATTCTTCGCCGAATACGCCATCGCAGACCACAAGTTGGTGTTCTCCACCGAGGGCCTGCCGACGGAAACCGCCGTGTTCAGCGAGCCGACGTCGTGTGCCATGCACGGCCTCGAGAGCCTGCAGATGCGGCCCGGCGGCAGCGCACTGGTGCTCGGTGCGGGGCCGACGGGACTGCTGCTGGCCCAGCTCATCGCCTCGGGCGGCGCGTCATCGGTGACCGTGGCGGGCCCAAGCCAGTTCAAGCTCGACACGGCGACCCGGCTCGGGGTGAACCGGGTGGTACTGATTTCGCGGGACGACCCGGACGCCAACATCGCCGCGCTGCTGGCGGCCTCGCCGCACGGCGACGGTTACGACGCGGTCGTGGAGGCCACCGGATCGCCAACAGTCGGCGACATCTGTGTGCCGCTGACCCGCCGCGGCGGCACCGTTCTGGTCTACGGCGTCACCCGCGAAAGCGACATCGTGCGGTTCCACCCTTTCGACGTCTTCCGCCGTGAGATAACGATCAAGGGTTCGTTCGCCGAGATGACGTCGTTCGGTGCCGCCATCGACGCCCTACGTGGCGGCAGGGTGCGCACCGACGGCCTCATCACCCACCGGTTCGGGCTGGACGATTACGGGCAGGCACTGGACACCCTGCGCGGCGATCCCACCGCACACAAGGTCGTCATCGTTCCCTGAGCCGTCGACCCGAGCATCACAGAGAGGTGATCGTGCAGCCACAGCTCCTGCCCCCCAACGTCGTACCGCACTGGTACGCGGGCGGGCCCGCGCTGGCCGCGTGGCGGGGCCTGCCACCGGTCGGTGAGCGCTCACCCGAGGAGTGGGTGGGAGCCACCGTCGCCCGCTTCGGTGAGCCGAGTCTCGGACCCGCGCGACTCGCCGACGGCACGCTGCTGCGTGATGCGGTCCGTGCGGAACCGCGCGACTGGCTTGGCCGCAACGACGCCGAGCCGGGTGACACGGGTGTGCTGGTGAAGCTGCTGGACGCCGGGCAGCGGCTTCCCGTGCACGTGCATCCCACCCGCGAGTACGCGTCGCGGCACCTTGGCTGCGCCTACGGCAAGACCGAGGCGTGGTACGTCCTTCAAGCCGACGAAGATGCCGCCGTCTGGGTCGGCTGGCGCGAGGATGTGGACCACGACCGCCTCTCGGCGCTCGTCGAGGCACAGGACGCCGAGGCGATGCTTGCGCTCATGCACCGGATCCCCGTACGACCGGGCGACGGTGTGCTGGTGCCCGGCGGCACACCGCACGCGATCGGCGCCGGCATCCTGCTCGTGGAAGCGCAGGAGCCCACCGACCAGTCAATCTTGTTGGAGCGCATCAACACCACGGCGTCCGATGACGAGATCTTTCTCGGCCTCGCCCGGGACGTGGCGCTGTCGGTCGTGGAAACCGCCGCCCTGAGCGACGTCTCCGCGCTGACCCGACACACTGCGGCTCACGTTGCGGGCCTGGTCGAGGTGCTGCCCGAGGAGGCCGCGCCGTTCTTCCGCATGGAATTACTGACGTCGGGCGTCGACGTGCCGGCCGGCTTCGCCGTCGCCGTGGTGCTGTCCGGAGCCGGGACGCTGACGGGATCGCGCGGCCAGCACCTCGATGTCGCAGGCGGTCAGACCCTCGTTGTTCCCGCTTGCTCCGGCGATTGGCACGTCGACGGCGATGCGCGGCTGCTGGTCTGCCGACCGGGCACCACCTGGCCACTGCAGCACACGGCGAACACCACCGAAGGGAAGGTGCAGCATGACCGCATTGCTTGAGGCGCGGGGCATTTCGCGCAGCTTCGGCCACGTCCGGGCGCTGGACGGCGCCGACTTCGACGTCAGTGCCGGCGAAGTCGTCGGGTTGATCGGCGACAACGGTGCGGGCAAGTCGACACTCATCAAGGCGCTGTCGGGCAGCCTCGAGCTGGACGAGGGCGAGGTCTACTTCGAGGGCAGACCGGTGCGGCTGACCACTCCGCGGCAGGCGAACGACCTCGGTATCGAGGTGGTGTACCAGGATCTGGCGCTCGCGCCGCATCTCGACCCGGTCCAGAACGTGTTCCTCGGCCGGGAGATCGCGCGCAAGGGGATCCTCGGCCGCCTCGGCTTCATGGATGAGAAGGAGATGCGCCGCCAGGCGTCCGCGTCGTTCAACCAACTCGGGGCAACGGTGCGATCGCTGACCTCGCCCGTCGGGTCGATGTCGGGCGGGCAGCGGCAGGGCATCGCGATCGCGCGGGCCATCGCCTGGGCCGACAAGGTCGTCATCCTCGACGAGCCGACCGCCGCACTGGGCGTGGTCCAGACCAAGAACGTGCTCGAGTCGATCAAGCGTGTGCGCGACAAGGGCATCGCGGTCGTGCTCATCAGCCACTCCATGCCGCATGTGCTGGAAGTGTGCGACCGCATCCAGGTGCTGCGCCTTGGTCGGCGCGTCGTCACCTCCACGGGACACGGCTCTTCCGTGGAGACACTGGTGGGCGCCATGACCGGCGCGCTGGACACGAGGGAGGGCGCGGCGTGAGCACCATCGCCAACGAACCGGCCGTCGTCAGCGGCGGCGACGAGTTCGACCCGTCGCAGTCGCTACTCAAGCGAGCGCTCGGGCTGCAGGCGTTCTGGATCCTCGGGGTCCTGATCGTCATCTGCCTGTTCTTCACCGTCATTGCCGGCGACCGTTTCCTGTCCACCGGCAACTTCTCGCTGATGTCGCAGAACGTCGCGGTCTGGGCGGTGCTCGGCGTCGGCATGACGTTCGTCATCATCACCTCCGGCATCGACCTCTCGGTGGGCTCGGTCCTGGTGTTCTCATCCGTCATCGCGGCCAAGGTGATGGAGGCGTTGGGCGGCGCGGGTCCCGGCGTGGCCGCCGCAGGCTTGATCGCCGCGGTCATCAGCGGCATGGCGTGGGGCACGTTCAACGGCTTGCTGGTCGCCAAGGCCAAGGTGCCCGCGTTGATCGTCACCCTCGGCACGCTCTCGATCGCGTTGGGTCTGGCGCAGGTAGTCACCGGCGGCATCGACATCCGCTCGGTTCCCAGCGAGCTGACCGACTTCAGTGCTTACACAAAGGTTTTGGGTATTCCCGGCCTGCCGTTCGTGGCGCTCTTGATCATCATCCTCGGCGCCATCCTGCTGCACAAGACCAGGTTCGGCCTCTACACGTATGCCATCGGCTCCAACGAGGAGGCCGCCCGCCGCACCGGCATCAAGGTGACGCGGCACCTGGTTTTCGTGTACGCGCTGGCCGGGACCCTGGCCGGCGTCGGTGCGCTGCTCTCGCTTGCTCAGTACGGCACGACGACGATCGCCGGGCAGTCGTTGACGAACCTCAACGTCATCGCCGCGGTCGTCATCGGCGGCACGTCCATCTTCGGCGGCTACGGCACGATCTTCGGCACCGTCGTCGGCCTGTTCATCCCGGCCGTGCTGCAGTCCGGGTTCGTCATCATCGGCGTCCAGCCGTTCTGGCAGGGCGTCGCGGTCGGCTCGGTGCTCATCGCCGCCGTCTACGTCGACCAAACCCGTCGCGCCGCGGCCATGCGCAGTGCGCGGTCAAGAGGCCTCTTCAAACGCAGAGGGTCGAAATGAAAGGAACGCCAGTGAACCGTAAGCGCGTAATGCTGGTCGCGGGAGCATTGGGGGCGATCGCGCTCGCACTCCCGGCTTGCACATCGTCGAAGCCGCAGTCCAGCGGCGCCGGTGAGACGTCGAGTGGAGCCAAGCCTGCGGCGGCGGCGGCGACCACCGTTACCGCTCCGGCGAAGGCCAGCAAGAACTACAACATCCAGTTCCTGCAGGGCGTGGCCGGCGATCAGTTCTACATCACGATGCAGTGCGGCGCGCAGGAGGAGGCGGCCAAACTCGGTGTCACGGTCAACACCCAGGGCGCACAGAAGTTCGACCCGACGCTGCAGAAGCCCGTCCTCGACTCGATCGTCGCCGGTCGGCCCGACGCGCTACTGGTCGCACCGACCGACGTCCAGGCCATGCAGCAGCCCCTGGTGCAGGCGGCCGCGGCCGGGATCAAGGTGGTGCTCGTCGACACCACGACGAATGACCCGTCCTTCGCCGTTTCCGCGATCGCCAGCGACAACGAGGGCGGTGGCAAGGCGGCGTTCGACGCCATCAAAGCGCTGCACCCCGAGGGCGGCAAGGTCATGGTGATGGGGGTCGACCCCGGCATCTCGACCACCGACGCGCGCACCAAGGGCTTCGAGGACGCCGTCAAGGCCGACAACAAGTTCACCTACGTTGGCGTGCAGTACAGCCACGACGATCCGGCCACCGCCGCCCAGCTCATCGGTGCGCAGCTGCAGAAGGACCCGGACCTCGTCGGCGTCTTCGCCGCCAACCTGTTCTCCGCCGAAGGCTCG
>JBEEHT010000139.1:0-2974 GCA_041167545.1 Verrucomicrobiota bacterium
TGTCGAAGTTGTCGCGAAACGCCGCGAGCTGCTTGGAGACGAGGTCGCTCGCGGGCGCGCCCGTCTTCAGCTCGTAGGTCGACGGGAAGAGAAAGCCCTCGAGCGAGCGGGTGCCCTTCGGCGCGCCGTAGCGAAACGGGTTCAGCCGGCCGCGGAAGCGCTCGGACGCGGCGAGGTAGCCGCCGCGCAGGCCCTTGCCCGCGACGAGCCGCGCGATCTCACGGCGCGACCGGCCCTCGGGAATCGTGACGTCGAGCGTCGCGCCCTTCGCGACGACGGGCGCCCGCGTCAGCGCGTCGAGCACGGCACCGTAGGTCATGCCGTGGTGCAGCGTGTGCGGGCCCGAGCGCAGGTCGGCGCGCTTGCCGGCGAGCGCCGCGCGGATCGAGAACAGCCGGCCGGACGCGACGACGCCGGCGCCGGCGAGCTGATCGCCGATCTGGCCGGCGCTCGAGCCCGGCGGGATGACGACGCGCACCTGTGCGCCCTCGACACTGCCGAACGGCTGAAACAGCATCAGCACCCCGATGATGAGCGCCGCGAAGATCAGCAGCGCGAGCAGCGCGAGGACGCGGGCCTTGACCGAGCGGCGGGCGCGCGCGGGGCCGCCGGGGACGTCGCCGGGCGGGGTCACGATCGTGCGCGACGTTCGCGGCGCGACGACGCGGCGCACGCGGCGGATGCCGATCGGCCGCTCGATCTCGTCGCCGAGCGCACCGGCGGGCGCCGCGGGCGGGGCGGGTGGGTCGGGCTGGATGCGCAGCAGCGGCGGCGGTTCGCGATCGCCGGGCGCGGCCCCGCGGCGCGCGGCGCGGCGCTCGGCGGCGCGGTCGCGAAACGGCGGCTCGACGGGCGCGGCGCCGGCGCGCGGCTGGCCGCGTCCGGGCAGCCCGCCACCCGTGCCCGCGCGTCCGGCACGGCGGCGGCCGGCGGGCTCGATCGGTGGTTTGGGAGGTCGCGGGTCACGTGCGTGGGGCTCGTCGGAGGCTGGGGCCGCGAACTCGCCTTTGCGCTGGCCCTGCGCGCGGCGCGCCTCGCGTTCGAGGCGATCGCGCTCGCGTTGCTCGGCGGAGCGCTCGCGGCCCGGCCCCGACTCGTCTCGGCGGTTGCGGCTCATGCAGCTGGATTCGCCATGAACGCTACCCGTCCTCGGTTTCGCGACGCGTCGCGAGCCAGCCTTCGAGCAGGTGCGCGGCGGCGCGCGAGTCCTCCGACGCCTGCGGGTCGCCGGGATCGCGGCTGGCGAGCAGCGTCGTGAAGCGCTCGTCGTGCAGCTCGACGGGCACGTCGACGCGCTCCGCCAGGCGCTGCGCCCAGGCGCGGGTCTCGGCCGTCTGCGCCGAGTCGCCGCCCGACAGCGACAGCGGCAAACCGACGACGACGCGCTCGGCGCCGGTCTCGTCCACCACCGCCTTGATCCGGGCCAGGCCCTTCTTGGTGTCCGGCCGCAGCACGGGCTCCAGCGGCGTGGCGAGCGTGCCCGACGGATCGGAGACCGCAACGCCGCAGCGCGCGCGCCCGTGATCGAGCGCGAGAACCCTCACGCGGCCACCGTCACCGGCCGAGGGCGCGCTCGATCTCGGCGCGGGCCGTGGCGAGCGCCTCGTCGAGCTTGCCGGGGTCGCGGCCGCCGGCCTGGGCCATCGTGTCGCGCCCGCCGCCACCGCCGCCGACGACCTGCGCCGCGGCCTTGACGATCGCGCCGGCCTTAACGCCGCGCTCGACCGCCCCGGGCGTGGCGGCGACGAGCAGGCTCACCCGCCCGTCGCCGGGCGCGCCGATGACGACCACGGCTGGATCGCCGAGCTGGTTCTTCATCCGGTCGGCGAGGTCGGGCAGCCCCTTGGCGTCGGCGACGTGCTTGACCTGGAAGATCGCCCGGACGCCGTCGATGTCGACCACGGCGTCGGCGTCGATGCCCTCGTCGACCGGCCGCGCCGTCTTGAGCTGCTTCTCGAGGTCCTTGCGCTTGCGCTCGCGGTCCTCGACCGCGTCGGCGACTCCCTCCGGCGACGTCCGCAGCACGCTGGCCGCGGCCTCGAGCTCACGGTCGCGCGCGCGCAGCAGGTGCACCGCCTCCGGGCCGGTGATCGCCTCAATCCGACGCACGTTCGCCGCGCTGGAGGTCTCGGAGGTGAGCTTGAACACGCCGATCTCGGCGGTCGAGCGCACGTGGGTCCCGCCGCACAGCTCGCGCGACCAGTTCCCGTCGCCGATCTCGACCATCCGGACCACGTCGCCGTACTTCTCGCCGAACAGCGCCATGGCGCCGAGCGACCGCGCCTCCTCCAGCGTGGTGGTGAGCGCGCGGACCGGCTGGTTGGCCAGCACCCACTCGTTCACCCGGTCCTCGACCCGGGCGACCTCCTCCGGGGTGAGCGGGGCGCCGTGGGTGAAGTCGAAGCGCAGCTTGTCCGGACCGACGTAGGAGCCGGCCTGCCGGACGTGCACGCCGAGCGCCTCGCGGAGCGCCGCGTGCAGGAGGTGGGTGGAGGTGTGGTTGGCCTCGGTGGCGCGGCGCGCGGCGGCGTCGACGACCGCGACGACCCGCTCGCCCGCGCGCAGCTCGCCCTCGAGGGGCTCGAGCACAAGAGCCTGGTCGTCGTCGACGCGGATCACGTCGACCACGCGCGCGGCGCAGTCGCCGTCGGCGCAGCGCACCACGCCGCTGTCGTGGACCTGGCCGCCGCCGGTGGCGTAGAACGGCGACTCGACCAGCTTCGCGAGCACCCTGCCGCTGCCTCGGGCAGAGCCCTCGTCACCGCCGTCGCTCGCGCGTTCGACCGCCGCGATGGCGGTGGACTGCTCCACGGTCTCGTAGCCGGTGAAGGTGGTCGGCGGGCCCGCCTCGGCCGCGAACGCGCGAATCCGCGCGCGGTCGGCGTCCTGGGCGCCGCGGCCCGCGGTGGCGCCGCGGGCGCGGGCGCGCTGGGCCTCCATGCGCTCCTCGAAGCCCTGCTCGTCCACGCCGAGC
>JBEEHT010000140.1:0-3694 GCA_041167545.1 Verrucomicrobiota bacterium
CACTAACACCTCATGGCGCTGGCATGGCCGATGGCCATCAGCGGCCCGTGTTTGAGACTGCCGTGGCTGCGACCCGGCTGCGACGGGAGAACTACGTAGCCGATACGTAAGCCTTGAAGTCGCGGCAGTCACCGAACGTCGCGAACCTACGTAGCGCGGTAAGTAGTTCTTCGGTGCCGCACGGGCCGTGACCGGTGTCTGCTGAATGAGTCACATCAATGAGCTCTCCGAGCCGAGTACGAGACCGGTCGTCGCATGAATCTCTGGCATTTCGCACAGCGGAAAGGGCCCGCCATGTCCACGATCACCGTCGGCCGAGAGAACACCGACGACATCGATATCTACTACGAGGATCACGGCACCGGGCAGCCGGTCGTCCTGATCCACGGATACCCACTGAACGGGCACTCCTGGGAAAAGCAGGAACGCGTCCTGCTGCAAGCTGGATACCGCGTCATCACTTACGACCGCCGCGGCTTCGGCCAATCGAGCCAGCCCACAGTCGGCTACGACTACGACACCTTCGCCGAGGACCTCAACGCGGTTCTCGAGCACCTCGAACTCACGCGCTGCGTCTTGGTCGGCTTCTCCATGGGCACCGGCGAAGTGACCCGCTACCTCAGCACCTACGGCTCATCCCGAGTCAGCAAAGCCGTTCTGATGGGCGCGATTCCCCCGTTCCTGCTCAAGACCGACGACAACCCCGACGGCGTCGAGCAGTCAGTCTTCGACGACATCAAGGCCGCGGTCATCGCTGACAGACCTGCCTACTTCAAGAACTTCCTCGACGACTTCTACAACGTCGACGTCCTCGCCGGCACCAGGGTCAGCGACCAAGCGTGGCAAAACAGCTTCAATGTCGCCGTCGCCGCGTCGGCACATGCCGCTCACGCCTGCGTCGACGCCTGGCTGACCGACTTCCGCGACGACCTCCCCATGATCGACGTGCCAGTCCTGCTGATACACGGCGACGCCGACCGCATCCTGCCCTACCCCAACACGGCCAAGCGACTCCCCGGTCTCATCGAGCACCTCACCTTCGTCACCGTCAAGGGCGGACCGCACAACATCGCCTGGACTCACCCCGACGTGGTGAACCCCGCCCTTCTCGACTTCCTGAAGGAATCATCATGAACGCCAACAGCAGTGCGTTGTTCAGCCGCGCTCAAGCGATGAATGCGAAGCAAGCGTGGGCCCTATTGGCTGCCGTCGTGCTCGGTTATGAAGTCGTTTGCAAGGACGGCCAGCTCCTTAGTGAGTGCGTGGACGAGTGGCTGGCCTCTAGGCCGATTCTGACGCGCGCGGCGATCGCGGCTCTGGCACTCCATCTTGGCAATGCAGTACCGGAGCGGTATGACGTGGTCTCGCTCGGGTTCTCGGCGATCAGACGAAGTTCACGGGTGGGATTCCTTGCCTCAACGCAATGGCGTGTACCCGCGCGGTAGCACCGCAGCAGAGAGGAAAGACTCATGAGTGGACGACATAGCAAGCCCGCCACGTCTTCGGTCACCGTCGCCAAGATCGTCTTTACCGGCGCGGTCCTCGGTGGCAGCGGCCTGGGACTGGCCTGCCAAGCCAGCGCGGCCAGCGACGGCGAATGGGACCAGGTGGCCCACTGCGAGTCCGGAGGCGACTGGACCATCAACACCGGCAATGGCTACCAGGGCGGACTGCAGTTCGCGCCAGACACGTGGAGTTCCAACGGTGGCGGCGAGTACGCGCCCGCGGCTCATCTGGCCACCAGAGACCAGCAGATCGCCGTCGCCGAGCGCGTGCTCGCGCACCAAGGCCGTGGCGCCTGGCCGGTCTGCGGCGGCCCCCTCTCGGATCCCACGCCACGCAACGTCCCTTCGGAAGCACCCGCGGCCACCGACCCGCCGCTCGACGACCCCGAGCTGAACGACGTTGCCCCACCGGTGCTTGATGCCCTGCTGCCGCTTGCTGCCCCGCTGCCGCCCGCACCGATCCCGGAGTTCGATGCGCCACCCGCTCCGGATCCGGAGCAGGCCGTCATCGTCGACACCGCGCTGCAGTCGCCGGCGCCCGCCGCCACCGATGCCGCGCTAATGACACTCATCCATCAGGTCTCGGGGACGCCGTATGTCTGGGGTGGGAATACCGTCGCCGGAACTGACTGCTCGGGACTGGCTTCGTGGGTATCGAATGCGGCCAGTGGCCGGCCGGTTTTCGGGGATCGATTCAGCACCAGGAATGAGGAAGCTGCCCTGTTGGCGCGTGGGTTCCAGTACGGGACCGGACAGCCCGGGGATCTGGTGATTGGTTGGAATGGCGGCCATACGGCCGTGACGTTGCCGGGCGGGACCCCGGTCTCCAGCGGTGAACGTGGTGGCGTGCACGTCGGTGGTCTTGGTGCGTATCAGAAACAGTTCACCCATCACATGTACCTGCCGATGGCACCGGAGCAGGTGGAAGCTGAACCGGTTGGTCAGGACGATGATGTGGCCATATAGCAAAGGATACCGTTGTGAGCGTTGATGATCCGCATTCGGCGACAGCAGACTCATACACGTTCGTACTGGTGCACGGAGGCTGCCACGATGGCTCCCTGTGGCAGCCGGTGATCGAGCGCCTGGAGCAGCTCGGCCACACGGCATACGGCCCGACGGTGGCAGGGCACGGTAAAGGTGTTCCCAAGAACGTCACCCACGCCGAATCGACGCAATCGATCGTGGACTTCATCGTGGGCAGGAACCTCACGGACTTCATTCTGGTGGGTCACGGCTACGCAGGCACCATCATCAGCAAGGTGGTCGAGGTGATCCCGGAACGCGTTCGCCGCCTGGTCTTCTGGAGCGCCTACGGCCTCAACGACGGCGAGACCGCGCTCGAAATGCTGCCGGACAGTGTCGAGGCGCTCACGCAGATGGCGGCCGGCTCGGCCGACAACACCTTCATGATCCCCTTCGACATGTGGCGCGAAGTCTTCATCAACGACGGCGAGCCCGATTTAGTGCAACGTGCCTACGATCAACTGTCCCCAGAACCCTTCGGGCCGTGGGCCCAGCCGTTGAACATGGAGAAGTTCCATTCTCTTCAGACTCCACGCAGCTTCCTGGTGGGGGCTGCCGACCTGGTGATGCCAGCCGGCGATTCGGGCGATTCGGGCTGGCATCCCCGCATGTCGAGTCGGCTCGGACGGTTCCGGTTGGTCCAGATGCCGGGAAGCCACGAGGCGGTCTTCACCGATCCCATCGGCCTGGCCGACAAGTTCGTCGAAGCAGGACGCGATTAGCGCACCACCTCCGCCAAGGCCAGTATGTCGCTACGCCGACGGATCGATTCCTCGTTGCTCCGCGACCCACGCCGCGACTTGGCTGCGGGAGGTGAGACTCAGTTTGACCAATACGTTCGCGACGTGGGTCTCGGCTGTTCGCTGGGCGATGACCAGAGATTTGGCGATGGCCTTGTTGCTCAGGCCTTGCGCGAGCAGTCCAGCGATTTCCTCCTCACGCGGTGTCAACAGGCCCGCGCCGCCGGCGTTCATCTGTTCCGATCTAATTGAGCGCCTTGTGTGTTCGGCGTCGTTCAAAGCCTGGGCGAGCGGCATCTGCCGTCCACGCCGAAACGCGGCCGCGTACGCCTGATCGCCGAGCGCGGCGCGGGCGGCGGCCACGGACTCATCGTGCTCACAGACCAGCTCCGGCATCAGGACCGCGATCGAGGCGCCGGTCGA
>JBEEHT010000141.1:0-91239 GCA_041167545.1 Verrucomicrobiota bacterium
TTTATTCCAGTATCGCTATCTTCAGCAGCCATATAACTTTTCATGAAAGAGGTAAAGGGGTCGCGCGAGCAGGTTTCCCGTCGTCACCCTCTGCGGGGACTCGCACATTTCTCGTTTTAACATTTTAGAAAGTAGTTAACAACGTTAAATATTAATTATCGCATTTCTGACAGCGTTTGGACGGGTCTTGTTCAATAATAGTCGGCGTCCGCCCTAAGCCACTTATTCCTAGCGATTAAGGGCGAATTCGGCGGTTTCGCTAAATTTTGTCGATTCCGGGCCGAAACGCGCAGCCCTTGTCGGAATTCCCCTTTAACTTCGCGGCCTTCTCTGCCACCTTTTGCGTCCCCCATGCTGGCCAAAATATATTCCGCCGCCGTCTATGGCGTGGATGCCTATGAAGTGGAGATCGAGGTCAACGGAGCCCGGGGCGAACCGAAGATCATCATCGTGGGATTGCCCGATGCCGCGGTAAAAGAGAGCCGCGATCGCGTTACGACGGCCATCAGTAATAGCGGATATCACTGGCCGCGCGGACGGACCACCATCAATCTCGCGCCGGCCGACATAAAGAAGGAAGGCCCGAGTTTCGATCTGCCCATCGCGCTTGGGATGATCGCGGTGGCGGAAGAACTCGACGGCTCCTCGTTCGAAAAGTTCAGCTTCGTCGGCGAGCTGGCCCTCGATGGCGGCGTCCGTCCGGTGAAGGGTGTTTTGCCCGTGGCGCTCGAAGCGCGGCGGCAAAAGAAAGAGGCTATTTTCGTTCCGGCCACAAACGCGCATGAGGCCGCAATGGTGGAAGGCATCACTGTTTACGGCGTGCACAATTTGCGCGAAACCTTCGATTTCATTCGCGGTGAATCGCTGATTGCACCGACTTACGGCGACCTCACTTCATTCTTCGCTACGCACAAGAATTACGAAGTTGATTTCAGCGATGTGAAAGGGCAGGGACACGTAAAGCGCGCGATCGAAGTCGCCGTCGCCGGCGGGCACAACCTGCTCATAATGAGGCCTAATCCACCTAATCCAGTCGGAAGGCAGGTTATTAAACATCGCGATAGCACCCTTTTTATTGAATTCTCCTTGTCCCATGCGCATGAAGTTCCTACTGCACCGTTAGCGACGTCGCACAAATTCGTATGGAAAACCTAGAGCAAGCATTTGTCGGAAATTTGGAGGAGCAGCAGGCGACGCATTTCCAGCAATGGATCGGAGACCTGATCCAGCCGGACCAATTCGTCGGTCATGTATTCGGCATCAGCTATGAAGAAGTGACGGTGCAGGTGCACGACACACACCGGCAGCGCGCGGGCGGTATCCCGGCTGGTTGTTTTCTTCTCGCAACCCGCCTGACTCCTGCGAAGGGCACCTTCAACGATGAGGACGCGGCTCTCATACTTCTGCGTGTGATGGATTCTGCGGAACTGCCAGATTCATCAGAAGCGGTTCGAATACGCTCCGAAGCCTCGCGACAGGCGACTGGACGTACGGATGCACATTGGGACAGCACCGAATTCATGGACAGCCAGACGAACAACTTGCTGAGCTTCGCTGGTCTAAAATGCAAGGTTCTTGGAACCTTCTACGTCGCGGCAGACGAAAAAAATCCGGAGGTTCTGAACCTCAATTTTGGGTCAGACCTTGCCAATTTTTATCCGAACCGAGGACTCACCGTTTACAAGCCGATTGAGGGGGCATTGGAGAAGATCGTCAACTATGCCGACCCGATGCTCATCACGTCGGATCGTCTGCGCGAGTACCACCAAATTAGGGTGCCCTTGGGCGAGGTTCGCTACTCGTCAACGTACCGACCCGGCCGGGCGAAGCCAGAGAACGCTAAGATATGGCTACACCCCGCTAACTTGCTGTCACAGAAAACGGCCGTCTTTGGTATGAGCCGGACGGGCAAATCGAACACTATTAAAATCATCTGCCAAAGCGTCTTTGATCTGCGCTTCGGCAAGCAGCCGCTCCGGGTTGGGCAAGTGATCTTCGATTACAACGGAGAGTATGCGAATGACAATCCGCAGGATCACGCGGCCCTATTCAACGTCTGGAAGGGCAATGCCGGCGGAAAAGAGGAAGATGTTGTGCGGTATGGCCTGCTGCCACAGCCCACAGATCCTAAGCGGAAGATCATGAAGTTAAATTTCTTCAACGATGCACTCCTCGAAACCGGAAAAGAGTTGATCGATGGAGTAATCGCCGGGGAGACTGCTAACTACTTCAAGAATTTCGCACAAGTCCGTTTTGGCCAGAAGCCGCCACCAGGAAACACGGCTATCCGCCACGATCGTCGCGTCCTCGTGTATCGCGCGCTCCTCGCCAGAGCTGGTTACCAGGTCCCGAAGGCTCTCTCGCCGTATGTAGCGAAGCTTTTTAGCAAAGATCTCCAAACTGCGTTGACTGACACCCAGGATCCGGAACTCGTGTCGGCGGCCACCGTGCTCTCTGGCCAAACTGCCATTACCTGGGGAGACGTCGGAATCGCTTTAACTGCACTCAACCGCTTTCTCTCCAAAGAATTCAAAACCGCGTACAACAAGTTCGAAGCCGACTACGTCAAAACTTCCAGTTCGGGGAATCCTTGGGCCGATCAAGACCTCAAAAATTTGCTGGCAATGTTCGGGACTCCAAACGGGATTCAACGAATTGGCGACCTCAAGGAGAACCACACCGCGACCGTCGATCAGGATTACGCGATCGAAATCTACAAGGAACTCCAGGGGGGGAAACTTGTGATCATTGACCAGTCATCCGCGGGTAGCGACGAGATAAAACAGCTTACGGCGCGCCGCGTAATGACCACGATTTTCGAGGGCAACTTCAAAATGTTCCGACAGAACGAGTGCCCCTCCGACATCCTCGTCTATGCAGAAGAAGCGCACAATTTGCTACCCGCGGGGAATGATCTCGACCTGAAAAATGTGTGGGTGCGCACTTCGAAAGAAGGCGCCAAGTGCAACATCGGCCTCGCTTACATTACTCAGGAGCCTTCCAGCATTCAGAAGAACATCCTCAAAAATACCGCGAATTTCTTCATCGCCCACCTCAACAACGAGGACGAGATTCGCGAAGTCTCCAAATATTATGATTTCGAGGATTTCGCCGCATCGATTCGTCGCGCTCCAGACCGTGGCTTTGTGAGAGTCAAGACACTGACGAATTCTTATACGATTCCAGCGATGATAGAGAAGTTCTACATCCCTTGAAAGATGTCCTACGAGGGAGAATTCGCGAAGTATCGATCGGTCCAGCGACTGGTTAACAACCCGCATGTCACGGAGCTGCAGAAGAGGTGTAAGATCGCACCAGCCGCAGAGTCGGGAGAGTTACCACTCGATCAACGCTGCCTGATCGATTCCGCCTCTCTCGGCGAAGACGGGCCGAGGCCAGAGCTCGTTGTCGCGATCGACGGCAGTCATGTTGAGGTGCCAGTGCGAAATGGCTTCCCTGGTGCAGAGGTCAGTTACGTGACGTGTGCCGCTGTGATTCTCGACATGAAACGGCTGCGGCACGCAGACGAGAACCGTCCAATTGACCCCCTAGAGTTCAAAAAGACGGAGAACGCCGGTTGCATCGACGCGGCGCTGCCCAGCACCAACATGATCAAAGACGGCTGCGGCAATGCGAGCGAGTCGTTCCGCGAGGCGTTCTTTGACTTGCTCGGCCGCAAGGATTTTACCCTTGGGGAGACTACCCTCAAAGACACCTATCAGGCGATTATGGGATCGCCGCCGCAGGGACGGATCAAATGCCCGTCACAAAGCGAGACGGGCTGCGATCAATTTTATCGCTACGCCCCGGAAGTGTCGAAATGCCCCTGTCTGCTCGAGACGAAGCTTTTTTCCACCGATTGGCTGCGTGTACATGAAGGGTTTGGGCCCGCGAACAACGGAGCCGTTTTCGGCGAAGTGATTCAAGTCATCGAGCGCCTAATGATTGTCCATTTCCTCCGCTACTTGGAGTCTACGAGGCAACTCTCTGTTCTGGCTCGTTGCGGCCTGATGGTTGACGGGCCGCTTGCCATGTTTGGGCATCCGGCCGAGCTCAAGGACAAAATCGAAGCTGAAATTCGCCGAATTAACGCAGCCGCCGCTGGGTTCACTCGCGGGCTGGATATTCTCGTGCTCGGTATCGAAAAAACGGGCGCGTTCGTCGACCACTTCACACAGTTGGACATGAATCGCAGTGGCTCCGCTGGTCGGATTCCGAGAGGTACCGCCATCCTGCTGGATGATGCTTACATAAAGAAGCACATCGTCCCTTCCGACAGCAAAAAGCAGTATGGCAGGGACACGTATTTCGGTCGCAAGTTCTTCTACAAAACAAAACGAGGACACTTGGTCGTCGCGAACCTCCCATTCCTAGCGGACGCTCACAAGAACCTCAAGACGGCGCTGCCATCGCAATTCCCACGACTCGCTACCGCAACGCGGCTGCTAGACGAGGTGTCGTCGAGTCGATACCCGAACGCGATGATGCCCCTCGTGTCGGCACATGCCGAAGCCGCGATTCCGCTAAATCTCGGCGTAAAGGTACTGAAGCAGCTTGCTCAGCAGAACATCCAACAGTGACGCGGCCCAGTTACGGATGGAATTAATCGATGCCGGCAAGCACTCCAACGAAAGAAAAGGCCCCGCGCGCGTCAAAGCGGGCCTATGAATCGTCCGCCCCAGTCGTTCCCATAAAGGGCGCAGACCTCGACGCCATCGCGTTACGCTGGGCTGGTATTGGCCCCTACTACGCGATGATGCCGAGATCGTTCGCTGTGGCTCAGATTCGGCGATTTACGAAGAAAGATGAGCTTGTGCTCGATCCGTTCTGTGGCCGAGGAACTGTCCCTTTTGCGGCCGCGGCGCTTGGCCGATGCACGCTTGGCATCGAAATATTTCCCGTCGGCTGGGTTTATGCAGCGGCAAAATGCGCTCCGGCAAATCGTGTAGACGTCCAAGCAAGACTCGAGGCGATAGCGAAGTTGAAGCCAAAGCATATCGAACGGTCCGAGTTCTTTAGGATGGCCTATTGTCCGACCGTTCTCCGATTTCTGTGCGTCGCGAGGGAGCAGCTCGACTGGCGACACGACGAAGTGGATCGCACACTTATGGCTTTCATCATGGTCGTTTTGCACGACCGGTTGAAGGCGGGCCTGTCAAATCAGCTTCGGCAGACGAAAGCCGTATACCCCGATTATGCGATCCGGTGGTGGACCGCGAATCGAATGACGGTGCCGCCCGAACTGGACCCAGTTCAAACAATGAAGGCGAAGATCACCTGGCGCTATGCGAAGGGGAAGCCCACTTTCGCCGGCGCACGTTCTGTTTTGTTAGGCGACTGCACAGCTTTGTTAGCGCAATCTACGGAGCCGAAAAGCGTCAAATTGCTGCTCACGTCGCCGCCGTATTTTGAGGTGACGAACTACTATATCGACCAGTGGCTCCGCAATTGGATGTTGGGTGGACCACCGCGACCCTGCTCTGGAAGACACAAATATATGAAGCGCTTTAGGAGCAAGGACGTTTACGTTGCTCTGGTCAAGAAAGCGTTCACGGCTGCAAAGCCCCTACTTCGAGATGACGCTGTGATCGTTGTCCGGACAGACGCTCGCAAGTTCACCTTCGACACAACGAAGACCGTGCTTTCGGAGGTTTTTCCACAGAAAAGGTTGAGGGTCACGAAAGCTCCGTTGCGCGGACCAAATCAAACTGCGCTTTTCGGGGATAACGGCACGACGCCACCTGGAGAGGTGGACATTGTCGCGCGTTGAAGCTGGTATTGTCTGCAGCGCCTCGCTGTGACATAACAGAGTGCTCAACGTAAAAACGCCATGGAACAAAACCCATTTACCTCAACTGCCGCGAACGAGTTTGCTGACAATCCCGAGCCGAGGTGCGCTTCGCTCTTGCTGCTGGATGTCTCGTCGTCAATGCGTGGCGATCGGATTCGCGAACTGCAAGAGGGCCTGACAGCGTACAAGGATGAGCTTGCCGGTGACGGCTTGGCCAGAAAGCGTGTCGAGGTCGCGATCGTCACTTTTGGCGGCACGGTTGAGACCGTTCAAAACTTCACGACCGCGGACGCTTTCACGCCGCCGACATTGGCGGTCAATGGTGATACACCGATGGGGCAAGCCGTAGTCGTGGGACTCAACCTTCTCGATCAGCGTAAGCAGGAATACCGCAACAACGGCATCGGTTATTACCGGCCCTGGGTTTTTCTTCTCACTGACGGAGGACCAACCGACATCAACACACCGCAATGGGCCGAGGCGATTCAGAAGGTGAAAGCGGGTGAAGAAGCAAAGTCTTTTGCGTTCTTTGGGGTAGGGGTAGAGGGCGCGGATATGGAACGATTGGGGCAACTTTGCGTTCGCGAAGCGATGACGTTGAAGGGCCTGGAGTTTCGGAAGCTCTTTCAATGGCTCTCCAATTCGCAGCAATCTGTTTCGCGTTCTACGCCAGGGGATGCGGTCCCGCTGGAGAATCCGAAGAGTCCGGACGGCTGGGCGCAGATCTAGTTCGATGCAACGATGTGGCGCGTTATTGGGACCAGCGTTGTCGGCGCGTCACACGAAAAGCGGCACACCCCATGTCAGGATTATTGCGGCTATCAGTTCTGCCAACTCGGCTCTGAACGCGCATTAGTCATCGCGATCGCTGATGGTGCCGGGAGCGCGAAGGCTTCCGAAATCGGGTCGGAGGAAGCGGTCAAGCATCTACTCGGGAGAATCGGCAATTGCGAGTTGACGCTAATTGAGATCCAAGAGGAAGTCGCGGCGGGCTGGGTGCAAAATGTGCGCGATCACTTGGACGACATAGCGGTGGCGCGGGATCTCACGACCCGCGATCTCGCGTGTACGCTTCTTTTCGCGATTCTAACTGAATCTTGCGCCGTATTCTGCCAAGTAGGCGATGGCGGCTGGGTCGTGAAATCGAATGGCTCGTATGAGACTGCGACGTGGCCTTCGGGGGGCGAGTACGCGAACCAAACCACCTTTATTACATCGCCCAACTGGAGAGCCGTCCTGCAATTTAATGTGCTTCCCAAATCGCTCTCAGCCGTTGCGGGCTTTTCGGACGGGCTGCAGAACGTAGCGCTTCATTTTGCATCGCGCTCGGTGCACGCACCCTTCTTCGATTCCAAGTTCGAAGCGCTGGAGGCAACCGACGACGAGACCAGTCTCCGAGCGCCCCTAATGGAATTCCTTTCGTCGCCCGCGTTGGCCGAGCGGACCGACGATGATAAAACGCTGGTATTGGCGTGTCGTCAGGAGGTGAAGCTGCTTGGCGACTCAGCTAGTTGATCAAGACGGCACTCGCGTCGCGGTCGGTCGTCAGATAGGCCGGACCGGAGGCGAGGGCGCGTGTTACGAGGCCACGAGCCATCCGGGCTTCCTCATTAAAATATACCACCCCCACGCTGCGCCGGACGGCGACAAGGCGGCCAAGCTCTATCATCTCGCTCAACTCGCGAAGTCCAACCCGGCACTTCTAAATTTCGCGGCCTGGCCGACGTCGATTGTTTGGACGGATGGGCAACGCCCCTGCGGGTTCCTGATGCCGATGGTGAGGGGAAAGGAAATTCATCACCTTTTCAGTCCGAAAGAGCGTGAGGTGGAATTCCCCAACAGAGACTGGGATTTCCTAGTCCATGTCGCCCGGAACTGCGCGGCCGCATTTGATTCCGTGCACGACATCGGGGTCGTCATTGGCGACGTCAACGAGGGCAATTTGCTGGTGACGAACGACGGCACGGTCCGGTTGATCGACTGCGATTCGTATCAGGTGCAGAATGGCGCGCATCAGTGGGGTTGTGATGTAGGTATCCCGCTCTGGACCCCTCCGGAATTGCAGGGGCAAAATTTTCGTGGGTTGGTGCGAACGGCGAACCATGATCGGTTTGGGCTGGCCGTGATGGTGTTCAAGTTGCTTTTCATGGGCCGACACCCCTACGCGGGCGTCCCTCTGCAACCGGTCAAGGATTTCGATCTCGAAAAAGCGATCGCCAATTACATGTTCGCGTTCGGTCCCAAGTCGTACTCGTTAGGCCTGCGGCCACCGCCACATTGCCTCTCCCTCAGCGCCTTTCCCGCAAGCTACATCGAACGCTTCGAACAGTCGTTCCTACGGGGGTCGGAGAAAGGGCGGCCAACCGCAGAGAACTGGGCGCAGGCAATGCAGACGCTTCAACAGAACCTGATTAAATGCAGCCGCGATGCTTCGCATAAATACCCGCGTAATCTGACGCAGTGCCCCTGGTGTGAAATCGCGGGCGCGGGTGGACCTAACTTCTTTGTTTCGATCGCGGTCGTAATCCCGGGTCTAACAGCCAACCTCGCGGATTTGTGGTCGGCGATTACTCGCATCGAAGAGATGACGATCAGGGTCAAAAGCGTGGATCAAATTCAGGTCCCTCGCGCGAGCCCCCAACCCCTTCCGGCGGGTGCCGAAAAGGTTCGGCCCCAGTTCGTCGTCGGATGTGTGCTGCTCGGCCTCGCCGTGATTGGGATCTTTGCCGGATACCCTGTTCCGGGCTTCGGCGGAATATTGCTGGCTCTGGGAATGATGTCAGGGGGGCGCTCGTCGCCGGAGTACAAGGCAGAACATTTGCGACGCAAGAACGAACTTGAACAGGCGAAACGCGATATTGCGCGGCTCTCGCAGGAGCTGGCCGGCATTCCACCTCTCTACAAGAGCGAATACAACAAGCGGAGAACGGAGCTGCGCGCGATCTACGACCGCTACGCGAGAATCGACCAGGAGCGCGCCAACGAAATGCAGAAGCTTGAGCAAAAGAAGCGCGAGCTGCAACTACGCGAATATCTCGACCGCCAGATCATCCGCCGCGCAGGAATCGAGGGTATCGGTCCAACACGCGTGGCCTCCCTTCTGGCTTACGGGATCGAAAGCGCTTTGGATGTCCGACCAAATATATCGGTTCCGGGCATCGGCGATACCTACCGTCGCCGACTGCTCGACTGGCGACGCCTGTGCGAAACAAATTTCCGGTTTAACGCCGCCGCGCCCGTTCCGCCGCAGGAAATTCAGCAGCTAAATGCGCGGATGGCAACGCTGCGAAATCAGCTCGTTTCAGATCTCAAGCAAGGGCCGCAGGCGCTCGCGAACCTCGGAGCAGGCGCGCGGTCCCGTATCGTGCAATTAGAGGCGCAGTTGGATGTAGCCGTGAAGCGACAGGCTCAGGCCACAGCCGATCTTGCGGCGGTCGGAAATTAGAGAATCGCTTTTCGAGGGCTTTTAACGGAAAATGCGACATGGGATTTTTCCGTTTCAGAAGAAGCGTCAAGATCCTTCCGGGCGTTCGATGGAACATCAACAAGGGCGGCTCGTCCTTCACTTTTGGGGGACGGGGATACCACTATACCGTAGGCAACAAAGGTTCGCGGACGACGGTGGGGCTTCCCGGAACGGGAATTTCTTACACCCAGATTCACAGTAGCAGCGCGAAGAGTCAGAAAACGGCACCTACATCGCTCGCAACGCAAATGCCGCCGACAACTCAGAAGCCCGGAATCAGCAAGGCCGGCTGCTTGTATGCGGCGGGGCTAACAGTGCTCGGTATTTGGTTACTCTCGTTTCTCGGGAAGACGCAGAGCACATCCGTCACCGCACCGACTGCACCTTCACCATCCGCGACGCGGGCGGAGGTGAGCCCGATTGCGGCGTTAGTAACTAACGTCGCGCCAACCTCCGTGCCGCAATCAAGTGTGACGGTTTTGCGAGCAACGCGGGTTCGCTCCCCCGCCGAAGAGGCCCGCATACAAAAGTACGTTCCTTCACGCGTTACCTTGAAACAGGACGTGGAGTTCCTCGCCACAACGCCAAATGCAGCACCCCCAGCCTACTATGTTGGACAAGGCAAGGAAGTCGCACTTGTGCGAGTAAACGGACCAAACTTGGTCGTGGGATACCAGGGTCGCCAGGCGACGGTTCCGGTTGCAAAGACCGATTTCCTCGATCGCGTGATCGCGGAAGCCGATAAGTAGTCGTTAGGCCGACACCGCTTCCTGAAAAGGGATGATGTGTTTGCTGTAACGCAGAGGCGCTGAGGAAAAGAAGCCTCCGCACTGATCCTTCATCCCGCAGGGCGTGCATTCAGGCATGTAGATGTTTTTCCAGTCCGAAATCGAGCGGCGCGCGATTGGCCAAAGAGTTTTATCGAGAAGGCAGAGTTGATGATTGTAGATCATCACAGGAATTCGGGCGTTTCGCAGCTCCTCCACGGCCTCTTGCAACTCGTTCTTGTAGTCAACGGGATCGATCCAGAGCGCTTCCAGATTCGACTTGGCGAATCCTGTCATCTCCAGCCCCATCAGCGCGACCTGATCCACGAACGGAAGGTTGCGTGCGATGAAGCGCGCCGTGTTTGCCAGGCGAGAAAACGTTTGCTGGTGAATGACAAAGCGGATCTCAATTCGCTGTTCAAAACGAGCGAGGTTCATAATCCCGCGAATCGTCTCATCGAATGCTCCTTTGGCTTGAACAACGAAGTCATGCCGGGAAGCAACGTCAGAGTAGAGTGGAACTCCGATCATGAAATTCGGGTGCCCGATGTCAGCCACGTCTCGGGCAAGTGCCGCGTAGCGAAATAGCCGCCCGTTACTCAACATGTGAAGACTGGTGTAGGGCAGGTGGCGCTTGGCCGCGGCGATCACTTCCAGCAGGCGATTTCCAAGAAGGGTAGGCTCACCGCCGGTGATGCAGAGCTCAGGGGTGTTCCGTGACATGAGGGGAATCGCCTCAAGGATATCGTCGATCAAATATCCGTCGTCGACGTCGCATGGCGGCTGTGAACACATAAGACATCGGCTGTTGCATCGCTCGGTGAAGAAAAGAACGTTGTGCGGCGAGTCTCGGCGATAAATAACATGGATGTGTCCGGAGACTTGATCGATGCGCACGATGTCTCCCGCGCGCAAATAGGAGAGGGTTTCGGGAAGTGTGATCTCCGGTGTCGAAGCGATGCGCAACCGCGAGTCACTGCGCACGAGCAGAATTTCGTGATCTCCGACATCGGAACTCTCGGTTAACCGCGCGATCGAAATGCCGCCATCTGCGACCGACGGGATGCGCGCGTGCAAGTCCATTAGATCCAGCTCCGCAAGACAGCCGCGGTTTCAGGCTCATCCTCCAGGAGGCGAATCAGATGCCGCATAATTTCCATGTTCCGCCGACAAAACGCGCTTGTTGGGCGGTGGCCAATTATGTCGCCTTGCGTGCGATAATGGAACACGGGATCGCTGCCGCAGTAAGGGAGGAGCGCGCAATCGCAGCAGCCAGGTAAGCCTTCCAACATCGTGTCATTGGTCATCGAGAAAAGCGAGTTGTTCCCGAGCAGGTCTTCGTACGAGTCGTGCACGCTCCCGAGCCGAAACGTTTGGTCCCCCATCTCCGCCAGCATGCGCCCCTCGTCTGCCGCGTAGACATCGCCGTTATAATTGTAGGCGAGCACGCTGATGCCGATCCCTGCCGGTGACTGCAGATCGACGTAGCCCGTCGCGTAAGGCGTCAGCAACCGTTGCAAAAGCAACGCCGAATACGTCTCGCGCAGCGGTATTCCTCTTCGGTTCAGCGAAACGATATGACCCAAGCCGCGCTTAAAGAACTCGATGAACTCGTCGGTTTCATACCCGATCCGCGTCGCGGTTTTGGCGGCGAATCCGTAAGGGCTGATAAACCGGAGAAAGATCGAGTTGAAGCCGAGTCGCACGTATTCGTCAATAATTGCCTCAGGCTGCGCCAAGCTTTCTGCCGTCGACGTCATCAGCGCAGCCACCGCATCTGGGCCGAGACGCACACGAATTTTTTCGATGCTCGCGACAACGCAGGCGTGGCTGTCATTTCCCGGGCGCGGCCGATTTCGATTATGCAGCTCCGCTGGTCCATCGAGGGAAGTGGAAAAGAAGACTCGGTGTTTGCCTGCAAATTCCAACATATCGTCAGTGAGTGGGGAAAGATTCGAGGTAATCACGAATTCGATCTCTCGACCCACGCCCAGTCGCTCCACTTCCAGCACGATGTAACGAATTAGATCGAAGTTAAGCAGCGGTTCGCCGCCTTGGAACTCGACCTTCAACTGCCGAGATGGGCTTTTGAACATTAACGCGATCGCCCGATCCGCATTCTCTCGGGTCATGTCAAAAGCGACTCGGTCCTCCGAAACTCGCGAGACCTGGCAGTATTGACATGAGTGATCGCAGCGCAGCGTTACCACGAAGAGGTGCAGCGATGTGAACTCAGGCAGGCGAGCTTGGCGCGTTCGATATTTCGCCGCGAGAAGGTCGCGGTGGACGGTCGAATCCCCATCCGTCAGGAAGTGGCTTGCTTTCAAATCGTCGTAGAGCGGCGAATGAGCGGGGAGTCGATGGTGAACGAGATCATCCAATTCCTGGCGCTTCATCACTTCGTAATTTCCGGCGATGTTGCTGACGATGTAGCGATCAGTATCCAGGAAAAGAAAACGCAGCGGCAGGAGATGGTACTCGCCGGCTTGAAAGGCGCTCAGCTCCGCAAACGAGCGGTTAAGGCCGGGTGTCATCACCCTTCCTTTCAATCGAGAATTTGAGGGCACGATTCAGGGCTTCAAGAGCCGACGCGCTTTCAAGAGCAGAAATTGGGATTTCGTTCGCCTGCAGATCCCCCAGCGCAGGACGGATAAACTGATCGACCGCCTCCGGGAGGTAGAACGGCGGCTCCAGTCGTAGGTTCTCAGTCATTCCGGCTAACAGGGTTCTGGGAGGTTGCAGGAGGATCGGTGCCTTCCAATTCCGGCTCAACGAAAGGCGTGCGCGAGAGTGCGTGCGCGATGATTAAGTTGCGCACTGGCGCCGACTCACTCGCAACGATTTCGCGGAGCGATTGGTCAAGGAGTTCATTGCAGAACTCGCCCGCAATCGCAGCGAGAGCCGCCCCATCTTTTTTCGATCGAAAGCGCACCTCTACAACATGCTCGTTCTTGTGTTGCAAGTGGACATAGCACCTGTCCGTAAACCGGTAGGCAACGCGCAACAGCGCGGGGATTGAATAGACGCCAAGATCCACCTCGGCGAGCAAGCCACTGCCGTCAGCCTCTAAGAACGTCGCTTTCACGCCGGCACTTTAGCGCCCCGCGGGCGATCAGAACAGAATGATTGAATTTCGCGTCGCGCCAGCTCAATCTTGTCGCGCGCCACCCCACAAAATGCATCCGAAGAATCTATTCAAGAAGTGGCCATCGGTTTCGACCGCCGCAGCGATGCTCCTGGGGCTCCAGCGGACCGAGGCGAACACGACCGAGCTCACTGGCAGCGATGAGGTCAAGAAGGGCGAGCCGTACGAGCCGCTGATCCTGAAACCACCCAAGGTAAAGGTGATTCCGGAGCATCTGTTCGCCGGGCACACCTCTCATTCATCACATAGCTCACATTCTTCCGGGAGCGGCAGCAGTTCGAGCCGTCCATACACTCCAGTTGCTCCGAGTTATGTGCCGGTGGCTCCCCGCGCGACATATACGCCTTACGGTGGCTATTCCAGGGCAACACCCGCTCCGCGCGCGACACCGATACCCAATTCGACCCCTGAGTCATTAACGCGCATTGACCTTACCAATGGCGCGGTGATTTACGGCACGCTGCTGACCAAGTCCGCTGCGGGAATCACATTGAAAGGCATGGACCAAAAAAGTTACAAGATCCCGCGTCTCATCCTTGCAGGGTCCACGATCGCCTCACTCGCACTTCCGCCCGAACAATGAGTGATAGTTCGCGATCACGAATGCCGATCGCGCAAATCTGTTTCAGAACTCGGATTCAGCCAGGCTGGGCTCACACAGTTTTGGGAACGAGGACTGACTGACGTGATCTGCGCTTGAGCGACGAGCGACTCCGTTACCTTGGTCTCCGTGCCCTCATGAGCAAACAACGTATTTGGGAATTACTGCAAGTCGCCAAACCGGGCGATCGAATCGGTCGCCGGTTGGACATTTTTCTCCTAACGCTAATCGCGCTCAACATCGCGGCGGTAATTATTGGATCGGTCGGCTGGATCGAAAAAGCGTGGGCGCAACCCTTGCAGATTTTCGAGATCTTCTCCGTAGGAGTGTTCACGGTTGAATATTTCGGCCGTGTATATTCATGCGTCGCCGATCCCCGTTTTGCGCATCCAATTACGGGCAGATTACGCTACATGGCGCACCCGCTGGCGGTGATTGATCTCGCGGCATTCCTCCCGTTCTACCTTCCGTTCGTCGGTTTCGACCTGCGCTTCGTAAGGATGTTCCGACTCTTCCGGATCTTCCGCGTCGCCAAGCTCGGCCGTTATTCCACCGCTTGGAAGATGATCGGCGGGGTACTTGGAAGGCGGAAGGAGGAACTGGCTGTCTGCGCATTTATCATGGTGCTCCTGATCATCATGTCGGCCTCGCTGATGTATTTCGTCGAGAACGAAGCGCAGCCGGAGAAGTTTTCGGATATTCCCTCCGCCATGTGGTGGGCCGTCGCGACATTGACGACAGTTGCTTATGGCGACGTCTATCCGATTACCCCGCTAGGCAAGTTGCTCGGATCACTCATCCAGATCAGCGGCATTGCCTTCTTCGCACTCCCCACCGCAGTTATCGGCGCCGGGCTAATCGAGGAATTCAGAAATCGCCGGGTTCCTGCGGCGTGTCCGCATTGTGGCGGGCACATCGAACACCGCTAAAATGTTCGACCGCATCCGACGATCAGTCAGGGGCATCTTGCATTCCGAGGAGGCGCCGCTCGATCCTAAGGACGAGGAGGATCTGCGTCGACAATTAGAAGCGACTCAAGAGGAGTTGAAGGTAAAGCAGCGGGAGCTTGAGCATCTGCTTCACCCGCAAACCTCCGCCCCTTTCATTGTAGACACCACGGTCGAATCCACGGCGCCGCCTCCACCGCCCACTACCGCGATGGCGGCTCCTACCAATTGGGAGGCCTTCGATTATACGATGCCTGGTCTCGATCTGCTCGATCTAAACGAGGCGTGCATTCCTACCGATATCGCCGAGTTCGAAAACACGCAGCAGATGTTAGTCGAGACGCTCGGTTCATTCGGAGTCGCCGTTGCTCCGGGCGACATCACGAAAGGACCGACGATTACAAGTTACGAAATCTTTCTCGCAAAAGGCGTTCGCGTCGGGCAGGTGCGCGGGTTGGAACACGATCTCGCACGAGTTACTCGCGTCGAGCGAATCCTGAACATTGCGCCTGTGCCAGGCAAAGAGACGGTCGCGATCGATCTGCCGAATCGCCAACGACGGAATATTACGCTGCGCGAAATCTTCACGTCGGAAGCATGGATGCTTTCGACCGCGCGGATCCCAGTGGCACTAGGCTCGCGATCGAAGGGAGGAACGGTGGCAGCCGACCTCGCGGACATACAACATCTGCTGATCGGTGGAATGGCGGGAAGCGGGAAGAGCTCCTGCGTCGATGCGATCATCCTTAACCTGCTGTTCCGGTTCACTCCCGATGAATTGCGATTAATTCTGATCGATCCGCACTACGCGCAGATGCAAGTTTATAACTCGCTTCCGCACCTGATTCTCCCGGTAATTACCGACGCCCGTAAGGTGCTTCTCGCGTTCCGCCACGTGAAAATCGAACTCGAAAAACGTCGCCTGATGTTCGCGAAGACCGATACGCAAGACATCTCAGAATTTAACTCACGCGATCCTTCCAGCGCGGCATCTCTCCCGACGGGGGATTCGATACCAGACCGCCTTCCTTACATAGTTGTCTTGATCGACGAACTGACGGATCTGGTCCAATCAGGAATCCCGGAGATCGAGAGCACGGTCGAGGAGATTACAGAGAACTCCGCTGCTGCGGGGATACATTTTGTTATCACAGCGAAGCCGCCATTTCGAAAAATCAAATCGCTGCTCCAAACGAAAGTGTCTGCGCGGCTTGCGCAACAAGTGCGCACAGAAGAAGACAGCTACTCCCTTATCGATCAAGCTGGAGCGGAACGACTCCTCGGGAACGGGGACATGCTTTTTGTAACGCCAGCACAGCCATTGGCAGAGCGAATCCAAGGAGTGCTGGTTAGTGAGCAGGAAATTCGGCGAGTGGTTGAATACGTCTCGGCGCAATCGCCGCCGGCTTACGCAGCGGCAATCGCTCAAAGCGCGGCCGTCACCAACTCAGCATCGGTTAGCGAAGAAGACGAAACGCTCGTCGAGATGTGCCTCGAAATTATTCGCCAGGAAAAACGCGCCTCAACATCGCTCCTCCAGCGCCGATTGCGGCTTGGATACACGCGAGCCGCTCATATCATCGATATTCTGGAGCAGCGCGGCATCCTGGGATCAGGCGAAGGGGCACGCCCACGCGAAATTCTCGTCGATTTGGACGCGCCGATCTAACGCGGCGTTAGTCAAGGGCTGCGACCGAGAACCATGGCAGCGTGGGTTGCCATGCGACACTACTCCACCGCTGCGATTGGAACGTCATATACGGCGTCCAAATATTTGACGCGGATCTTCGCAGGACCACGACTGATAACCTCCAACCGTTGTCCCGGCTGCAGGACCGTCTCTCCGTAAGGTATTGTGATCGCCACAGGGCGCGTAAGGGTGATGAACTCAGGTGATCTATTCGCGTTCGACTCTCTCGACTGCGTTGAAACGACGGAAGGAGTTGGTGGTGGCTTCGGTGGAGCGTTGGAACTGGGGTCGAGCACTTCGACCTTCATAACGGGGTGAATTTCCCAAGCAGTCGAGCGCCAAGGATGATGAAATCCGTTCGCAGTCAGGTTATCAATCTTGCCTCCGACATCCGCTCTGCCGTTGTGATCATCGTCCCAAGCTAGGAATCCAGTGACTCGAATTTGTTTCGCGGGATGGCCGGTCGGTTGGTACTCCTTTCCGCTACGAAAAAATCCTGCGATCGCTTGGAGGCGGACGCCGTCACGAAAAATTTGTCGCTCAGTCCGCGGGGTGATTTCGCAGATAATCGGCGTTGGATCGCCGATCTGCGGATGGTGATCGCTCGGGCTCTCAAAAATCTCGAGGTGCCAATCGTGAAAATTGCGATCACCGCAATTCGTCGTTTCCGGTGGGCCCGGATATGCGAGAACGAGCCATCCGGTTAGTGAGACAATCTGATTCTCATATTGCGCGAGGTTCGCTTTCTCTGTCTCAGATAATTCACCGCGCCGCTGCGATTTGAGATGCGCATCGTACTCGCGCACCTTCTTTAAGAATCCTGCTGTATCCAGCGCTTCTACCCGTACACCGCCTAAATCCACAGGAGGGCGGTTCTTCATCGCGTTGCGTTCGAGGCCGTCTTGTGTTTTCGCGGTCCCCGAAGGGGACCCGAGACACGGCCAACTCGACACGTCAATGTCCCTCAGTTCGGCGTCAGCGGCGCAGACCGTGCCCGTGCGAGACAGGAGGAGCACCGCAACTTGGAACGCAAACAATCGATGGATTCGCAAACTCAAACAATGATGCGTCTACGAGCTGTGAAGGCAATCTGCACGGCATAAATCGCTCTCGTTACCGCCCGGTGATTGCGATTCTGAGAAGCACTCGATGAACCGGACTTGCAGCCGCTCTGGGAGTCTATCCAACTCATAACCCGGCATGTCCCGCAGTGCTAAAGGCGAGCTGAAACCCTGGGAATGGGCGGCTAAAAGCATCAAGGCCCAAGGCTCCGCGCGCGGGCTCGATTCCCTGAGCGCCCGGTCTCGACTCCGGTTGTCGCATCTCTGTAATGTCGCGATATGTATACGTTCGATCTGCGTGCGGTCACTGATGGCTACGAGTTGCGAGGAGGTCCCCTCGACGCCCCGATGATTTACCGCGAAAAAGAGGCGCGGTCCGCAGTGCACCTCGTTGGCTTCCTCTCGCAGAAATCCGGCAGTGAGTTGCGGATCTTCGACGCGGAAGGGGAGTTGGCCAACACGCGCCATTTCCGACCAGTGCTGCCTCTCGCCGGCGCGGTCGGAGGGCTACAAGGCCCCGCTGACATGGCTCGGATCTAGGGCGCCGTCTAACAAATCATTCCAATGGATGAAACCGAATCAAAACCGTTCCGGACAGGCGAGCGTTATGAAAATCGCCGCGGTTTGTTTGAGGTGATCTCAATCGACGGGGACTCGATGCGCCTGCGATGGGACACCGGAGCCGAAGTTGCTACGTCGGTCGCCCTGCAAGCGAAGATTCTCGCCAATATGGATCGGGAGCTTGCTGAGGCGTCGGCTGAGAAACGAGGAAAGGTGCCGAGGTCTTTCGGTGAATTTTTTCGCGGACTGCAACCCGCGGACTTCGCCGACGACGTGACTGGCACACACTGGCGATCCCGCGAACAACTCGGAGGAGCAGTCACGAAACTGCTCGAAGTCGGAGAGCCATTTAATTCCTGGTCCATTTACGGTCGTTCCGAAATTCACTGGGCTAGCGTCTCTCGGTACGGACTCACGCACCCATCACTCCAAACTAAGTTTTTTGCGCGCGCCAACCCGCTGGAAATTCTAGTCGGCGTCTACCTCGAAAGATCAGATAAGCCGACCGACAATCAGGACGACTGGCTCAGGTTTGTGGCGTGGCTAGCACAACCGCTCCACGCGTCTTGGCTGCATGCAACGCTGCGCCATTCGGGATCCGTCATTACAAATCCGTATACGGATTGGTCCAACCTGAGTTTCTACGGTTCGATGACGCCGACGGAAGGCGGATATTCCTGGGCCCGTCCGGGGCAAGCAGATGTCGATTTCCCGCCCGATCAGCTAATCCATGTTCTTGGTAATCTCTCCAAGGAGCATTGGCTAAATCTTGTTCTTGGCCGAGCGATCTCGAAAGCCGCCGCACTTGCGCAGGCCGAGCGCATTGCCGGGACGATTGCCGATCTATTTAACGGACTGCTCCCGGTTTACCAAAGCAGGGCGCCAGCGTAATTGCGCAGCGGGAGATTTCTTCGGAAGCTTCTTCAATAGTCGGACGGAAAAATGTCCTTCAAACGAACTTTGAGACGCTTCATGACGAGCGCGATGCGCCCGAGCGTCGCCGATTGCTGCGCCTGTTCGAGGCGAAACAACGTGGAGGGCGGCAGTCCCGTCTTACGCGAAAACGCCGCATAGGTTTGATCGCCGCGAGCGCGGCGCAGAAATTTTCCAAACTGTCGGTCGAGGGTACTCGGCACACCGACGTTTTGGGGCATTCGCTATTCCGTATGCGGAATATTTTGTTCCGTATCTGGAATAATGATTGCTGTAATGCCAGCGGCCGTCGAAGCGAGAAACACCTTACCTATGAAATATCCGATCAAATTAATCCTGTGTGTTTTCGCGGCCTGGATACCCTCGTATTTTGTTGCGGACTACGCTTCCGCCCTCGCCGTCGACTGTTTCATGCCGGGCAACCCCCTTATCGCCCAGACGGGGGAGATGTGGGTGGAGCGGAGCGGCCTCGGATTGGCCAGAGAAGGAGATCTGCCGAATGTCTCTCCCGCGAGGGCGCGCGCGGCAATCTTCTTTTGGGCCGGGAAATGGTTCTTCAAACACCCAGTAGATGCGCTCGTCGGGCTGACGACCTTCTGGTGGCGATGGTTCGCTTTCGGCGTGGCCGTTGTCGTCGGCTTCCGAGGGGCCAGGGGGGGAAAGCCAGCGACCGCGCTCGAGCGAGAGAAATCCTCCCCGGCAGTCGTCCAAGCGCCACGGGTAACCACGTAATCGTTCGGCCACGACCTTCTTTCCATGAATACAAAAATCCGATTCAACAAGCGCGTCTTCGCCGCTGTTTTCGCCAGCCTCGCGCTGGGCGCCACACTTTTCGCAGACGAAACTTCGTCTGAGTTCAAGGTCACCTATAAAACCGAGGGCGACATTGTTACGGTGCAGATCCAGAACCTTTGCCCGGAGGCCCGGCTGTTTCACTTTGCCGCCGGGACCCTGACCAATCTGCGTCCCGTCGGCGGAACCAGCATCACACGCGCATGCGATCCGGGGGTTGCCACCGTGTTGCTCAAATTTCGCAAGATCGCGCCGGATCAGTCGATCCAACTCGCTTATCAGTGCACGAGCGAGAAAGCTAATCTGACCTCCACGGTGCCGGGTTCCTCGGCCGCGGCCAAAGCTGACTTTGGGGCGCATACCGCTACTGCTCTGGTCGGACACGTGGATTTGGCTCCGAGCCCGCTCGCGGGAGCCGGACACGTCACGCCCGTGGCCTTGACCTTCACACACCCGGCGATGCCAGTGCCCGACGCCAAATTCGTCTACCGCCTGCCGTTCGCTCCGGGCCAAGCGTTCACCGTGAACCAAGGCTATAACGGCGCGCTCTCCCACCACGATCGCTACGCCCTCGACTTCGGAATGCCCTTCGGCACCCCTGTCTATGCCATGCGCGATGGCGAAGTGGGGGTCGTAGTCGACAAATTCCCCGACCACCAAGAGGGCGCCGATGGCCTCCAATACGAAGGCTCTGACAATAACGTGGTCATCGACCACGCTGACAACACGATCGCCTCCTACCTCCACTTCCGGATGCACGGGGTAACGGTGAAGCTTCACCAGAAAGTAAAGGCCGGCGACTTGATCGGCTATGTCGGTAACAGCGGCGCAAGCACCGGGGCGCACCTCCACGTGGAAGTGTGGAACGAAACGATCGGCTCAATGCCTACCCTCTTTGCCACAGCGGCGGCTCCGCAAGGCGCGATGCTGGCCGAGCACGATTCACCGCAAGCCCCCTAAACTCGCACCCACTTTTATCCAAACCTAACAACCATGAAAAAAACCATCTTACTCGCAGTTGCCTCGGTGGCGGCAATGTCGGTGTCCTCTTTCGCTGGCTCACAGCCTCAGCCGCCTCCGGTAGAAGCCGCGCCGGTCGTAATTTTCGCGGCCACGCCCGAAAAGCCCTATACCCTCACGTCAGTCGCGGCCGCGAATTACACGGACATCCGGGTCACCAACAACGCGACATGCGTGATGAAGTTTGGGGGCCGCTTGTTGAACGTCACGAATTTCGACGCGCAGCGTGTCCACGGCGCCATGAACAACCCCCTGGCCGAGACGACCGTGACACTCATGCCAGGTCAGACCGAGCTGGCGAAGCGCCTCTTTCCTTCAAACACATCGATTCCGGTTTCCTTCGACTACAGCTTCGATTTCATTTTGCAAAAACATCAGCAGGAATTCGATGTGACTAACGATGTCGCGGGCAAACGGGCTCACCCGATGCCACCAGAATCCGAATGGTCAAAGCTTCCAAATTCGATGGACGTCGCGGCCCGCGGAGAACTCGAGCCCTTCGCGTGGTATATGACTCCGTCGGGCCGTCCTGCCCAGTCGCTCCGCTACAAAACGACGACGAACGAGGCCCTGGGGCTACGCAGCGAGGTGTCCAAACTGGCCGAGCGAGACGAAGCCATCCGCAACGGCCAAAGCGTGGTCGCGGTCATTCAAAAACAAAGCCGTGAAACCCTCCGCGCCTTCCAGGCGAACGCGCTCAACAGCGTCGTTGTGCGCGAGAAAGATGCGAATGGGAACATGATCGAGCGACCTGCTACCCCTGCCGAGCAAACTGCGCAGATGAGGCGTAAACGTCCACTCTCGCAGGCCGAAAAGGACGAGATGGCGGCTGCGCACGAACGCGGCGGTTGAGTGCGCCTGGTGTCGCTGCCACAGCCTCAGCAATTCCCCCTTCGTTGTGAACATCCTGCTCGCGGAAGATGAGAAGACCGTCGCGGTCGCGATCGAGTTCGCGCTCCGGGCGCACGGGCATAGGATCGAAGTCGCTGTCGATGGCGAGAAAGCTCTCGCGAGGATCTGCGCGGATCCAACCATCGATCTCCTTGTGACCGATCACAACATGCCGCGAATGACAGGCATTGAACTCGTTAGGCGGGCGCGTGAGTGTGCATTTGCCGGCCGAATTTTGGTGCTCTCGGCGCATTTGTCCGCAGAAAACCGGGCCGCGTATACCTCAATGAATGTCAACGAGATGATGTCGAAGCCCTTCGATGTCGAGGCTCTGCGCAGCGCCATTCGCACGCTCGCGAACTGACCAGAGAGTTCGCCAAGCTTTATCGTGGCTCCGCAAGAATCGTCACCTTGTAGTCGCCCATTTTGTCTGAGCGACCGCTCACCACTAAGAGGTTCGAATCCCGATCGAAGCGCATCGTTTGCCACCTCGGGTAGAAGTCGAGGTGGTATGCCGACGCGGGGCATTTACTCGTTTCGTCCAAGCTGATCTTCCCATTGCTCTGCGCGTCGGTTTGCACGCGCACTCGCGTCTTGAAAGAAACCGTTCGAGATGCGCAATACGTCACTACCGCGTCGAAAAGAAATCCTCCCGTCACAGGGTCGAGCGTCCACTCGCCGTTAGCGTGCAGGAAGTCCATCAGTTCACCGAGGTTCTCGTGCTCGTTCATGGCAGCACCGGATAGCAGATTCGCGCACGCCTCGCAGACGTCACTTTTTTGAGGACGCAAAAATCTCGGCAAGCTTTGTCGGCGCGCCGCGAACAAGTTGCGCGACCGGCGCACCCAAGACCCGTGACAACGTGATCAATTCGTAATCCGTCACGCAGCGGAGTCCGAGCTCGACTTTGTTGATGGTAAGCTCGCGCGCTTTTACATCGTCGGCTGCGGCACCTGGCAATCCATATTCGACCGCCCGGCTCCAATCGGCTTCGTAGAAGGACAACGGAACCTCAAAGCGGATCTTCGGGCCCAAACCAGTATCCCGATCGAGCTCTTGTTTAGATTTAACGCGAATGTGATCATGCTCGGCCCACCGACGCGCGCCGAGTTTGCGGAGCGAATTTTGGCCATTCACCGCGAGCTCCGCCTGGATCCGCCTGATGATCTCGAGTCACTCACGGCGGAGGCCGAAGGCACCGGACAGAACACCAGATGGCTGGAGGGATATTTGTCTCTTGCTCTGCGCTGGCGACGCCGCCCATGCAAAATTGCCTTGCGCCAAATTCCGCTCGCGTTGTCTCCAGCGGAACGAACGGCCCCTTCTACAGAAAGGGAGATGTTGTGAACAGCGAATTGGAGCAGCACGCCGAGGGGTATTCAGTAGCCCTGGTTCTCAAGAGCATTTGTGCGTGGTGTTCGCGCGTCTTGCGCGACGGCATCGAACCGCCGACGCACGGAATCTGTGACGAGTGCATCTGTCGCTTGTGCAACATCACCCTCGAAGATCTCGCCGCGCGCCGTGCCGAGTGGGCTGCCGAGCTTGCGAGCGGCGAAGTAGAGACGACGCCCTCAAGTGAGTATCAAGGCGTCGCGCAAGTGAAGTCGGACGCTGATCCGGAGCACAAGGCGTCGGATCCGGAAACGAAAATTCTCCTGACCGCGGACCTTCACAATAACCGGTCGTGGTTTGAATGGCTCGTCACCGAAGCTCCTAAATATGACCTGGTCTCAATCGCGGGCGACTTCCTCGACATGTTCGGGGAGGATGAGGGCGGGCAGATTGACTATTTGCGCAAAGAGTGGCTGCCGGCTTTTGCGCGAACCGGAGTGCCGCTCGCGCTTTGCACCGGCAATCATGACCATGTCGCGCTTACCTGGCTTTCATACGTCAATCGCCCTCCCGCGATCGTTGGCGACGGCGAGACACAACTGCTGACGTTTCGCTCGGGGCAAAAGCTAGTCGTAACGACCTGCCCTTATTACCGAACGTTTCAGCAGCGCGACTCAGTCATGGCCGGTCTCTGGCAATATGGCGCCCGCCTTCGGGATTCACAAAAAGCTCCCTGGTTGGTTCTTCATCATGAGCCGCCATCTCAGATGTGTCCAAAGGGTACGATCGCGACGCATTGGCTGGGGCTGCGCATGTCCAAATATCATCCCGAGTTTGTCGCATGCGGGCATTTTCACGAAACCAATCGCTTTCCGTTTGCAGTGAAAATCGACGGCACCTGGTGCTTTAACTCGGGCCAGCGGCTCGACGCGCCGCGCCCCAATTACATCGTTCTCGATCTGGTCGCGCGCACCGCGATCAGGCGGAGAATGGCGCCGTTGCGCGGAACGCTTTCCTGGGTTCTGAAAAGCGACACCATCACTCTCTGATTCCATGGGCAACTCGACCATCGACACCTGCCGCTCCTGCGGCCAGAAGCAGGAGAATATGTATGGGGCGGGCTCATGACCTATGTCCTCTACTGCGAGAAGTGCGGTCTCCAGAAGTGGCTAACCTATTGCTAGGAGTATCAGCGCGCGCGGCCGCCGGCAACTCAATACAGTTGACCGCCAGTGCTACATTACTCACCTACCCCAATCCCCCGAAATGAAATTGATCGAGATCCGCATGCCAATATTTGATATCGATGAGGCGTTAAACGGATCGACAGGCACAGGGTGCTCACTCTCCTACAAATTGGCTTGGAGGAGTGCGGAGAAAATGGACCGGGCCCAACGGAACGCGACTTTTATGATGCGCTCATAGAGATTCCACGGTGTTGAACTCATATCGGCAAGTGCCGCGGTCGGTCTGGATGTCGGCGTAGAGTATCCGTTTGGAATAATCGAGTGAGTAGGCAGCCGCTTCACCGATGGTCAGCGTCGTTTCCCTGAACCTTTCGACTTGAAATCCGCTCATCTCCTGAACCGTAAACTCTCCGTTTATGACGATACGCCTAATCGTGAACGGCTGCTGCTCACGACTCCGAATTGTTAGCATTTGTTTTTGCGCTCCCGGCGTCGCGAACCACTCGGCCTCAAGATCGAGTTTCGTAGTGCGGCCACACGCCAGGAAAAGCGTCGACATGAGAACGATTGCAAGGAGACGAAACGCGGTCGATAGAGCGATATGCGCTGGCATCTGTCGTTTCTGAGGTGCGCGGGTAGTTAGAGCATTGTTCATAGTGCCCTGGGCAGTGAGCAGGGAATGCTCCTGCCTGACTGAGTAAGACTACTCCTGAGTAGGGCTACTCGGCCACGCAGAGCCTTATGTCCTTACGGGGGATGGTCTTGGCTTGGTACAACACCCTCGAAGGAGAGCGCATGTAACTAGCCCCCACCCCCAGCCGCATTCGTTGAGCAAGCGCGCGCGAACAGCTTCTTCCTCAAATCAACCGAAGCGCTCAGAGCGGGGCGGTTATCTGCCGGCGGTTTGATAAAACTTCAACTCAACGAAGAAGGCGAGGTTAAGGCGTGGCCCCATCGCGCCCAGCTAGTGCTCGTGGATTACTTCGACTGTCAATTTGGCGGTCACTGGACGCCGCCGGAAACGCTGCTCGAGTGGATCAAAGCTCAATTCGCGCGAGCTAGATCGGACAATTTTCTTCCAAATACTTTCGCGCCGCTGGTCGTCCGGCTCCCAGCCAAGCACCTCAGCGTTCGCTTCTTCTCTGCGTCGGGAAAGCATGCATATCTCACATTTGAGGAGACCATGGATTCTGCTGGCGACCTAAGCAGGTTTAGAGCAGTCGGGCTAACTCCCCGGCAGGCCGAAATACTTAGCTGGGTCGCGCAGGGCAAACGGGACTCGGAAATCGCGCAGATCCTCCACAGCAGCACCCGAACGGTCAGCAATCATCTTTACCGCATTCTGCGGAAGCTTGGCGCTGAAACTCGCGGGGGTGCCGTTGCCGAGGCGGAGTTTCGTCTGCGGCGGCAATCCTGAAAAACGAGCCCAATAAATGATCGGCCTGAGGGCTCTTTCCACGATGTTGGACGAATGGTTTGCCGAAACGCCGCGAACATGGAGCTATTGCAGCATGCACTATATAGATCGCCTGCTTGGTTTCGTGTCACCGATAGTGCGGATCTTCGGTTGGCGGACCCAAACCAGGTGGCCCGAGTACCTCCAGTTATCGAGCAGAATTCCCTGCGTCGGAAAATAGCCCGCGGGAGGCGATAGCAGCGCATGGTCTGGGAATTTTCGAGCGACGAATCGGTGCAAATGGGGAAGCGCCGGAGGCCGGTACAGCTTTCGGAGATCGCGATCGCGTCAAGATCAAGACTTCGGCCGTCACGTTCGTTTACCAGATAAAGTTTTGCCATCGATCATTAACGTTGAAAGACCCGAGCGCGTCCAAGTTCGACTTCAAGAGGCTGAGATAATCTTGCCGCCTCGCGTCACATCTGGTCGCCGACTCTTGTTTTACGGGCACCTTCAACGTGGATGGCGATCGCCCTGATCTTCACTGGTTCGATCGGTCGTCCGATACCTGTTTTGCCCACGTTGGCAGTGTTTCGTACGACGCGTAGCCAGCAATCTCGCCCTTCACACGGCCACTCCGCAGGTCGTACTCAACGTAAGAGCGAGGTCCATGATGTCCCGACACAAGCACTGAAACAGCCGTATCATCATCTGCGAAACTCCAGTTCGCAATGAAAGGAGTGTCCCGGGTCATGACAAATTCTCGCCTCGCACCGTCGTTTAATCGAATCACAAGCTTATCTTGGCCAGCGCGATTCTTGGTTGCGATATCGATTTGGCTCTTGTCCAATTCGACCCACCCGATATGCCCCCGGTAGGATATTTTCGGCAAAATCGCGTTGCCATTTTCCGTCCACATCTCCGCGTGGCCGTCGACAAACGTCACTTTGATATTGCCGGTCTGAACCATAAAAGCATCGAATTTCGAAGGCGCTGGTACCACAGCAACGGACCTCGGCGCCGGTCTCGAATCATTGGCAATGCACATGCCGGCCAGTATGGTTAGCATGATAGCGGAGCCGACACCCCAGCGGTTTTTCTTAAGCCATCTTAGAGCGTTTTCGCTGGGGGTTAGCATGATCGCCTAATGTCACTACGTGGACGGGGGTTTCTTTTGCTGGATGACTGTGCCGATTTTGAGAAGCAGCCCAGGTGCCGTCAATGAAAAATATTGCCTGGATCATAGATATCGACCCGGTTCGTTAGGCTTGGATCGGTCGCGTCGTGATAAAACCCAACGAAATGGCCGTTCACAAGAACATTCCCACCGAAGGCCGTGCCCCGCGCCTGGTCAGGGCTCAAAGCGACCGAATCAGGGTTCAAGATATTATTATGGCTACCTAAGCCCAAACGCGTACCACTGTCGCTGCTCGGATCGCCTGGATAGCCATAATGAGTTAGATTGGTTCGACCGTGCTGCTGAGAATTGGCGAGAGCTTGCGCTCTTTCGGCTGCTGAACTACCATCGTCGGCGCGAGGCATCGTGTGCGGCAATGTGGGACTGGCCATTTGGCCTCGCGATCCGCGAGCACCTTCCGGTCCGACGACATAGGGGTCAGCAGCCGGCACTGCTTTATCATTCCACCAATTTCTGAATTCCTGATTCTGCCATTTCTCGGCGAATTGTTGCCCCCAATCACTCCAGAATCGCTCATCACCTCCCACGTACTCGATATACAATCCTGTCGGATCGCTTTTGTTAACTGGATCATTGTGGCAATAGCGGTAGAGATTGTAGTCGCCGGCTGCGAATTGTTTCGGGTCGGGCTGGATGAAGCGACCTAACTCCGGTTGATACATTCTGTTGCGGAAATCGTAAAGACGCAGGTCACTTAGCCATTCCCTGCCCGTAAAGAGAAAACGATTGCCGAAAAGCGAACCCGGCTGGCCGTTCACCGTCGTAGCTGCACCTGCGGCATCGTAAAAGTACGGCTGACCGAAAGCGTCATACTCGTATTGTTCAAGAATGCTGCCCAGACTGTCAGTCAGCAGAGTGCAATGCCCCCGCGCGTCGTAATGATGGAAGGCTTGGTCGCCCGTAAAGGTATTGTAGCTCCACACAATCTCATCCACTCGGTTCCCGAGTACATACACTCGCGCCGGCCCCCAGGCGTTAGTTCCCTCCTGGAGGAGATTCCAGCCATCGTAATGAAAATATATCGCGGGATTTGAGTAAACGTCACCTGAGTCGCCCACCCATCGCTTGACACAGCGGCCCAGCGGATCATAGCCGAAATAGGCAACGTCGGAGGTCCCCTGATAGACAGGGCTCCAGATCGCTATCGGCTGGTTTAGCGCATTGTAGCTCGCCGTAATCCAGCCTTCCGCCATCATAACGCCATTGCCAGGCGGACTCCACCCCGGATAGTTATCGTCGTGGTAGATGACTGAGGGACTCCAGCTCGAATATTGGTTCAGCCCATTATCGCGCCGGATAAAGCTCGTGGGTCCACGGTTCGCCACAAAGTTGCCCTGTCCGCGATTGCCCAAGGCATCATAGCTAAAACCATCGTAACGCGAGTTCCCAGCGCCAGAGTTCGCTGGGTCGGCCGCGTTATACCAGGCTTCCATCAGTTGGCCTTCCTCATCGTAACGGAAACGGTCGCCTTGGCCGTTCTCCATTGGGTTGAGGCCGGTGTTACCGCCCTTTACAAAAGACGTGATTCGGTCACGGGTATCACGGGCATAGATGCGAGAGGCGAAAACGTCTCCGCTCGCTGTCCACTTATGCTGGACCGAGCTGATGAACCCGCGACCATCGTGGCCGAAAGTTCCCGTCGTTCCATTCCCGTAAGTCAGATTGTCCACTTTCCCGTCGGCGAGATAAGTGTAGTGCGCCAACTGCATCCACCAGTTGCCCTCATCATCATCCCATCCGGTCGCAGCCCGTTGCCCGCGCGCGGTGTAATCGTGCCGGATGAAAGCACCACCCGGATAATGGAGATGCGCGACACTCCCATCCGGATACCGATAGTAGTTGGTTTGGGTGCGCCCTCCGCTCCCCGCGATTTCATCTCCTTCCCAGATCATTTGGCCCGCGTCGTCGTAACCGTAATCGATAGAGGAAAAGATGTTGGATATGGCGTTCAATCGGTTCGCATCGTCCCAGGCGCGCGCCACCGCTGGCGTGACGTTATCGTTCCAACTATGCGAAACCTCCCGCCCACGAGCATCGTAGAGGTCGATCGTTTTCGTCTGGTTCTTGCGCGTCTTCCAGGTCTTGAGTTGCCCAAACAGGTAGGTGCTGACTTCGCTGCTGGCGTCGGGGAACACGGTTGTGAGGGGTCGGCCGATGCCGTCATAAGTGAAGGTGGTCGGTTGATTTTCCGTACCGCCATCGTCCCGGACGCGATAATTGACCACGCTAGCCAACTTATTCATTGGCCCCCATTGATGATTAAGGTTGGTGGTGTTGCCGCGCTCATCAATGAAACGCTCGGCCTGACCAAAGGGCGTGTAATCGAGCCACTGCTGGGTTCGAGTGTCGGGGAATGTCACCAGCGTTTTGTTGCCGGCGACGTCGTAGAGTGTTTCAATCGTGCGCGGAATCGTGTTCACCGTCTCGTTCGTCTTCCAGAGCCGGTTGCGCAAATCGTAGTCGTAGGTGGTCAGGCGTCCTTGCGGGTCGGTAAAGCTGCTCTTTTGCCCATTCGCGTCATAGGTGAAGAAATGGTTCTCACCGTCGGCACTAAAGTACCAATTGCCAATAGACCCGGCCGGTTGGATCCAGCCGGTTGACTCGATGATGACGCGGTTCTGGAGGTCATGCGCCCGCGCCGTCATCCGACGATCGCCGGCGGCATTAAAGGCGGGCTCGATTTGGATTCGCCACTCGTTTTTGGTATGGGCGTAGGCGTCGCGCTGACCGATGCCATCGATCCAGCGATCGTAAAGCCAGTCCCAGGTGCGGTCCGGGACGACTACGCCTAGCGTGCCATTCCAGTCCGAGGCGTGCAACGGCTCGGTGTAGGATGTGCAGCGGCGGTAGGAATCGTATTCGTAAGCCGAGGAGTGGCCCATCTCGTCGGTGATCGAAGTGCAATCGCCATAGTCGTCGTAGCCGTAGCTCTTGAATGGATTTGGGCCGGGACTCGTGGCCGGATATTCCTCGCGAATGATCTTGTGGCGCCCATTGTAAGTGAGCGTGACTCCAACACTCGCGCCGGCGGCGCGCGACCATGGGTAGGAGATGGTGGCGACGCGTTCGAGCGCATCATAGGTGTAAATGACGGCATTGGCTTGCCCATCCACATCGTTCCATACCTGCTGAAGCTGGTTCAACCCATTGTACTCGTAATGCTGCACCGCTCCGCTCGGCAATGTGTGAGTCAGGACCTGATTGAACTCGTTGTAGCTGAAATGCTCCGAGTTGGTGTCGGCATAAGTGATGTCCACCACGCGGCGACGTGAGTCGCGGCGGTAGGTAGTAGTAAGGAGGCGCTCGTCCCTGTGACTAAAGAGCCAATGGTTGTAGCGGTTCGGGACTTTGGTAAAATCCTGGGCGTCCGAGGCGCCGGGATTCACCCGATCGAATTTCTGGAAACTGCCATCGTTGGAGCCGACGTGATGAATTTCCCCTGGCTGCCCGCTCCCATCGCCGGAAGTTACGATGGCCTCCTTCTCGATATCCCGCCCGTCCCAAATCTGATGCGGCTGACCACCCAGGTAGTTTTGGCGTTCAAAGGGAAGGTCGGCAGGATCGGGATACTGAGTTGTAAAATCGGTGAGCTTGATTAGCTGATAGCCAAGATGTTCGCCAATCCCCCGGTAACCGGCGGAATGCCCAAAGTAAAACGTGCGCCAGCCGCCGAGCCCAGAACTCTCCACGCGCGTTCCGGTCCAGCATCCGATGGAGAAACCAGAGACCCCGACAGGTTGGCCGCTGATAGGATCGATGTGGTCGCCGCTTTGCTCTCCCGCGATGGAATTGCCCTGGGCATAAAAGTAATCGTGGTGCGCCTCGGGAAGATCGTTTTGAGGATGCTCCGCTGGGACGCACTGACTATCCCGGTACCCATAGCGAATGGTCCGCATCGGTCCAGCAAACCGTGGGTCGTCAGCTATCAGCAGGCGCGGGCCGGTGAAGTAAAAGGCGTGAGATGGGTCACCGTTGTAGTCTTGGTAACTGTAGGTAGCCGTGGCGTTGTGATTGGGAACCGGATCGTTCGGATAAGTGACAGTAGTCAAAACCAGCCATTGGCTGTTATCTTGTGGGTGAGGGAGGAGCGCGTAACAATAGTGAATGGATTGCACGCCAGCGGGGCCGCCGCTTTCCACGCGGGTGATCACCGCCTGCGACCAGCCAAGGCGATACCCCCAGGTGATGGTAAGTGAACGGCCGCCATCCTGGGTGACTTGATCGAGATGACCGTTCGCGTCATAATGGAGATCGGTGTGCAGACCATGGGGATCGAAGACCTCCGTAGCGTAATAGTAACCCCCACCCCCTATGAAATGGACCGCGCCGCCATCGGCCAGGTAAAGCCAGAACTCGGAGCCATCGGCCGCCATGTCTCCTAGTAAGTCGTAGCCTCCGCTAGCGAGAAAGCCGTTTTGCTCTGGAACCGTATAGGGCGGGCCGTTTCCTGTGTGCGGGGGACCCGGCTCTCCATGCAGTCTATTGGAACGGGTGATTTTATACCTGTTGGCGTGGCCGTCCGGAAAAGTGATCGTGATTGCAGTCGTCCAGATTTCCTCACCGTTAGGGTCAGTCTCGGTCGGGTCTAGTCTTTCGTCGGTATCCTCTTCCCTCGCGTACCACTCCCAAGAGTGGGACCAGCCCGAAGCGCCGAACGCAGGCGAGGTCACCGCAAAGCCATTCTCAGTGTTGTTGTGCAAAGAATTCCAGTAGCGCGTAAAATCAAGTCCATATACTCCGAGCGCTCCGGGTACATGCATGTCGGTGACTACCCGGGTCGCGTTTCCGCTGTGGGCATCGTAAGAAGCTCCGGTAGTTACCTGTCCCTTGAGCGCGCCGGTATTACCTTCGGGATTTTCGTCAGGCGTGGCGGCGGGCGTTTGTCCTAACACCGCCGTTGTTTGCAAGGCAAAGGAGAAGCCGATGGCGCACAGGCGGCCATAGCGCCTTTTCATCGTGCGGCCTCCTTGTGCGCGGTTTCGTTAGCGGCCACGATGGATGACGATGCCCGCTGCAAGGGCAGGGTGGTTTGGAGCCCCTGGCAATAAAAGTTCACGTAACCTCGGTTGAAACCGCCAGCGAGTCGCAGGGTCACGGTACAATCTCCCGTCGACCGTACGGCCAGACTGGCTTGGGGCGGATCAATGATTATGGCCGCGGATGCCGTGACAGTTACGATCTTTCCAACGGTCAGCGGATCGAATTGCAGCCGGAGCATGACCGACTCGTTTCCGGCAATGTAGGCGGTCTCCATGTAACTACCGTGCCGAATCGGCATCTGTGCGGAAACTGCGCCCGCGCGCCAGACTTCCACGATTGGCGTCAACCGCTGGATTTGGAGGAGAGTAGGCGCAGGAGAAGAACGAGCTGGTGCGGGAACAGGCGGTACCTGCACCCTCGGCCCAGGATTCGGCCGTGGCACGGGGAACGACGGAGTCTGCGTAATTGCCGGGCTCGGCGAGGGAAGTGGTGTTGAAATCGGCGTAGGGGAAGGAGAGGGAAGAGGGGGAAGAGGGGGAAGAGGGGGAACCGAAGGCGTGGGAAGAGGAGTCGTAACGGGCGTTGGAACCGGAGTTGGGGCAGGTATGGGAAGGGGAGTCGGAATTGGAGTGGGTGTCGCCCCAGGCATGGGAGTGGGTGCCGGGATAGGACTCGGAACCGGTGTCGCCTCAGGCGTGGGAGTCGGAGCCGGGATAGGCGTCGGAACCGGCGTCGCGAAAGGTGCCGGCGTGGGATCCGGAAGTGCCACCAGCTCGTCATCCTGTGCTTCCTGAATCGGCGCGGGAAGGATCTCAAAGCCGTATCGAGAAGACGCTGGCTGCGCTACGCCATGTTGCGCCTGGAACAAGAAAAGGCCGATCACCAGGACCGGCCCCAGGGGGACGGGGGAACTCACGAAACGAAGTTAAAGCGCAAACCGTCGTATCTTGGCAAGTTTTTTTAATCTTATTGAAACAAATCAAATCCGCCGTTTCTCCGGTCCGCGGATAAGTAAAGAGACCTATCAAGACAAAGATTGGCGCCGCTCGGCAACTTTCGCTTCGTAAAGCCAGAGGTCGGAAGTGCCTGGTGGTGGAATCCCGGATCCGCTCATTGGCGCCTGCGAAGTCTATTACACATAGGAGTAAGACTACTCTGGCCCTTCGGAGCATGACTTGCTTTTTCTCCAAGCCATAAATCGCCGCAGCTCCCAAATGAAATTATGGCTCAAGCTGACTCTCGACTAGCACACTTATGGAACAGAGTCTGAAAATACTTTTGGCCGATGACGAGCCGTCCGTTACTTCCTCGATTCTCTGGGCTCTGCGACCTCTCGGCCATCGAATCGAGATCGTGAACGACGGCGAGCGGGCGCTGGCAAAGCTTGCCGCGGAGCCGACGATCGATCTGCTGATAACGGACCATTCAATGCCGCGGATGAGCGGCCTCGAACTTGTCGGGCGACTGCGCGAGACGGGCTACAATGGGAAGATCCTCGTACTCTCGGCGCACCTGTCGCACCGAAATCGCGCAGCTTACGACTCATTAGAGGTAAACGCGATGCTGCCGAAGCCATTTGATGTCGATGCACTCCGCAAAACGGTCGGCGAGCTCTTTCAGTATCTGCCCGCCACTTTATGAAAAAAACAGCGTCAGTGAGTCTAATGTTGATCGTAGCCGCGGCAGCGGTCTACGCACAGCGCCCTAGCCCAACGCCCGTGCCAAAGCCATCGCCAACCGTGCTCGAAGCGTCCATCTCTCAGCATCCCTACTCACTCCTCGAATACCGTTATCCCGACGGAACCGTTCGGCTGGAAGCAGTCAATCAGGGCAAATGCTTTCAGTTGTTTTACGTCACCTACACCGATCTGGTTAATGCGGACCGGAGTAGCAACATGGCGAAGATGCTTCTCCCTCCCAGCAATATGGCTGAGCAGGGTGCCAAGCCCGGACAATCCTGTTGGTTGGGCGGACTACTGCCTGCAGACCACGGTCAGGCTGTAAGCTACAAATATCGGCTCACAACGAAGCCGTACTGCGCGCAGGCGGAGTCATTCGATGTCCACCTGGATCAGAAAGGCAAACTGTCCCACCCCAAACCGCCGGAGAGCGAGTGGGGCACTTTGCGCACGCTCCAAGATGCAATGTCTGCGGGGGACGCAAAACCCTTTGAATGGGTCTTGGATGCTCGGCATCGGCCCACTCAAATACTCCGCGCCGGCGATGAGAGCGCAGCCGAAGCAAAAATCTACGGGGATAAAACTCCGGCAGAATTTGGTGCTGAACTGAATCAATTGATCCAAAGCGGCATGAATCCCGCGCAGGCCGCGCTCAAATTGCAGGAGCAGGCATTGAAGGATTTTCGGGCGGGAATGGAGCGAAACACCATGATAGTTACTCGCGCGAGCGATGGGACGCTCCAGGAACGGCCCGCCACCTCTGATGAGCTGGAGGCGCTGCGGAAAAAATATGCGAAGTACATGAAGTAGCCGGAGCCACCAGGTTTTCCGCACTGCAGCTAGCCGTTCTGTCTTGGGTTTTCGCTGCGGCAAACTCGATGTGCGGCGCGGATCCGCTCCATTAATACGTCCTTGCCGCGAGAAGGAAGGGGCTTCGCGGATCTGCGCACTGGAGGCGGAATTCGAAGGATTTCGGCGAGCGAATCGATGTGTTGGGGAGCGAGATGTTGGCACACCGCATCCGGATTTTCGCGAATTCGATTTTGTTCTGATCGACGGAGTCGCTTCCAACCCAAGTCCTTGTATTTTTCGGCCAAATCTGACGCGCTTGATAGCGGCAAATCTGGGTTGGTACGCCAAGCTGTCATACGCTTCCAGATACTATTGAGGTGGGGCTTGCCCCTTTACCGTCCGTCGCGATTCGAGTGCAATGAGTGCAGTGCCTGAATCCGTTCAGCGATGGCTCGACTTTCTGACGGTCGATCGAGAGGCCCAGAACATTCAGAGTGCGGTCGCGGTTAGCCTGGCCAAACTGCGCGAAAACGGCGCCGTTTCGCGGCAGGACGCTAGGTCGCCCCAGAGGCGTTTGAGTGAATTTGTAAATCCCCGGCTCCTCGCCCTTGCGTGAGCCCGCAACATTTAGGATGCGGACTGCTTCCGCCTTCGCGAAGCCGCGCAACGCCGCAGAGCTGTCGAAACGGTCCGCTTGAGACAAATGGATGCACCGCTTCCCAGCTTCTCGTGCGTGCCGCGCGATTTCAAGGGACCCGCCTCTCAGTCCGGCTGCCAGCGTGATGATCACGGTGGCATCGCTCTCCTCGACGTTGCGGAATATGGGCGCGGAAGCAGCATGAGCTTAATCGCATCTTCGGGCGACGGCCGCTCGGCCTCTAATCGCTCAAGTCTTTCGCTGAACAATTGCTTGAGCTCCGAATCCTCCATCTCCTCCAGTTGCCAACGCCCTGTTTCAGGATCGGCGTAAGGTGCAGCGTCGAGCGGCGTGTTACACGCAAACGCAAGCCGGTTCTGCCTGTGAATATCGGCGGCTACGTTCGAGAATCGAATCGAATGAAAATCATAATCTAATCCCATGAAGACATTCGGCGCCTCTCTCTTGCCTTCTTTTGAGTAAAAAGCGAAAACGGACGTTCGCGAACGCGGTTCAGATGATTTCACGAGTTCTGAATGGCGTCGGGCAAGCACCTGATAGCGCGCCTTCTTCTGGAGCTGTCGCGCCTGCACGTGTGCCGGGCCTGATGTGGAACACGGTGCTTGTCGATCGAAGATATAAAGGATAACAGAGAATTATCCGATGCGATATCTTGCCCCTGAGCACTGGAGGTCCTTCCAAAAACCGGATGGAAGATTCGATGGCGTTAAGTTCGAAGAACTCGTGGCCACCCTTCTCCCCATCATCTATCCAGGTGAATGGACGCGGACCAAATATTCTTGGGATGGGAAAAAGGACTTTTACCAACAAAGCGGCGGGGAACGACGGTGGGCGGAGTGTAAGGCTTACAAGGAGCCAATCTCCATCAACATTGTCAGTCCGACATTGATCATGGCCTTAATCGACAATGCCCGGGTCATTCTTCTTTTCTCATACAGTAAGATTAACAAGAATGCGCATTTGTATTTGGGGCAATTCGCGACATTGACATCACGCACGGTCCGCGTCTTCGATGATGAAACACTCGAGGGGTTGATCCTGCAGCATGCACAGCTAGCTAGATTCTTCCCGGGAGTCACGTCGATCGAGTTGCCATCAGTTCAAAACATTGAGGCGCACGCACGCCTGTCTCAGGATCCGGATATCGAATATCAGGCCGAAGGTGTGATTGATTCTGACAATCGAGACATTTACCTTAGCCTCCTCAGCACATTCAGCGTAGATGTGCTCGTCCAAAACAGGGGAACGGCCATGAACGCCGTTTCTGGCGTGATTAGCCTTGACCTCGACGATCTGGTTGAACGCTACTGGCTCTTCAATCAAGACATATCCCGCACCGCGCCATCGGTCTCCTTCAATCTTGAATCGGGCGAATCATTCTTTCAGCGATTTTATTTTCGGGCTCGGCAAGCTGGAAAAATGGCGGCCCCCAGGGTCACAGTTAAGGTCGCTGGGCAAGAGCCTAACCTCCTCAGTCTCGATTCAATCAACGTTTCCTCGATCCTTGCCGTACCGCTGATTGGCCGGAAACAAAACGCGGCGCTGGCGACCTTTTGTCATCGGGTTAGTGCCCGGGACAAACCTATTTTCTGTCACCTTTACGGTAGAAGCGGTACGGGAAAGAGCCGTCTACTACGTGAGTTCCGGGACGAGCTGCTCGGAAGAGGCTTTTCTATCTTTGTTTTCAACGGTGAGAACGAGCGCAATTCTTCGTTTGATCATTTCGTCAAACGACTCGCTTCCGCTATATCAAAATTGCCAACGCTAGATCACGTGGTGCGTCCCACTGCGGCGGATATCGGATTCGGGACAGACGGCAACGGCCAGGCCCTCCTTGATTTGCTTTACTGCGAGTCCTTACGACCCTCCTCAAAGCCGGCTGACGCCATACGAACGATTCTGTCCCTTTTGGCGTCTCGCAGGGTTGCCATCCTGGTTGACAACACGCAGTTCTTGGATGCTAACACAATCGACCTAATCAATACGGCTATCACTGAGACGGCGGGTACCGCTTCCAGAAATGTTTGGGTAGTCAGCCTTAATACGGAGGTGGTGACATCAGAAATGCCGGCGGCGAATCTTAGCTCTCGGCTGCGGTCGCTCGCTGCCGACGACCCGGACACTTTCTTTGCAGAGAGTGTTGATGGGTTCACTTACGAAGATGCCTGGCTCTATTTGGACGAGGCGCTCGCAGGCGTTCCCTCGAAAACCGGAGACCGCTTCACCGTCAAATATCCCGACACAGCGGCTTTGATAATCGACCGCGCCGGTACTCAACCTCTCTTCCTGGAACAGACTCTTCAACACGCTGTTGATCGAGGAGGCCTCGATCGCCGCGGTGGGCGCTTGGTAGTGACTGACATCGAGGAGTTCCACTATGCAATAAACGCTTTACCAGGCCGGATTCGTGAGCTGATCGCGAAACGATGGGAATTTGTCAGCGCCAGGCTGACAGGCGAGTCCGTCCTTCTAGTGCAATCCCTGGCAGAGCTCGTTAGCATGCCAATGGCGGCAACACGGAGCCTTGGTGTCCAACGTGAAGACATCCTTCCGCTCGTGACCTTGGGGATCGTAGACATCACTGAGTCAAACGAGGTGCGTTTTCACCATCGACAGCACTACCTCTTTTTCACGTCCCTCTACAACGAGGCGACACTCTCGCTTGCCCACCGGCTCTTGCGATTGATTGGGGCCCCCGAATATTCAGATCAGTATCCTTTTCAACTCATCACTACAAGAGACAGGGTGGGCGAGCTAACCGACCAGGATTTGCAGACTATATCCGGGATTATTGTCGAAAAGACGATCATGGGTGCCGCTAGGTTGCGCGCGACGCCCCTCATGCTGGAAATTTTCAATCGCCCGAATCTTCCCGTCGATCCCGGAATTGAACTGCGGGTAGTTAACACGCTTTGCCAGGAGGTAAAACGACACGTCGCCTTCGAGAATGCGGCGACCGCGTTCGAAAAGGCCTACTCAATCAGACTCGCCCGCCGGCATCGGTATCTTCGTCATGGGGAGGACTACCACCGCTTCGTGCACGACTATGCGAACTCCTTTTTTGCCCTCCATCGGGACGGCGAAGCTCTTCCCTTGCTTGAGTCCTCGTTACGGGACTTTCCGAGCTTCCAGTTTAGCACAGAAGCGAGCAGATTACTTGCGCGAGGGAAACTGCTTAACCGACTATGTGTTGCGTTAAAGACGGTTCACGATCTGAATGCTGCCGAGCAGACAGTTAAGGAGTCTCTTGCGATAGCCAAGTCAATACATGACCTTCGACTGGTTTACAAGAACTATATAGATTGGGGATATATCTATCATGGATTCAAGAAGCATAACGATGACCTAGTTCTTAAATGGAATGCGGCAATTAAGATTTTCCAACAGGGCGCCGCGATGGATGCGTCTATGCTCGACGAACGAGCATCTTATTTGCTCCACAGTGCCGAACTTCAGATTCTTGCCTGTGATCAAGGCGCAATCGAAACTATTGAGGAGGGAATTCGGTATAGCCGTAGAACTCTCACGCCGTTTCATGAAGTAAAGTTACTCCTGCTACGTGTTGTCGCCGAGTGGGTTTCGGGAACCGGTGAGGATTCGCGGAATCTAGCTAGATGGCTGGATCAAGCAGAAGATAGGGCCGTGGCTACGCGAGCTCAACGGTCTTATTGGGTTGTCTTTTACGCTCGAGCCACCCTCGCCTGGAAAGCCGGAGACCACGAACAGAGCGCGACCCACTTTCTTACGGCCCTGGAACAGCTCGCCAAAATCCTTACGGATCCGCGAATGGAGGAGCGTCACGAGCCCTTTTTTGAAGACCTTGCAATACATTTGCGTTTGGCAGGTCGCCCGCTCTCACGGGAAAATCTGCCCCTAATACGAAATGCGCGCATCCAAGATCTGGTTCAAACAATCCTCCAGATGCGACACGCGGCTTTCGATGAGTGGCTGTCCCACTACGTTCCGACAGCTACCTTCCACGACGCCCATTTCAATTTGCCAGTTCCATAAGGTGATTGGAACCGGAGCTAGCGAACGCGCGACCTTAATGTTGCGAGTAATTGCGCGATATCATCGAGGCGGTAGGGGGCAACTGGGAGGCCAGTCTCGAGTTCGAAGTCCAAAAAAGAGCAGGCGTGATAGATATCATAGAGGAGTATCTTGGCATCGCTGTGCCCTGTGAGGTTGATTTTCGAAAGCGAATTCAAAAGTGGTTGCGAAACCAGCTGCTGGTATTCGGGCCATCGAATCGCCATGCGGCGCAGCTTGGTCCATTCAAAATCCGGATCACCGAACCTTGAAAGCTCAAAATCAATAAGAGTGGTTTTCTTGGTGCTCAATTCGAAGATCACGTTTGCAGGCTTAACGTCGCCGTGCAGCAAGATGGGGGAAACCTCGCTCAAGCTTTCGCGTACCTCTTCGTGCAACGCTTTGATCCTTGCGAAGTCGCGCTCACTCACCAGAAGGGCTTTAACTAGCGGCATCACGTGACGCCATAGCCGTACCTCAAAGAAGGCCTGCCACGATTCATATCGTGGACCAGCAAGATGGCCAAAGGACTCGCCTTGGATGCAATGAATGTCCGCGAGCTCTTGCTGGAGACGGAGCTGGATTGACTTGGCGTGGGAAATCCACTTAAGTGATTTGTCTAGGCTCTCTCCCTCGACGAACGCGAGCACAAGGTAAGAGGGCTCATCCAGATTTACCTCATACAGATGAGGAATCCATTTAACTCCGTGCTGTGAAAGAAGGAGTAGCGCCCCATATTCTTGCGCGACTGATCGCCGACTTGTCGCGGCTGGAAAGCGGATTTTGTAAGCCAATCGATTGCTCGGAGTTTCTACCCGAAAGCACTTTTCCTCGTTACCTTTGCCATACATCGAGCTAATCTTGAACGATTTTCCGCGAAAAGTCTGGGCCTTCGCCAAAACGCGATGCGCCACACGCGGGTCAACGGAGGGCATTCACTACCTCGGCCAACAAGGCGACATTCGCGTTGCGGTCTACGACAAGATCATTCTTGCAGACTCGCATGTCGAACCACATTCGGTTTCCCTGGAGAGAAATAAAGCGGTCGACAAAATAGAGAAGCGCAGTTCGAGATTCGAGAACGTTAAGACCGACATGATCGATAAGCGAAATGCCCGCGAGATCTCGCAATCCTGGCGAATAGTCATAAACGGAGACAAGTCCAACGTACTCTCTCAATAAATCGTGATGCCAATCTCGGTCTACGACACTTGAGAGATCGATCAGCAGATATTTGGAAGCAAATCCTTTCGAATGCTGGTGATGTCGGAGACTTTGGTCAAAGTACTGTTGCATGTCGTGCTGTAGTCGCGTGGCGTTTTTGGAAGCAAACAAGGCTTTAACATCAGCCCAATAGGAATCCCGATGAGTAGCGGCAGAGGCGCCTCGATGAAAAACCGTCGATTCATTCACTACCCAACACTGCCGCCCCGTCTCGTTAAGGCGAAGGCAGAGATCTAGATCCGAATAAGCGTTGTGAAGATCCTCATCGAAGGCGCCAATCTTGGTGAAGAGCTTGGCGTCGATGATCATGTTGGCCGAGGACGCTGCTTGAACGACGCGAGGCTTACTCACAAATGGGTGATCAGGACGGACATCGCGGTAAGGGTGCGGCGCATTGTATTTTGTGAAACCTACGCCAAAGTCGAGGACGCGCGCCGTGCGGGGATCCAGAAGTCTTGAGCTGGCAAGGCCGATGTTTTTCGTCCGGTTATGGAATTCAGTAAGGCTGGAGAACCAATTTCCGGTGTAGAAGGTGTCAGCATCGCAAAACACCAACGTCTGACCTCTTGCCACATCTGCTCCCGCGTTGATCGCACATGAGTAACCTAGACTCTGTTGGTATCGAATAACCCTGAGCTGGGTGCTGTTGATCTTGCGTGGAATCTCCTCTTCTCTGTGGTTATTGATGACCACTATTTTCTCCACGTCTGCAGGAACACTTTTGAGAATCGTCTGCAGGCAAAGCCGCAACAGCCCCTCACTGCTATGAAAGGGAATAATGATTGAGTGACGGGGGCGTTGAGTCATGAAGGGATAATTCTCTGTTATCCTTCAGTGGTCTACCGAACGGCTAAGCGGTAGCAACTCCCCAAGTAGACGGCGCGGATGCCGGTGACCGAGCACATCGCGCTGTGACTTGTCGCTAACGTGCGCATAGATCGTCGTGGTAACGATGGAACTGTGGCCGAGGAACGTTTGGATGAAGCGAAGATCCACTCCTTGCTCAAGGAGCATCGTTGCCACCGTATGACGGAACATGTGGGGGGTAATCTTCTCGATCCCCGCCGCTTTGGCGTGGCGTTTTAGCGCCATTCGGATCGATTGTTCAGAAAGCCGACGTCCGAAGAGATTTGTGAAGAAGAAGACGTCAGCCTCGCGGCGGGTGCCCTCGATACCGGCGTACGTTGTGAGGGCGGAATGCACTTCATTGTCACATATCGGAATCAGCCTCTCCTTATTACCCTTGCCGCGGACAAGGACGGCGCCTCTGTCGAGGTCAACAGTAGTGACTAGAAGGTTCGAGATTTCTGAGACGCGCATCCCGGTGGAAAACATCAACTCAAAGAGGGCAACATCCCGGATTGCCCGGCGGCACGCTTCGGTTTGCTCAGCAAGCGAGGCGCGGTTCGCGTAAACTTGCCGGAAGAACGTCTGCAAAACCGAAAGACTCACCGTCCGCGGCAGAATGCGGCCAATGCGAATCTCGAACCGTAAGTTGCGTGCTGGGTTCGACTCGAGCAAACCTTCGCGTTCCAAGAATCCGAATAGGGATTTTAGGGCGGCGAGCTTCCGCCGCTGAGTCCTCGGTTTGTAATGGTGCAGACTGCGAGCGTACTCGCGGATGTGTGAACGATCGACATGGGTCGCGTCGTCCGACGGGCAATGTTCGCAGGCAAAACGCCTGAACTGGGCAAGATCGAGCCTATATGCTTTGACCGTATGAAAGCTAAAATTGCGTTCGAATTCGCAATGATTGAGGAAGATTTCGATACTGCTTGGTAAGGTTTGCATGCATCGTGCTTTGCCTTGCAGCGCCCACTGCTGACAAGCGGCGAATGTGAACCTCGCCAGCTCTGAGCCTCTGGGGGAGCGACATTATCGGCTCTTGCCCAAAGGTCTCCAGGGAGGGGCGTGATCAGCGGCCGCAGTCCGATATTCCTTGCGCGTACGACGAACTTCGACACGGGTGGGTACGCTCCGGCCGACGTGGCGCGCTTTGCAACTCCATAGGATGTGCAAGGCCGACGACTGTCAGCAGGTTGATCTCGCCCAAGAGCGGAATTCAGCGGTCCATGATTGAAATCAGAACGGCCGTTGGTTCACCGCGCAAAATTTGGATTAGCGTTGGAAGTTCGCTGCGCAGGCTAACACGTCGCGGAGCCGCAGAGCAATTTCGGAATATTGTTGTTTTCTGACGGTTCAAAAATTTCCCTCTTTGTCCCGAAGCAGGGAAGGCGCAGACACCTGAGAGGCAACTCGTCAGATGTTCTCGATCAGAGCGCGTGTCTGATGCCTCAGCGTGGGAGCGCAGAGAATAATAGGTCGACGAATTGTTCTCTCGTCGAAAGACTTGCTGGTCCCTGATTGTGTCGCGGTCTCATTGCAAAAAATTTAAGAAATATCTTGCTAAGCAATCAGACTTTTGGCTAAACCGATCTCGTGAATTCCCCCTTATCCCCGGGTTCGGGGTTCGGGATTGCGCTTACGTCAATCCCGTCTGACTTCGCTGTCCCTTCGTCTGGATCCGCCCCTGCCACGTCAATTAGGCCTTTTTTTGCAATGAAAAAAATCTTAGCTGTCGGCGCGATAGTATTCATCAGCATCTCACCGGGTTTGGCTCAGTCGACTCCGACACCCCCAAAGCAAAACAAGGCAGCAACGAAGCTGCTTCCGCGTTTGCCAGACTTCGGCTTCCTTCCGCAGCCCGGAGAATACAACAGCCGAATTTTCAGAGTGAGCCAGGATTTCCCAATTAAAAAGCCGGCTATGGAGCCAGCCATTCAGAAAATTCTGTCGTTTGATCAATTCATTCCCAACCCAACAACCTAGGCAGAACAGCACATCCGTCGAAATACTAAAATCATCATGTATTACCCTTCAACATTATACGCACGTCCGGCACGTCTAATCCGACGAATCCTGTTATCGTCTTTGCTCGTCGCCTTTTTTGTTAGTTCAAGCGTAGACGCGCAGCAGACTCGTCGAAAACGCACGCGTACCACAACGACCAGCGCCAGCAGTGGAAATATAGCCGACATAACCCAATGCCCGGACGAGGGAATGGGAGGCGATCCGAATCTAAACCGACGAAAGAATATTCGATCAGACAATAAGAGACCCACTCTGCGAACTCTTAAGTGGATGAAGAACTTGGCCGATCCGACAGATTTTACGCGTCAGAATACCAGCCGTGCGCCGTTGACCCGGATCGGCGAAGGTCAAAAAGTGTCGGTTGTAGCCTACGCTCTTGTTGCCCGAAAAGGTGGAAAGGAATCGTGCAACTGTAAGCTATCTGCGCCAAAGGACACGGATAACCATATTGTCTTGGTTGATCCGGCGCTGAAAAGTCCGACATTGGTCAATAGCGAGCCGGATTCTGAAACAGCCGAATTTACCCCACGGGTCCGCTTGGACCATCCCAATCTCTCCCGGCCGAGGCTCCAGCCGTTAATCGACGGCCAAGGAGGAAAACTCCTCGTTCGTGTTACAGGCTTGTTATTGTTCGATTCCGAACATTTTCTGGGGAACCATCTAAAGAGACACAATAACTGGGAGATTCATCCTGTGCTGAAGATGGAGTATTGCCCTGAAGGACAAACGTGCAGTGGCAATAGCAACACCAATTGGAGAAGTCTCGAGAGTCGTTGACGCAGAGGCACTGACGCTCGGCTGAGAGCGATTCCGTGGAGGTCTGTAGCTGTAGCACTCTAATGACAACAACTCGGTACGACTGGCGGCGCCGTCTGCAAGCTCTTCGCGTACCGAGGCAAATCGTTGCCTGTCTTTGCCTGTGGCCACTCCTCCTTTCGGCCAAGTGTGATGCAACCGAGCCGACGGTTGAAATAAAGTGTCTCGTCCCAGAGGCAAATATTGCCGACCTTTCTAAAAGGCTAGATTTGGAATCGAAGAAGTCGATGAAACGAGTGGTCTGCTTTTTTGACACTGATTCGCTCTCCTTATTTGAGCATGTGCCCAAAGTGATTCTTCGCAGCCGCTACGATTCTGCTCATGGAGCTGATGCAACGGTCAAGATTCGTGACGGCGAGGTACAGGACGCAGACATCGAATGCGAATTCGACGAGGTACTCGGGAAGGAGAAGATCATGTCTTGCTCTCTTACGGATAAGGACGAAGAGAAGGCACAAATAAGAAAAGCCAATCGTGGAAAGAAGATCAATAAGATCTTCTCCAAGGAACAGAGAGCGCTGCTCCAAAGAGCGTTTGGTGAACTGGATTGGGAGACACTCAGACCTTATGGCCCGGTGAAGGCGATAGAGGTCTGGAAAAAGGTCAGGATGCTCGACGGACCCGACCTGACGATTGAGCGGTGGGAGTTGCTGCCCAGGTCGAACAAACCTGGGCGGACACTCTTTGAGGTGTCGGCGAAAGTCCCTTTAGCGAGGGAGGCGGAAACTTCCAAATGGATAACCGAATTTGTCGGGTCCGCAGAAAAGGGCGATCAGGAATCCGAAACGAAAACGCGAATTGTCCTGGAGCATTTCAAGGGTACCTCGACGAAGAGGCGAAACAATAAAGTAACTGTTAGATCACGTTAGCGACAAGCGCCACAAAACCCCATGACTTTACCAGTGACGGAGTTTCAAACTAGGAGTTGTGATGTCGTGATGAAGGGTGGCATAACGAGTGGCGTTGTTTACCCCACTGCCGTCAGTAAATTAGCACAGCATTTCCGCCTTAGAAACATCGGAGGGACGAGCGCTGGTGCAATCGCGGCGGCGGCGGCCGCGGCAGCCCAATTCTCTGCGCAGCGCGGGAATTCTGGCGCCTTCAAAGAACTCGAACGACTTCCAGATTTTCTAGGTCGAAAGAACAAAACGGGTTTCACGAATCTTTTCACCTACTTTCAACCGCAACGCACGACGAAACGGCTCTTTGACACTTTGATCGGGGCGCTCGAGGCAAAAAGCGCTTCTGCCGCCGTGCTGAAAGTCCTCTTCCGTGCACTCTTCCTTTTTCCGTTTGCAGCGCTTCTAGGACTGGCACCCGGAGCAATCTTGCTTTTCCTCGCGGCTAGCCATCAAGCCGGCTGGCTAACGTTCTGGAGCCTTATTATTGGAGCAGGACTCGCACTCTCTGGGCCAATGATTGCAGTGACAGGCGCACTGATATTGCGATTCGGAAAAGCCGTCCCACACAATTGTTTCGGCTTGTGCTCCGGAATGAGCAGCGCGATCAAAGACGATAATGTAAATGGAGCGAGTTCCGGAGGTCAGGCCTTAACGGTCTGGCTTACCAAGTACCTAAATGAGATTGCAGAACTCAATCCTGACGGTCCGCCCTTGACCTTTGGCCAATTGTGGCAACCGGACATTCCTGCCGGTAGCGAGGCCAGCGATCGAGATGCCTGGGTGCGACTGGAGATGTACACCACGTGCTTAAGCAAGGGCCGACCCTTCCGTTTGCCATTCCGCAATAACGTCAACGTTCGCGAGAATGTTTGCTATTTTCGAGAGGACGATTTTAGACGCCTCTTTCCCTCCGTTGTTGTCGACTGGTTAATGAGTCATCCCCGTATCCGCGGGGTCGAACAGAGTATCCGCGACCAGGGATATCTCGCCATGCCAGATCCATGGAATTTGCCGGTCGTAGTTGCCACACGTATGAGCCTTAGCTTTCCGATTCTTCTCAGCGCTATTCCGCTTTTCGCATTTGATTATGAGATGATAGCGCCGACAGATGCTCGCCAAGACGAAATTCCAGGAACAGGCAAAGAAGATCAAAAAGACCAGCCTCTTCCTTCGAGATGCTGGTTTTCGGATGGCGGAATATGCAGCAACTTCCCGATCCATTTTTTTGATGCACCTATTCCCACGTGGCCAACGTTTGGGGTAAACCTAGTTGAGGCGCGCGCGGGCGCGACGGCTGCCGAGCTGGCGCAACCTAGGATGCCGAAGACCAATAACCAAGGCATACGGGAGCCATGGACTCATTTTGGAGAAAAGGGAGGAATATCGAGCGTTGTGACATTCGTCGCTACAATCATCAACACCATGCAAAATTGGTCAGATAATACTCTTTCGCGCATGCCCGGGTATCGAGATCGCATTGCCAATGTGGAGCTGACTGCTGAGGAAGGAGGGCTTAACCTGCAGATGCCGAGCGAGCGCATCGGTGCCCTGAGCGAAAGAGGCACAAACGCAGCGTCCGAGTTTATTCGCAGATTCGCCACCACAGAGGAACCGGTAATGAATTGGCCTAATCATCGCTGGATTCGACTTCGTTCGATGCTTGGCTCAGTTGTTGAGATGGCACAGGCAATTGATCGCACGTGCGCTAATCCTCAAGCGAACGATCCGGCGTACGATGTATGGTTAAGAGACACAAGTGTAGGTGATGCACCCTCTTATCAATGGAGCAACGCATCTCAACAGGCTCTAGCCATTGAAACAATTGCGGCATTAAGAGACATCGCGCGCAAGTGGACAGACGGACAAATTGATGCCGCTGCTAAAGCGCCCCGACCCCGGCCGGAGCTGCGGCCACGCCCGCGAACATGACATTTGCTGCTCGAAGGTATTATGCGCCAGCGAATATCCGGAGAGCTATCACGGGATCGACGTTCATCGTTCGGGAGGCAACGCGAGAGTGGCAACAGTGGAGGCGGCCAGGATGAGCCGGGGGATTTTATAACTTTTCTGATCGACTCCCTCCAACGTAATGCCGGCCGCAGATTTGACGAGCACAGTGCCGTAAACCACGGCGCCATTTGTGAGCTCGATTCGAGTGACAGAAGCCGGTGGTAGCGTGCGTCTCGGACTCGGCTGGGGCGTTACGGTTGGAGTGGAATAGTTCGGAACGGGTACGGCAGTATTCGGAGTCGTTGGCGTGTAAACCCCGCTGGACGTCCCAGAGACATGCGACGCATGGGATGCATGTGACGCGTGCCCGCTGCTGCTCCCGGATGAGTGAGAACTATGCGAGCTATGCGACGAATGTGAGGCGTGACCAGCAAACAGGTACTCCGGAATTACTTTGGTTTTCGCTGGTTTCAGAATCAGCGGCTCGAAAGGATCGCTTCTCTTAAGGGCGTCAGTGATATTTACCTCGCCCGGACTCGCGTCTGTCCGTTCCAGTCCGAGAAGCATCGCAGCGGCGGTCGACACCGAGGGCCATTTTCTGAGGAGATCTTTTGGATGCATTGTCTTGCGCCCCCGCCAAGAATCTGTCGTATCGGAGCCCCAGATTCAATCATTCTGTTCGGATCGCAAAAAAAGGGGTAAACTTTCCGTTTCGTGAATGCAACGTTCCTCCAGCCCGACAGCGACGGTTTACTGGCGCAGGTGGACCTTGGCGTTTACACACTGTCAGCCTTACTGCGGGTAGCCTACCGGTTTACCGATCGGTGCTACTTGCATTTGCAAAAGAAGAGCGAACATTTTGTAGAGGTTCGCTTCCGGCCGAAAACCGCCGAGACGCCGCTCGACAAAATCGCCGGCGAATTTTGCAACGAACTTTTGGATCAGTCGCTGCGTGAAATAGTCACGCGGGAATCCGAGCCGGCGCGGAATCTGATCCTCGCGCATGCATTGTCACGCACCCCTTTTGTCGATCCGGAACTCGAAACCACGGATCCCCTCGCCGCCCCTCAAAGTAACGCCGAGCCCTCCCAATGAACGCGACCCTCAAATTGGAACCACCGTTCTATCTTCCTGAAGCGATCGATCAGTTTGTCCGTCCCGTAATTCCGAAGTTGCTTGGAAATGAGGTTCCCGCGTCAGTTCTCGATGAGCCAACATTCTGCGAGGCCCTCAATCGCGCCCTCAGATTCACGATCGAGAAGACGCGATGACAATAGGCCTTAACCACTCGTTTACGGAGCTGAGCGATTATCAGCCGGACGAATATTGCCTTCTGCCAATCCGTTTCCTTTCCCTCGATAGCAATCGCTACATTGTCAGCAATATCGCCGGCAACTACCAGGTGATGGAGCGGCCGGACCTGGACGATCTGGTCCGTCATCGGCTCCCCGTTCATTCACTCCTTTATGACGACCTAAAAGCCAACCACTTCTTGGCGGATCGCGACTCGAATGTTTACCGCGACCTACTGGCGGCAAAATATCGAACCCGACAATCGCGACTGCCGGATTTCACTTCACTTCATCTGTTTGTGGTCACGTTGCGCTGTGATCACTCCTGCCAGTATTGCCAGGTTTCGCGAGTATCCGAAGACCGCGCGGCTTTCGACATGAGCAAAGAAACGGCGGGCCACGCGATCGCGCTGATGCTCGAGAGCCCTTCCCGGCAGTTGAAGGTGGAGTTTCAGGGTGGGGAACCCTTGCTCAATTTCGATTTGATTCGTTACATCGTCTTGGAGGTGGAGCGGCTCGCCGACGGACGCGAGATGCAGTTCGTAATTACGTCAAACCTCTCCCCGCTGACCGACGAAATTCTGGAATTCGCGGCCGCCCACAAGATTTTCTTTTCCACGTCGTTGGATGGCCCGGCGGATTTGCATAACCGCAATCGGCCGCGTCCCGGCGGTGACAGTCACGCGCGCGCTGTGACCGGTATCGAAAGAATTCGTCGCCGCCTCGGGCATAATGCGGTGGCCGCGCTTATGACTTCGACCGCCGAAAGCCTCAAACAGCCCGAGGCGATCATCGACGAGTATGTGCGGTTAGGGTTCGACTCGATCTTCTTGCGTTTCATCAGCCCTTATGGATTTGCCGCCAAAACCGCGAAACGCATCGGGTACGAAACGGACGAATTTATCGGATTTTTCAAAAGCGGCTTGGCCTACATCGTATCGCTCAACCAGCGGGGAATAAGAATCCGCGAGACGTATTCGACACTGCTCCTGCAGCGAATGTTAACGCCCTACGCTACCAGCTACGTCGACTTGCAGTCACCGGCGGGAATTGGGATTAGCGTTCTCGCCTACAACTACGATGGGGGCGTGTACGCCGCCGACGAGGGCCGCATGCTCGCGGAGATGGGAGACCAAACCTTTCGTTTGGGAAGCGTCCGAAATTCTTACGAAGAGTTGTTCGCGAACAGCCCCATATTTTCGACGATAAGCGACACAATGTTGGAGGGCTTGCCTGGTTGCTGCGACTGCGCCCTTTTGCCGTACTGCGGCAGCGATCCGGTATTCCACCATCGCACACAAGGTGACGTCATAGGCCATCGGCCCACGAGCGCTTTCTGCCGGCGAAACATGGAGATCATGCGCCACTTGATCAGGCTGTTAGAAGATGAGCCTCACACCGCTGCTGTTTTGAGAACCTGGATCTGAAAATGGAACTCCACGCCCGGATTCCCCTGACCCCCGGCACTGCAACATTTATTGCCCGACTGACCGAAGATGCACCTCGTGACCGCGACGTTTTGCTCGTTCGAGGGGATTCCACGCTTTTGCGCGTCGGAATGCCGCCCTCGTGCCGGGATATCCAATTGCCGGAAACTCTATCTTACCTTCGCGCGGGCGACATCGTACGGATCAACGAAGGCGCCGGACACATTCGCGTTGTCTATCGCCGTAACTCGCCGCACAACGTCCTCTTCTTTACCGAGCGGTGTAACAGCCGCTGCCTCATGTGCTCCCAGCCGCCACGCGAAATCGAGGATGGCTATTTGATTGACGAGATTCTTGAAGCAATTCCGCTCATGTCGAGGGCAACTCCGGAGCTGTGCATCACGGGCGGCGAGCCGACGCTCTTGGGCGATCGGCTGCTTGAGGTGATCGAGAGGACAAAACGACATTTGCCCAACACCAGCCTCCACATGTTGAGCAATGGGCGGCTATTTCGCTACATGCACCTTGCGCGAAGAATCGCCGAGGCCGGACACCCCAATTTCATGATCGGGATTCCTTTATACTCGGACATTGCCTCGAAACACGACTTCGTCGTGCAGGCGAAAGGGGCATTTGACGAGACGGTGAGAGGGATCATGAATCTCGCCCGCGTTGGGCAGCGACTCGAGATCCGCTTTGTCATTCATCGGCAAACGTCTTCCCGTCTGGCGCACACAGCGCGTTTCATCGCACGCAACCTGCCGTTTGTTGACCAGGTGGCGCTCATGGGCTTGGAGATGACCGGGTTTACGAAAGCGAATTTAGAAGCGCTCTGGATCGATCCCATCGAATACCAGACTGAACTGCGAAAAGCCGTCGAAGAGTTTCGAAGAGCCCGTATTCCCGTGATGATTTACAATCACCAGCTTTGTCTTCTCGACAAAGATCTGTGGCCGATCGCACGCAAATCGATCTCCGATTGGAAAAACGTTTATATGCCGGAGTGCAGCCCTTGCAGGATCAAAGACCAGTGCGGAGGCTTCTTCGCCTCGGCGCACATCCGCTACAGCAAGCACATCATTCCCTTTGAGGAAGCGGCAATGGTGTAACGCTTATTTTTCGACCTCGGCAATCACCCGCTCCAGAAAATCCGTTTTGGATACTGGCACCGTCGCCTCCCACCCGCCATGCTCGACTACCAATTCCGACCCGTTGATCCGAACGACGTTCACTTCTCTGCCTTGGCCAACAAAGACCGACGGAATCGTCGCATTCTGGTTGGTGGCATGAAACTCCAGATCCTGTCGCAGCTTGACCCGCGCCGGGACATATTTTCTAAGACGCGCCTCTTCCGCGGCTGATCGAACGCGCGTGGCCCTCATGATCGTAACCGATGGTTCAGGTGCATCGCTCGGAGTCCGCGCCGGAAAAACAGCAACCGGGCTCAATGCCGGCAGGGTGGCAGATGGCGACGGAGGATTGTGCGGGTTCGACGTCGAAGTTCGGAGGTTGTTCAGAAACGTGAGCATCCAGATAGCCATCACGGTCAATCCCACCGCGAACACGCAGCCGGCCTTGTTCATTCCGGTCTTTGGCACTGTTGGCATTTGGTAGCTAAGCCTCGGGGAACGCTAAAAGCATTGGAATATTATGAAACTGCGTGCGCAATATGCCAGCTCCGAAATCCTCCGCGCGATGGAGAACCGATCTCGACGGCACGACAGAGCGCTCCGGAACGTGATGCAAAAACTACGGAACGCGGGGAACGAGTAGAACCATGCCCTATTTCATCAGCTATTCTCACGAAGATAAAGATTTTGTCGATCTTCTAGCGGCGGAGTTGGCTCTTCAGCGACGACACGTTTGGGTTGATCGATGGGAGCTAAAAGTTGGTGATTCCTTAATTCGACGAATTGAAAGCGCAATCACGGGCGCTTCCGGCTTGATCGTGAGTTTATCAAAGGCTTCCGTTGTCTCAGAATGGTTTCGAAAGGAGCTCTCGGTCGGGTTGATCCGGGAGCTGGAAGAGAAACACGTCGTAGTATTGCCAATCCGTATTGACTCAACGACAAGCGAACCATCTGTGACAAATTGTAGAACCTGCTGACGGACCGCGGTCTGGGAGCAGAGCTGTGGCTGAAGGCTCTGAATAATCTCCGCCATCGAAGGAGCGGACTCCGTTCTCAGCCGTTGCCCCTTCTTTGGCGAGCCTCGACGGTAAATATTTCGCGGAATTTCAAGGAATTCGGAGAATTTTTCTCTCGAGGAATTTCCAAATTTTTCTGAGGCAATCGGCTGGGGCTGGCGCGCGACGGAAGAAACGTAGCCTGTGCAAGCAAGCTCCACCACTTCGCCGCGGGAAACTGCTCGTCGCTGTCCGGCTAGTCGCCGCCTAGGCGGCCCACGGCCTTATCGCGGTCGCGTTGGCCCGCCGGAAAATTACTGCCGCCCTCCTCCAGATGTGAAGGCGAGTTTTTGCTTTCGAGTGATCTCGTCAGTGTTTCCCTTTCGCTTGACAGCGTGTGCCGATTTGCCGAATCTTCCCCGAAGATTGTTTTATGCCTCCGACAGCCACCGCAGAAATAAACGACAAAGTTGGTGATGCGCTTCTCTCGCCGCAGACGCTTCGCCGCTCTCCCAATGCGGCCGTAAATCGGTTGGCAACAGCCGTGCAGGACCGGGATCAAAACGCATCGACGGTAAACTACAGTCGAATGCACCATCGCCACGCGCGCAGCCATACCCGGGCGTAGTGCCTGGCGGCTTGCCCCGCATTGGAAAACCCATTTTAGGGGCTTACGTTGTCGGCTCCTATAATGCTCCCTGAGATTGCCGAACCCCCAACAGCAGCGACGTGTCGAGGTCCGAAGGCGCTGTTCACGGCGGCCCTGCTCAAGGTTGCCTCGCGCTGCAATTTGGATTGCGATTACTGCTACGTTTACAAACATGCCGATCAGTCGTGGCGACATCAGCCGCACTTTATTTCCGACGAGAACCTCCGCCGTTTCGCAGCGCGTCTCGACGAGTATGTGGCGTTGCACCGGTTGTCCGAATTCTGCGTTACATTCCATGGCGGCGAGCCGCTGCTCTACGGGGCCGATCGACTTGCCGAGGCCGCCCGAATCATCCGCCAAGCCGTACGGTCCGAATGTGCGCTCGAGTTCTCGCTCCAAACGAACGCTACCCTGCTAACTAACGAGGCGATCCAGAGGCTCGAGACGGCGGGGATTCTCATCTCTCTGAGCATTGACGGACCAAAACACACGAACGATCGGCACCGTCTAGACCACGGCGGGCGGTCTACTTTTGAGGCAACCTCCTCAGCGATCCACAAGTTGCGCGGCCGACAGTCCGGAATCTTCCGTGGCGTAATCGCCGTGATTGATCCGGCCACCCCACCTAGAGAGTTGTTTGAATTTTTTCAACCCTTAGCTTTACCTCGCCTTGATCTGTTGCTTCCAGATGCCACCTACGTGCGGCCCCCGCCGAGACGGGACAGGAACAAGGACTTATACCTCTCCTGGTTGACGAATGCATACGAGCTCTGGTTTACGGAATTTCCTGATCTGCCGATCCGTTGGTTTGACGCGATTCTCGCGTCTCGTTTAGGCGTTCCAAGTCCGACAGACGCGATGGGGCTCGGCTCGGTAAGCCTCATCGTCATCGATACCGATGGGACCTACACCGATCACGATGTGTTTAAGATCCTGCCCGGCGGAAGTCCCGCGTTGAACGAGAGCGTCGAAACAGCGGAATTCGACAAAATGGCTGCCCATCCTGCTATCCGCGAGCACGGCTATCGCCTGTCGCTCGACGGCCTCAGCGGCGAATGCAAAACGTGTCCGGTCGTCGAAGCTTGCGGCGGCGGAAGCGTCATGCATCGGTGGCACCCAGTCCGGCAACTGGAAGCGCCAAGCGTCTACTGTCGGGAACTGTTTTCGGTGTTTGAGAAAGCGACCAAGTTGCTCCGAAATTCTCTTCGGAAGAGTGCCCAGCCGAAAATCGATGATTGGTCGTTTTTGGCCGGAGACGCGCTAATTCATGCATGCACGCGCTGGAGAGAGGAGACTGAACGTCGGGCAGATGAGTGCGCTCGCGAAATGGAGATTCCGCGTAACGGCTTGCCTGCGGCAGCCTTGATCCTACGTTCCAAAAACCCTACGATGCCCGTCCGGTCTCTAGCCGGCGTCGATGACGAATTAACGTGGCTCGGCAGGATCCGCGTTCAATCTCCTGAGCCGTGGCTTGTTTGGCCATTTTCTGACTCGATTCGTGTTCTGCCGCACCGGAGTGACGCAGTAAAGAAAGGCGCCGAACTCCTGGACGCTACCGTGGAACTTTTGGCGTGCTTGGACCCTCACCTGCCACACGCGTTCGCCGCGCTTATCTCGGATGTAATCTTCGTCAAGTCCAGCGCCGAGTCTTCGGATCAGATATTCTCTTTCAGCGATGACTCCGCGCCGAATGTCCTTTATATCGCACCTTTTGTTCGTGACCGGCTGCTGGACGCCGATGACCTCGCGGATTCACTTCTGCATGAATTCCTGCACCAAGTTCTTTATCATATAGAGCGGCACGCCTCTATGCTTCTTGATCATGTCTTCCCGTCGTTTCCCGCTCCCTGGCGCAAGGGATTACGACCCTCCGGTGGTTTTTTCCACGGAGCATTTGTGTTTGCAGGTCTGTCGCGTTTTTGGCAAGCGTTAACCAAATCGAGCCATACCACGGATCTCGCAAAAGCTTCCGAGAACGCAGCGAAATTTCAAGCGCAAGCCGTTTATGGAATCAATAGTCTGCGCCAGTTCGCATTACTCAGCGAAAACGGCGAAGCACTGCTTGATCACCTTGCACGTGATCTCGGAGTGGAGAATGACAGACTTATAGCACCCGGAGCATACCTTCCATGACGGCACCGCGGCGAAGAATTCGCTCCCGTGCAAGGAAGCGCAGCACCCCGAAAAGGAAAAAGCCCTTCGAGCGTTCGAAGGCGCCGCGGGCTACTTCTGCCGATGTGCAACTTCTGCCTGGGAAAGAACGAAGAATCGGTGACCTCGGCGCCGTGCGTCAATACTGGCGGGTCTTTTTTAAGGGCGTTCAGGCTGGACGCGCTTTCATCGTCGCTCAAAAGCCGGATCGCAAAGATCCGGACGCTTCCATCACGGTGGAACTCAATCAAAAGAGTCGCGGCCGTGGCATCGGTTCGATTGCTTTTCGCAAGGCGAGCGAGCTCAGCGGGTATCCGCAAGTGTACGCGAGCATGCGAAAGGGCAACATTGCTTCGCAAATTGCAGCGACGCGGGCTGGCTTCGTTCCTTTGGCGGAGGAAGCAAGCAATGAGCTGGTGTTGGTCTGGCGGAGGCCCAAATGAGTGAAAGCCCTCGCCCAATTGCCTTTCCGAAAGAATTCGCCTCAGACGCAAACGCGGCGATGGACCACTTGTTCGCAGCCTTCCCAGATCATTATCCCCGCCTGGTCTCCGAAGAGGAACACGAATGGCACTTCCGCTTAGACTGGCCTAGCGATCCGCTTTGGTATGTTGATCCTCACATTGTTGAAGCGGCGCGGTCAATGTACGGCTGCTCGCTACAGGAGTTGCTCCAATTCGAGGACTTCCGGCCGTGTGCAAGGGCCACTTTTCTATTTTCCATGTTTCATTCCCGCGCCCTTCTTGTCCCTGCTCGTGCGGCAGAATGTAACAAGGTAACCAATTTTACAAATATCATTCATGTCGATGATCACGACGATTTGGTACGGCCCCTCCTCAGCGCTCGAAACGGATCTCTCTTTGACCCTTTCGCCGGTTTGCTCGTCGACATTGACGATGAGGCCTCCGTACGAGGCGCGATTGAACGTGGTGTTATCAGCAAAGGAAGTTTTCTAACTGCGTATGTGTTGGCAAAACCAGCCGGGTCGATTGTGCACGTCAAAACGAACTCCCCCCGAAGAGAGTCGTGGCTCCAAAAACGCGATTCTACGATAACTTTGGCGGGCAAACCCTACCCTATTAGTTTCACAGAGTATTTTGAAGCACGAATCCCCAATTCCTGGCATATCGCTGAACGGCCGGACCTTCCTCTTCGGCTGTCAAATACCGATGCCGTGTGGCTGGACGTTGACCTTGACGCATTCTGTAATCGATATGATGGGGATTCGGACCGCCGGGACATTGCTGCAACCGCTGCAGAACAGCAGGAGATGCAGACCCAAATCCAACGCTTTCTCGCGGCCCTGCAACAGGCGGAGTGGAAAAGTCAGGTTAAAGCGATTTCGCTGGCTGCATCCCCGAGTTTCTTTCCCTCGGATTACTGGTCATATGCGGTCCAGAAGGTCGCCGATGGCCTCCATGAAACTCTTTGCGGGACGTAACTCCTGAATGCGGCGATTGTCATTCCCTGTTTAAACGAGGAAGCCGCATTGGCGAAAACCTGCGCTTCTCTCGGCTTCGGAACCCAGCAGAGTACTAGCCCGAACATCACTTTGATTCTGGTCGACAACGGATCAAGTGACCGAACGCTGGACGTGGCGGAAGCAATCCGAGCCAACTCCCAGCCTGAAAGTGTATTGATCGCGCACGAACCGGAACGAGGCTACGTGCCGCCACGACATCGGGGCAATCTCATCGCGGCAGAACTCGCGCGCACGCAAGGTAGCCTCCGAGACTTTCTCATCCTTCAAGCTGATGCGGACACCAATTATAATGAAGGCTATATCGACGCGATGTGCGCTGTAGCTGAGAGCGCATCTTGCAACGTCCTCTTTAAAGCTCGCACCTCGTATCCCAACGAATTCATACGACAGCACGGAGACTACATTGCCCTTTGTGACAAAGCGGACGCCAATTTCGAGTTTTTGATTTCGGATCACCCCGAGGACGTAATTATTGATGACAAAGCGTGTGGTTACCGGCTTTGCGATTATTTCCGGTGGGGTAAACACCAGCGCGAGTTCCTCACTGACGGCGACGAAGTTTTTGCTGAAACGACTCGTCTTTACCTGCGAGCCAAAACTTTCGCTGCCGATGCGATTTTGGTCGATGACGCGCTCGCACAGCATTCAATGCGCCGCCTGTTGGAGCATGCTGGACTCGACCTGGCAACTTCAGGATTCCCTCGCGAGGAATCCTGGAGGATACGCTGGAGTGCAGCACTTTCGGAGATCAAATCCATCTCTGCTCTCATGGCCAATACCCACAGCCCGATTCTTGCGGAGGCGCTCACGTTGCGCCGGCGACATGTTCTTGGCCTTTTTGGGATTCTTCCTTGGCACGTTGCGCGCTCCTTGGGGCTGCCGTCCACACACGATCCCGAAACATGGGCCGTCGACTTATCTTTACCGTTCCGGGACGCCGGTTGTGTGCAGAAAAATCCGGGGCGTCTGATTGAAGATGTCCTGGACTGGATCGACGATGCGTCTGCATAACGGTGAAGCAGGCAGGTCAACCAAGAGCCTTCTTACCGGATTTTCCGCGCCTTCCGATTGGCACACGTTGTCCAAGTTGTGGCTTTATGGTCGCTTGGCGTAGGGATTTCTTCACAAATCTTCCGCTGCGGGGGCTTTGATAGACCGTCTTCCTGGCTGCCGTCTTATTTGCGAGATCGATTTGCCCGCCATTCCCGCGCCCCTCTAACCAATTCCCAACAGCTTGCATTCCCTGCAAGCCCGGAAGCTCAGCTATCGAACTCAAATCGCAGCAGAGTCGGCTTATGCGTAGTCTCGTAACAGGGACGGGAATCTGTGTTTTGGCCGCTTGGCCGTGGTCGGTCACGAGCAGAGTTGGGGCTCAAGCCTCCGAATGAGCTCCGCTATCGAGGGAGCAGACCCTGTCGTCAGTCGCTGGATTCGTCTTTGGCGCGCCTCAATGGTAAAATAACGGGTTACGAATTTCGGATCGTCGCTGAGCAACCGCGACAGTTCTTGCCCCACATCAATCACGGACTCGCAGTACGGATGTTTTAGCCCGCCCGGCGCCCAGCAGCTTCTTGCCCGGGACATTGAAGAGCTTGATCCCCATGCCGCATGTGCTCTGAAGATCGGGGTCGGTCGGCGCGATATCGCTGGAGAATCGGATCCAGGCCGGCAGTTTCTAAGCGCAAATACACCTACCCTCAGGTTACTTGGCAGGTGTCTTCTCACTTCGAAGGTCCCAGCAGCCACCCCGTGGACCTTTCGAAAGACGGCCGCATTGGGGTTTGCCCTCGCTTGATCCGGCCCGTTTGCACGATGTCGACAAACATCTGCTTGAGCTTGCCACTCGGATCCTGGGCGCAGTTCCAGCATCCGGTGACAACAGCGCCGGCACCTTCACCTACGAACAGGCGCGTCGCCGTTTTACGGGCTTCTTCGTCGCACGCTTTTTCTTAGGCATGATCATCTCTCCTCTTTACGCGGAAGGGTTTGTCCGGCTGGTTCGGAATCGGTCGCGCGGCAAAACCGCGACGACCTGGGGTGGAAAAAACAACTCACTTTCGCCAGATCATAGCTTCGTATTGGGCGTCAGAGTCAAGCAATGTTTCGAGCCCACTCTCGTTCGGTTCTGGCGTGAACTGGCGAGATTGTAGTTGCTTCCGCCTGAGCGGCTCTTCAGTATCAACGCTCAGGTTCCGGATCCCCGTTTCAGCCCCAATGAGCGCCTCGAAAAAATCGATGAACCAGCATCCGGCCGTGATGTTCGAAATCATGGCCGACGATCAATCCAAGCTCACGGATTTCTATATGACGGTGTTCGGCTGGCAGGTCGACCCCGACTCGGCTGGCTTCAACCTCGTCCCGTTTGCGCCGCAGACTCGCGCGTTATTGGGTGGCCTGGGCCAGGCTCAGCCCAGCGTGCCAGGGTACGAGAAAGGGATCACCTTTTATTTCGAAGTGGAAGATTTGGAAACAAAGCCGGACCTCGTGCTCCAAAACGGCGGAAACCAAGTCGGCGACATCACCACCCTGGACGGCTACACCTTTGTTAACTTCACCGATCCCGAAGGCAATCTCATCGGCATGATCAAGCCCTTCTCCTCGTGAATCAGTTGCTTCCACCCTACGTTCTATGAGCTACCTCAACTCCACGCGCCTGCATTTTGCGGGTCAATTTCAAGCCAACGTCTCGACCGTAAACAATGACCCGGGTCATTTCGATAACGCCACTTTTATCCCGAGCTACCAGGAGATGCAGGGTCCAAACTTCGATCCTCCCAATGGCTGGTTCAATCCCGAGGGCGACGCTGCCTTTCGCTTGCTTGGCTGCCGGGTTACCTCGGCGTGGCTACCCACCGGGCCGGTCACAAACGACCCTATTCTCCAATTTTTGGTGGCCGACTCCGACACGCGGGTCTGCGCGAAGCTGGTCGATCTCGACAGCGAGCAGCAGTTGGTCTCTGAGATCTGGGGATTGCAAGTGCGCATCACCGACGCGCAAGGCAATACTCTACTCCGCGGCGACTACGACCCCGCCGCCTTCATCGATATTTGGGACCGTGCCATCGGAAGTAGCTCGGGGGGCGATGTAGACGCTGGTGCGATGTACCAATCCGTTTTGCGCAATTTGTGGTGGGGAGATGTGTCGGCCTCGCCTTTTCTTATGGCATTGCAGAGCGCGGCGGTCGACGGTCTGCTCTCGATCAAGTTCAACGTCGATAGCTTGAACCTGGATTTCACGTCCGACGATTTCATGTGCGGACGGATCGTCGGAACGATTGGCCCAGCCAGCGCGACCGAGCCGTTTCACATGGTCATGGGACGGCAGTTCATGGCCATCGCAAGCCCTCCGAGCCCCAAGATCAATTTCTTCTTTCCGTCCGGAGGGATTAATTTCATGGTCGGTGTCGTTAGCGAAGCCGATGGCTGCATCTACCTGGATTTGGGTAATGCTCTGAGCACCACGAAGGGCGGCGGCTTGAGTGATTTGGGCGACTTAACTCTCGGCGTCTACGATCCCCTGGCCTCGCCGGGGAATCCAGCGGGATCAGTGGTCCCGTTAGGCATAGTCCCATCGCAAGGACCAACAGGCTACGCCAGCGACCCGACCTGGTATACCCGCACCGCGGGCATCGTGGTCCTGCCTTTAACGGCTGCGCCATTGCAAGCGGTTTCCCAAGCTCCCTTGCTCTTATACGTGGAATCCGCAACGCCTCCGATTCTTATTTCGGAGTGGAACACCGGTTCGTTCGTCCGTGCCGACAAGTTCGTCTTCCGGCTCAGCCCCGGTGATCCGTCCGTCGAGATCGCAGTTTATGCCAGTCAATGGGGACAGCCTCTCGCGGGCGCTACCATTAACTTCGTGCCCGATGCCTCTCAGTTGCAGCCCAGCAACAACATTTCTAATGATGTGCCGCCGGTAGCCGTCCCGCTCTCTGCCCTGCACTTCAATGCCAACGCAGTAACCAATGCCCAGGGCGTCGCAACCTTGAGTATCAAAGCGAGCAACCCCGGCACGCCACGTTACTTCAACCAAGGGCAAGACTACGGCCTGGATGGCCAGGTCTATGGTATCCGACCCGCCTTCGCGAACTCGCAGTTCAGCGGTCCCGTCAATCAATGGAACTTCATCAGCTTCCTGGTCTGGAGCGCCTTCGAGGTGTCGGATCCGGCAACCTGGGACGATTTGCAGCCGATCTTTCAGCAATACGCCAATCTTTACCCGGTCATGAACCGGTTTCTGAATCTGGGGGATTACGACTCCGTCAAAGCTAATGCCCGACTGCTGGCTCTGGCCTTCAGCCTGGATGTCGGGAACGCCAATTCAATGCCAGTTACGCGTGACCTCTCTCCCGCGAAACGCAGGGCGATCTTGAACTGGTTGAAGAACCCATTGCCCGGAGCCAAATGCGTCGCCAAAGCGCCTGAGCCATCCGCCGCGCGTCCGGCGGCCGTTGCCGGGGAGCGGCCCTCATTCGGGGACCACATGCCAAAAGGCGGCAAGGCCGCGGCCGCGGCGCGACGCCTGGTTTTAACCAACCATCATTGATCTGATTGTTCCGAGTCGCTTCACTTCCTTCCAAAACCCCAACCTATGATCATCCTTAGACCTGAACTCGTCGCTGCTCTTTCCACCGGTGGCGTCCCCGCGATTTGCACCGCCCTGCAGCAAGCCCTCGAACTCGAGCACTCGACTATCCCGCCTTACCTCTACGCCCTCTATTCATTGGATAAGAATCTCAACCGCGAGATCGCCCAGATCATCGAGTCTGTGGCTGTAGAAGAAATGCTCCACCTCACTCTGGCCGCCAATGTCCTCAACGCCTTGGGCGGGAACCCGGTCCTGAACACACCGGGCTTCATTCCCACCTACCCAGGGCCGCTGCCGGGAGGCGTGGAAAGCCAGCTCACCGTTCAGCTCGCTCCCTTCAGTATGTCACAGCTCGAAACCTTTCTGACTATCGAGGAACCCGAGCACGCGATAGACATCCCCACCGCCAAGCTCGCCCTCGAGGCTATCACCGCTCCCGTTACTATCGGTCAATTTTACAACCGCATCATTGCCGAAATTAATAAGCTTTCGGACTCCGATTTCGCCAATCCTCCACGCAATCAGATTGGCCCCGACTTGATGTTCGAGTCCGTTGTTGTTACCAACAAAGCCACCGCCGTGCAGGCACTCTCCACCATAATTGAACAAGGCGAAGGCACCTCCAATTCGCCTGATGAGGTCGTCGGCCTCGATTATGCCCACTTTTACCGGTTCCAACAGATCCAGAAAGGAAAGAAGCTCATTCCCGCGCCGGGCCAGAAGCCGCCGTGGATTTACGGGGGCGCTCCTATCGCCATCGATCCGGCCGGCGTCTACAACGTGCCGACGAACCCGAATCGCAAGAACTATGGTCCCGCCCAGCTTAACCTGTGCGATACGTTTAACTACACTTACACAAGCCTCCTTAAGACCCTGCATGACATGTTTAACGGACACCCCGATCAATTCAATCCAGCCCTTGGTCTTATGATGTCTTTGAAAAGCCAGGCCAAGGCGATGATGTCGGGCATCCCTGATCCGAGCGTGATCACCGGCCCGACCTTCGAGTACCAGCCTACGAATCCCTAACTGCCGGCCTCCAGAGGAATCACCCAGGGAGGGTTCGACTGCTATGGCTTTTTCTCGCTATTTCTTCGCCAGAGTCTGCCTATGGGGGGCATCCAACCTCGCTTTTGCCGTCTTCCAAGGGCACGGCCAGGAAGCGACCTCCGAACCGATTTTTGTTTACGGACGGGAATGGGTCGCCAGCGTACCGCAGAGCGATTTGAACGGTGACGAGCTTACGGAAAACGAGCAGTTCGCAGCGGCCATCCAGCGCGTTCCGAATGCAACTATCAACGCCGCGGGAGCAAACTCTTACTTGGACGTTTACAGTATTCGCGGCCTTGGGAATACGCCGAACTTCAGCAAACAAGCGGTCACTCTTTATGTGGACGGAGTTCCCAGCTCGAGCACCTATACGAATTTCACCGAGCTGGGAGAGCTGGAGCAAGTCACCGTTTTCCGCGGACCGCAGGGCGATTTCTTTGGGAAAAATTCCGAGGCTGGAATCGTCGAAATGCGGACGATTTTTCCGCGCGCAACACCGCGGTGGTCGGTGACGACCACAGGCGGCAGCTACGATTTCGAGAGTGTCCAAGGCTTCGCGGCTGGTCCGATCAAGCCAGACACGGCCTTAGCCAAGTTCGAAGCCGGGTATCTCAGACGCGATGGATTTCTGGAGAACACCTTCCTTGGCACACGTCCAGATTTCCAGGAACATCTTTTTGCCCGCGCCGCGCTGCGGGTGATACCGGCAAAAGACTGGGAGATCAATTTCTCGGCTGAAACTCATGTCGCGCGGGACGGCGTTCAGCGATTCGTGCCGCTTTTCGCGCCCGATCCTTTTCGGGTGGCGTTCGATTTCGACGGACGCACCAACATTCGAGGCGATGTCGAGGCCCTTACTGTTTCGCGCGCACTAGATATGGGCCAGCTGACCTTTATCACGAGTCGCCGCGAGTGGAATCTCGAACCGTACGAGGCCGACTTAGATTACTCGCCGGCGCCGATTGTAAGAGGAAGGATTGAGCTGGCCCAGGAACAAATCGCCCAGGAAATGCGGTTGGAGTCAAAGCCGGGCGACGATGGCCCGTGGCGGTACCGCGTGGGACTTTTTGCCGATCGTGTTCACAGTGACGGAACGGAATTGTTCGCTTTGCCTGGGATCGATAAGGAGATTGCTTTCCGGGACAACGAGTCGGAGGTCGCGATCTTTGGCCGCGCGAGTTGGCAACTCAGTCACGGCTTCGAAATTACCGGAGGCATGCGTTTGGCCTACAATGCCGAATCGATCGCACGCAGGCGTAGAGTCTCCTTTACTCCGGAGACCTTCTTCGATTCGCATCGCTCAGAATGGAATGCGCAGCCTCGGATTGCTCTGGCGTATCACGTCTCGCCGCAGACCACGGCTTATCTGAGCTCCACCTATGGTTACAAAACGGGAGGCTTTTCCTTTCTCGAGACCGATCCCCGGCTGGCGCGTTTCGATGGCGAACGGGTTTGGTCGAATGAATTCGGTTTGCGCACGAGCTGTCTGGAACGTCGTATCGAGATTGGCGGGACCGCTTTCGTCAACCGCATCGAAGATTATCAGGTCGAACGCCCGGCAATCGGGCCTGACATCACGGTGTTCAACGCTCCCCGCGTTTCTAGCTGGGGCGGCGAGCTGGAAGCGACAGCGAAACCTTCGCCGGCGGTGCGCGTGCGAGCGGCCCTCGGCTACGCGCGAAGCGAGTTTCTCGAATACCACGATCCGTTCACCACCGTGAGTTATCGCGGCAAGCGCACACCGTTTTCTCCGGAATTCACGGCCACGCTCGAAGGCCGTTACACTTTTCACGGCTTGTTCTTCCAGGCGGAAACGCTTGCTAGCGGCGATACCTTTTACGATGAGGCGAACACGCCGTCGATGCGCGAAGGTGCGCATGTCCAATTCAATGTTCGCGTCGGCTATCAAGATCGCCGGGTTGCCATTTCCGCCTTCTGCGAGAACGCCACCGATAGCGGATATTTCACCCAGAAAATCACCTATGCCGCAGTCGGTACGCCCGCCGCGCCGCGGACTTTCGGCGCAACGTTAACTTTAAAACTGTGACCGGCCCCTTGCCTCCGCTCCCCACTTCAACATGAAGCGATACCTCATGGTCATGGGCGGGATGATCCTCCTCTTCCTCGCTCTTTTTTTCCTGGTGGAAGCGCTCGGCGTTCCGCTTTTGGTCGATCCCACGCCGTGGCTGAACCAGGGCGGCCTTTGGGCAGCGGCGCTCGGCGTGGGCTTGCTCATCGCGGATGTCTTGCTGCCGGTTCCGTCCAGTCTTGTCATGGTAGCGCACGGCGCACTTTTTGGCGTCGCTATCGGAACGCTACTCTCGCTCCTCGGAAGCACCGGCGCGGCCGTGTTCGGATTCTGGATCGGCCGGCGCGGCGGCAAATGGTTGGAGCGGCTCGTGCCCCTCGATGAACGCGACCGCGCCAATCGGCTCCTTGAGCGATGGGGATTATTGGCCGTGGTTGTAACGCGTCCGATTCCTTTGCTGGCGGAGACAGTGGCGATCATGGCCGGCGCGTCACCGCTCGGGTGGCTCGGCACGACTCTGGCGGCGCTCGCCGGTTCGTTGCCGCCCGCATTGCTTTATGCGCTCACCGGTGCGTCGGCGGGAAGATTCCAAAATACCACACTCATGTTCCTGTTCGTCATGGTTATCACGGGAATCATTTGGATGTTGGGCCGAAAATTCAGGCCGTTGCCCGAAACAACTTCGCGGCACGACTATCCTAAATAGAGCTTGCGGCGCCGAGCATTGATCTGCTAAACCTGCGTTCCAATTTCCCAATCGCCCCCTTGGCCTGAACCGCAGTTCGAAAAACTGCCACCCAGGGGGCGGCCCTACTCCACCGAACATAAGGAAAGTTCCCGATGCCTGAACCTGTTCGCCCGACCTTCCCCGGAAGACACCGCTCCTTCTGGAAAAATCCTTTTCTCCCGGCCACGGTGATCTTTTGCTTATTCTGTCTGGCGAGTTTTCCTAGCGCTGACGCAAAGCGCTCCCAGCCCAAGCCGACCCCTTCGCCGGCGACGCGCGCCGCCAGCCCGACCGCGGCGTCTCCCACGCCCCTGCCTTTCCCCTTGCCGACACTTAGTGGTGTGATTCCGACCAAACTCCCGGCGCATAACACATCGCTTTCTCCTGAGCAATCACGCCCATTCTTCGATAGCTTCTCCTGGCAATCCTTTGTCGCTTTGAATTGGCCCGCCGTTCCCGGTAAACGTGGCGAAGCGCTCAAACCCACCGACCCCGGCTTTTTCCGCTCGGCCCCCAACGGCACGCCAGTGGTCTGGGGCACCTACAAGGAGACCTTCGACTTGTTCGGTCAACGCGACCAACGGCCGACGGAATGGGAATCCTTTACCGACGAAATTGCCCAGTGCACGAATCAACCCGCCGGCGTCAAGACCCTGGTCATGTTGTCCAAAGGAGACAGTATCCTCGACGAAACCAACCAGGCGTTCTCATTTCCCCTGATCGACCAGAACAAGAATTACGCGCATTACGAGATCCGGTACAACAAGGCCTTCTACAATTTCGTTCGTGGATCCAATACGGACCCGAAGTCGTGGCTCTACCAGATCGCGAACCTCGCCCCGCGCGAACCAGTGTCGATGCCGGCCGGTCCCTTTGTCCCGGACGGCGTCGGCGCGCTGATGCTGAAGGCGGCATGGCGCGAGATGACGCCGCAGGATGATCCGACCCGCTATTACATCGTGCCAGCCTTAGTCTACGACCCGCTGAGTAAGACATGCGTCCAGACCAAGGTGGGACTTGTCGGTTTGCACATCGCTCAAAAGCTGAAGGATTTTCCGGAGTGGATTTGGTCCAGCTTCGAACAGGTCGATAACGTGCGACGCGGCCCCGGCGCCAAACCATCGACTCCTATCTCGTTCAATAACGGAACCGATAACCCACAGACGACCGGCGGCTACGCTGATCGTCCGGCCCAGAAGGCGCCCACTGCCGTTCCCAAAGCCGAACGGACACCCGTTCAGGTTACCCGGTTCAATCCCATTCCCGACACACCCGCCGGCGCGTCCACCGTGGTCATCAACAACGCCTGGCAGGCAGCGCTCAAAGGCACTGTTTGGCAGAACTACGAGTTAGTCATCACCCAGTGGCCGTCGAATCCCACTGTATTCAAGACCATGGAAAACGGCGGCGTTTATCCACAGGACTCTGGCGCGGCCTTTCCAGCCAATGGCGCGACGAACACCGCTATGGAGACTTACTTCCAGTCCCCAGCGGATGCCGCCGGCAAGTTCGGCAACAGTTGCATGGCTTGTCATTATGGCGCCGGCCAATCAGATTTTAGTTGGGGATTGAACCGCCGGGCGCACTGAAGCTTCACCAACATGAAGGACTAACAAATGCCCGCCACTCCCAATTCGAGTACTAACTGGTGGACCTTCCACCGCGATCCAGCTCATAGCGGAAATGCCAACGGCAGCAAGATCACGAGCGCGAACGTCGGCAAGTCTCTAAAGCTCCTCCGGACGGTTGCTTTGCGTGGCTCAGTGATGTCCACTCCCGCCATCGTCGACGGCTACGTTTACGTCGGCACGGCTAATAGCCATGACGCCGTCGGCGCGAACGGCGGTTCGTTTTTCAAGATCAACCTCGAGACCGGGGACCTGAAGCAATTTACCTGGAACATATCGCGCCCGGAAGGCGATGCCCATGGTTTCACCGGCATGGGTTGCACGCCCACGATAGCCGGCGGCAAAATTTACTTCAGCGCTTTCAACGGCAAGGTCTACTGCCTCGATCAGGAAACGCTCGCGCCGGTTTGGATCACCGATTTGCGTTACAGCGATCCGCTGCACAACCAGCCCGTCACGAATGTGCTGGGCGCCGATGCGGCCCCTCAGGTGGAAGGCTGGTGTTCTCCGTTGGTGGTCAACGGCAAAGTCTACGTCGGCATAGGAGAAGGCGAAAACCCCAGCGCCTACAGTTTTATTTATTGTCTGGACGCCCAGTCCGGCAATGTCGTCTGGATCTTCTGCGTCTGTCAGTTTCAACAGGGACAGGATAATCAACCGAACGTTCTTCCGTCCGAAGTCGTTAACGCCGGTACATTGCCGAAGCCGTTCTCCGTTTTCAACGGCCCGCCCCTGGTAAATGGATGCTCCGTCTGGGCGGCGATCGCTTACGACGAAGGATTGAATCGTCTCTACTGCTCCACCGGCAATCCGCAACCAGATGCTCCGCTTCCTCTTGCCGCGGCACAGCCGATTAGCCCTCCGCCGCCAACACCGCAAGGCTACTCCTATGGCATCCTGGCTTTGGACGCTTCCTCGGGCGCATTCAAAGGGTTCCGCCAGTTTCCTCCGGGGAGCAGCTATCGCCCGTCCGATACGGATATCGATGTTGGCGGCTCTGCCACGCTTTTCACCCGGCAGGGCAAAAGGGTTCTGGGCATCGGCTGCAAAAACGGCGCTTACATGATCCTCGATGCCGATACGTTGGACGTCATTGTCTGGCGGCAAATGCTGCCTTACTATAACAATGGCTCGTGGATTCCGACCGTCGATCCGCACGGCGACGACGTGGCCAGCAATCCCAATCCGCGCCGGACAAACGAAGAGTCGAACGCCACGCCTCCGGCGAACGATCCCAACTACACGACCGAGAATTACTCGGGCACCTACAGCACCGCCGCGGTCGATCAAGCAAGCGGGCGCCTCTTCATCGGTATCGGCGGAAACAACTACCATTTCATCGCGTCGGGAATCGATTACACCACCACGCCATTCCTGCGCGCGCTCGACTGGAATACTCTCAAGGACGCATGGCCGACGGATTCAAACGACCCGCCGCGGTATGCGAAAGCCATGCCACCAATGTATACGACGGCGGCCGAAAGTGGCATCAGCGTTCCGGCGGTCGTCAATGACGTCGTCTTCATGGCGACGACCAAGGTCTCGCTGTATGCCTTCGCCGTGAAGGATGGCACTCTTCTTTGGCAGGACGATCTCGGTATGCCCACGCAGGGTTACTGCGGCGGTTACGGCTACTGCATGGGCCCCGCCATCTGGCAGGACTATGTCGTGGCCGGCGCGTTGGTCTTTGGCCGGGACGGCGGATTGCTCAACATTTACAAGCTTCAGTAAGTCGCCGTGAAAACACTCATCGTTCTCGGCGTGCTAACTGGCCTGGATAACCTTCAAATTGCGCCCGGCCTCGGGCTCGCAGGTGTAGCGCGCACCCGGCGCTGGTTTCTGGCGTTGATGTTTGGCCTCTGCGAGGCCGGCATGCCTTTACTTGGCTTGGTCCTCGGCCGCGGGTTGCGCTACTCCTTGAATGTTAACGCGGATGCTCTGGGATCCATTGTTCTTCTTAGCTGCGGCGGGTTGATCATTTGGTTCGCCTGCACAAAAAGAGAGATCGCGCCGTTTCTGAGCAATCGGTGGACCTTGCTGGGACTGCCTTTACTCCTAAGTGTGGACAACCTGCTTGCCCGAATAGGCGTCGGGGTAATGGGGCAGCCTCTTCTACTCTCGGCACTGGTAATAGGAACTATTAGCACGCTGATGTGCTTTGCCGGGTTATACCTCGGCCAGATTTTGCGGCGGTTCGTGCCTAAGCGGGCCGAGTTACTTGCCGGCGTCTACCTGATCGTGCTCGGCATAGCTCAGCTTCCGGCTTTAACCTCCGGATAAAGCAATCATCCGCTAACCTTCAACACTTATGGCCACTTCCTTCGCTACCGACATCAAACCGTTGTTCACGCAGTTCCGAGCCCAAATGCTCTGGCGGCTCGACCTGACGTCTTATGACCAGGTCAAGGCCAACGCAAAACTGATCTACGCCAGGATCACCGATCCAAACGATCCTATGCCGGCTGCGCCGTTCGAGCCTTTAACTCCCGACCAGATTGCCAAGTTCCAGCAGTGGATTAACGACGGCCTTCTTCCCTAAAGAAGTTAGCACTGCGACCACAAATTGAGAGTGATTGCAACCCACAAGTTGAGAATCAAACAGGCACGCCTCCAAGAAGGCGAGGAATACAAGGGTCAGCAACTGTCTTAGCTCGCAAGGGAAAAGTCAGGATATTTGAGCAGGTGGTTGGCGAGGATGATGAGCTTTCTTCATTAACTCCGCGTGCTCTGCTTGGTAGAGCTCCGGCGAAGCGGATCTGGGGGTGAGCACGGTAACGCCGACCTGGGCGAAGAACCCGTCTGCCCTGGACAGTGAACCTGTAAAGATATGTTACTTACCCAAGGCATAGAGAACAAATTCATTCAGTCCGAATTTGCCGTTTCCGATCGTTGGTTTCCAACGCGGGTCTTGGTTGATGAAGGAGTGACTATCGTAATGTAGAAGGCCGGCGAACGTTTCTGCGACGATCGTTCCTCCCACTGGTCCCAGAAGGTGCGACTTTACTCCGAATTTTCCCTTGGCCGTATGGTGAAATGTCTCCGCCAGAGTGTAGACCCAGAGAGGACAGTTTTCTTTAAAGCGTTCGAGCTTCGGCTCTGAGTTTTTGTTTAGATCGGTAAAGTCGGCGGGTTTGGCCCCATCCTCGAACCGGCCAATGTAAATGACGCCGAGGGGCACGACTCCCATGGCGCGCGCAATATCTTGGCCATTCGGGAGACGCAGCCTCCAGCCGCGAACGAGGTTGCGCTGAATGAGCGATTTGATGATGCGGTCTGCCACATCGGGCGGGAGATTGGACAAAGGTTTGACGACTGATGTGTCAATGCGGTAAGCGAGTTGAAGTCGCTTCTTCATCTCCGGCGTGGGCGGCATATTGTCCTCGGCCATTTCTCCATTCGGCCGGTTGTCGATGTCAATAAACCGGCCCCAGTCGATGCCCCAGTTACTTTCAGGGGGCATGAATCCTCGGAGACTGCGAGGACGAGGAGCATGGCCTTCGTCGCCAAAGATCGGCAGCAAGGTCGCGTCGTTATCGTTCAAGCGGTAGCCGGGCCGAACCATGGAATGCCCGAAACGATAAGCGGCCGCGGAAAACTCGAGCGGCATGAAGGCGTCGTTCTTAGCGTGATAAAAGCCCAACTTAAGCGAATCATCGGCGATTGATTTGCCACTTTTGAGGTGAGGGAATACCTGGTGGAGGACTTTGGGGGCAATCAGAGTGGGGAGGAAATCGTGGATCAGCATCCATTGGTAGTGGAATCTGACTTGCCGCTGAACGGCTTTAAACGGCATGCCCAGGTGGTCGTCCACGAAGCGATTATGAAAGCGCAAAAAGAGACCTTGGAGCTGGCTGATAAGGACGTTCTCATCATTGCGGGGGTCACCGATAATGGCGCGGGCGAATCGCGGCTCAGGCGTATTTTCGCCGTTACGGGGGAGATCGGCCGTCGCGGGGACGGCTGGTGTCCCGCCCGTGAGGGGTTTTCCGAGGAGGAACTTCGGCGTCTTACTGGAATCATAAAGGTAGGGCTGATCCTCCGGGCCGCGGCCATAAACATTATCCAAGTCGAACCGTGGAGTCCGGAAGTCGACCAGGCCATCGATGTCGTTTTGCTGCTGTAAACTGCTCGACGGGTCGAAGGTTATATCGTGGTCGATGAATTGGCCCAGATAAGTGTAGAGGGCCGGAATGCCACTTTCTTCTGCGTCGGCACCGTCTTTGGCCTGGTCCTCTCCGCCAACCATTGTCTCGGCAAGCGCCTTAAGGCTGTCCTCGGATTCCTTGTCATTGTCACCAAACTCTGCCGGCGGAAGAGCGCGAAAGAGTCGTCCGAAATTTCCTTCAAAGAGGAGAGAGCTGCGGGGAAGGGTGAGACCACGGACTCCTCGTCCGTGCGGAGTAGGAGCTTTACTGTTCATAATCTAGTATCTCGTTCAGTGGTTGTGATGTTTGTGGGCCACGAAGCCGCTATTAGCGGTTAGGGGCTAGCGCGCCAACAGGAGATTCATCAGTTACTACGGCATTGGGATGACGTGGTTTTGAAAAAGTTTTAAATTTTGTTGTGGGATTTCGTTGCGGTTTTTGCCCGGGCGTTTGCCTTATCGTGTTCCGTAGGGAATAGGAGTCAGTCGTCATTTCTCGACTGTTCTGTCGGCGTAACGATTGGTGTAGGCAATCCGCGTGCGATCGCGACAGGGATCCGAAGGTTTTTCAACCACTGCATTGTTTGCAGGGTCGCTTTTTTATTGTCCGACCGAATATTTTTTCGCTTGTTCAAGTTGGGATCGCCGCCGCGTCCTTCATCGGGGCAATCGCGAATGTCCTTAATGTCTGCCGAAGCGTTCGCGGCCGCTGTTTTGGTCTTCGTTCGGGGTCCTTTGCGCTGCTGCGCCTCAACTGTTGAGCTGCAAACAAAGATTCCGAGGAAAAGTGATAATAGGATTCGTTTCATCAGATATGCTCGTTCTGCACTAGCGGCCCTAAAGTGGCATTCTGCCAAAAGCTCGTCCGGCCGTAAAGTGGGAGAATTCCTACATCCTCAAAAACGGAGCACCATGCCGTCTTTTGCGCAGAACCGTTCCAGTGTCTTAGGCTCAACGTTGATAGCCCGGACGCTGTCGTGGTGACAGGCAATCATTCCAGCAATGTCGTCTCTAATCCCGAAGTGTATCCGGCCACCCGAGAGCAGCGTCATCGACCGAGCCGCCGGGTTGAAACGTCGGATTTAGCTCAACCAGGGGTCCCGCCAGGGTAGGCCCTGCGCGAGCGATTCATCAACAGTTTGCCGGGTGCGGTCATTGGCGACATCCTGGACGCGAACGAGGTAATGCGGATCGAAGCGTAGGAGGATCAAATTTAGGCCGTACAAACGCTCTCGTCTTGCAATTGCTCCTTTTGGTACCACGCCGGCAGTTCGCAGCATCCGTCCCACCCACGCGACTGTTAGCTTGCTGACGTCGGGGCCGGGTGTGCGCATCGCGGCGGCTGCGGATCGCATCTCGAAGGAGCAAATGAAGAGGGCTGATTTCGTACTGCCCTGACTTGATCATCACTTCGACGGCGTTGCGCATGAGGTCCTCGCGGGTGCTGACGTGAACCGGGACTTCATTCTGTTTGTCCTCTGTAGTTAACGGACGAAGAAGTAGGGTCTCAGTCACACATGCCTGGAGTTAGAAATAACTATTTAAGCTGGCTAGTGCCGAGATGGTCAGGGTGCCGACGAGGTCGAATTCTTCGCCGTCGGGATTGGCGAGTTCCTTGGAAATGCCAGTTGGGGACAAAGTGGGCACGCCTTCACTTATGCCATTCCATAACCGCTCAATCCGTCCAAGACCTCCAGCGATCAACATCTCGCGAATCGCGTAAAACGCTTCGACCCCATCGCGCAATCGCGTTTCGTTTCCGTCCGGTAGTTGCGGAAACGAGGCGAGTGAAATCCCTAGCCGCTCCGCCATTAGTTTTCTGCGGAAGCTATTGATCGCGGGAGACACTCCGTCGTCGAGTTGCAGTTCACTGCAAACGACATCGGTGCCGCCGTCAAAGGTAAGGCCGCGACGGCGGAAGGTACTCGAACCAATCATCGCCCAGATATCGTCCACAATGACAACAGTCGCTTCCAGGCGACTAGGGCGCCCGGGAAAGCCAATCGGGTGGAATGCTAACACGCGAGATCGAAGTGGATCGGGATTTGAGGCAGTCGGCAGGCCCAGGATGACTTCTCGGCGATTGGCGACCTCGTTGGCGGCAAAGGGCTCATAGCCGGCCGGGAAGTCGGCAAACTTCGGGGCGCAAAATATTACGCGCAGGCCGGGCGTCGCCGCCAGGCGGGAAGCGATGGCGGCAAAGAGATCGACGGCATAATGGGGCACCGTGGCGGAGCCGTAGTCGCGCTGGGTCAAGGCAACGCCAGGAGATTCGATATAAATGAATCGACGGGCACTACCGATAGCCGCTTTCAAGGCCCATTGGGCATCGCGCCGGCCCCAACCGGCGGACGTAATTTCCCGCTCTGTTTCGTCAAACAATCGTTCCCCTTTCGGGTTGCCTTTTAGTTCGTCGAGTTTGTCGAGGATCTGCTGGCGAAACGGCACCTGCGCCGGCACCAGGTTGTTTTTCACCCAATCGACGAGATCGTCCCAAGTCTTGGGCCGCGTAGTCGAATCCGGATCGATCGAGGGGCGCAAGGCATTCAACTCGGGTGTTTCGCAGACCGGTGCGATAGTTTGCAGGATGGCAGCGGCCATCGTACCGGCAGATGGTGCGGAAGGCTCGTCCCAGTGATTACCTGCGAGTTCTGTCAGCCGCTGGACGATATTCGTGGTCCGGCGGAAAGCCATCCGTGCAATGTCGTATGCGACCAATCCGTTTTGACTAAAGACCCCGGTTATCTGTGTTTCGCGTCCTCCGGGACTGCCTGGCGCGCCCAACCGTGAACGAGCGGAAATTGTTTCTGCGGCGAGTCGTCCTCCGGAAAGAACGGACTTCCACACACCGCCGGTGCTCGCGGCGAGACCGGCTACCAACAATTCGCGTCTAGCCATGGTGGGCAAGCGGGGCGCATCGCGCGGATTTGCCTCCCCACCCAAGGCCAAAGCCGCCTCAAGCAAGTTAGCGGGCAGGGACGCGAGGGAGGGCGCGGGCAAGCCCAAGACGGCGGCATTACTTATCCCCCGCCGAGCGGCGCTCCCAAACAAATTCGGAGTACCAGGGGATGGCGCGGTTGTCGTCGTTGTATCAATCGGGGCGGTGACATTTCCGAAGATGCGCGACTCGCCCGTGCGTTTCACCACGATCACGTCCACGTGCAACGTGGCATGAGAAGGCACAACGATCGCGCTCTCACTCAGGCCGGGATGGCGCAAGGAAAATGGATCGCGAAGCAGCAGGCTCACTTCGCCGGTGGCGGAAGCTACGCCGCCCGCGCCGTCGCCGCGGGCTTCCTTGGCGTCGGCCACAAACTTTCGGTTGTAGATCCGGACAGCGCTCTCCGCCGGAAGACCATGTAGTGATACAACAACGTCAATGTTCGCGGTGCCGGCGTTGCCGTCATCAAACCATTCCGCGGTCGGGCTAAGACTGTTTTTCAACCCGGGAGAAATTGGTCCCGCGGGTGCGGATATGCCGCTGAGGAAAGGAAACGTGGGCCACTGCGCGCTGGCGCCCGAACTAGAGGGTGCGCTGAATGTGCCCTCGATCGCCTGGCCCACCGCGAGGGATTCGGTGGCCGCGCCGCTGAGTGCATCGCTCGCAGCGCCGAGAACATCGTTGCCGTCACTCAACAGCTCAATCGTCTCGTTTAGCCGCACCTTCGGCTGTTTCTGCACTTTGGTCGCGTCATAAGCCGGATCGGGGATTCCCAAGAGATAGGATTTATAATCGACAACCCGCACCGAGAAGTAGTCTCTTGCAAGTGAGACTGTAGCCGGCTTTGCGGGGAACGAGACGTTGTCGCCCAAGCTGCCGGTAGTGCTAAAGCCTAGTTTCAGGGCGTTTCGCACCTCATCCGAAAACGTACCCGTCGCTCCAGTTGAGGCGGCTTTGGCGAGCGCGCCGGTGAGATCGCTCCCCCCGCCGGACGAAGCGTTGAGGGTAAAGAGGCCCGAAGCGGCGGCTACAGCTGAAATGCCGGTGAGGTTCGTCCCGCCACGCGGTGTTCCGGCGTGATCGGTCAAATGCAGCCGGACCACGGCCGTGGTTCCCGCGAGAGCTGCGATTTGTTTTATCTGCGGGTTGGGATCGAAGGCAGCCCCCCAGGGTCGTGCCTGCAAAGAATCATGCTTCGTCGTCAGTGCTTGGAATGCCGAAGCGACGGCGAGAACATCGATGGGGAATCCTTCGTAATCGTAGATCGTGAGTTCGCCGTCCTGGTTCAAGTCATCGTCCGCGTCGACGTGGCCATCCGGGAGTGTGCCCGCGCCGGAGAACAAGAAGTATCGTGGCACAGGCCGCGCGGGAAGACCGCGAGCCCGGCCTGGCCTGGGGGATGCACCATCCTCCAGCACTTGCGCGTAGACGCGCGCAAGGCGCAGGTAAGCGTGCGGAAAGGAAGTCAATAACAAACCTGGACCGGAAGCAATGGAGCCGTCTGCCCGCAGGAGCGTTATTCCGATCGAGCTGGAATCGACCCGCCGAACGGTGCCGGCCAGGGGGGTCACCCAATTCGTTCCAGCCAACGATAGGGCCATGCCATCGGAGGTGACCGTCGGGAGCGACGCACTTGCCGTCCAACGCGGTGACAATAACGGAAGGCCCAGGCCAAAGGCGCCGGTACCGACACTCGTCAAGACGTCGCTTAGCGCCATTATACTCCGATCTCGTGTTCGACCGTGCGCTGCAGCGGATCGGTCACGGCAACTGATAACGACGCGGCCGGGTTTGTTTTCAGACGCACACTCCAAGTAACCCGCCCCAGCGAATCGGGAGCGGCCCGGGAAATTTCTGGCAGTGCGCTTAATTCCTGCGGCGTCGGAGAACTGAGGAGCGTAAGCGGGGCGGCCTCGCTTACCTCGTTCGCCTTGGCCGAGAGCACGACTTTACGCTGGATAGTGGTTGCGCCGCCGATTTGCTCAACTACTCGAATTACCGCCGGCCCGAGGCTGGATGTCTTGATCGGCAGATCGGTGCGAAAAGCGATGACGCGATTGGTCGCATTCGCTGCCAGTTCTTGAACATTGTCGAGGGACGGCCCGACCTCGGGGGGAAGGACTAAACTTTGGACGGCGGATGGCAAGGATTCACCGCCGTATTCACCGTTCAGCAGATCTTCTTTCCCGATGGCCACCACGCGGTATTGATAGGCGGACCAGCTCGAGGGCACGGCATTCAGGATCCCGCGGGCGTGATCGACAGTTCCATCCAGGGAAGGCACGTCAGTGTCGAACCAGTTGGGATCGTCAGGCAAAATCTTGGGCGGGCCCATCAGGCCGATGTCGCCCCGCAACGCTGCATTTCTCACGCGGTGCACCCGATAACCGGCCGGTGGCTTTCCCGGGCCGGGAATGACAATTACTTGGATGCCGCGCACGGGCTGCTTGACCGTCCTCAACAAGAGCCGGGGCTGACCAGGTTGATTGCGCCTCGGCACCGCAAATAGAGCAATCGTTTCGGAGCGGCCCGACTCGACTCCAGTTTTTGTGATTGTGGAAACACGATACGCATAAAGCGTGTCAGCCGCGCCCGGCAGGGTAAGCTCAAGGTTAGTAGTAGTGAGGGGACGATCGTTCAGGCGGGTGAAAGCGCGGAGGCTTTTCGCCTGAGCGACGGGGTCGCCGGCTACGCCGCCGGTTACGAGGGAGCGCAGCGTCCCGGCTCGGGAGAGGAGGGGCTCGGCGGGATCGTGTGGCGGCAAGGTGCTGTCCACGGCAAAGCGCAACGCTTCTTCGGTCGCCTCCCATACTATATATCCTTCGGCGTTAGGTATGACCGGCCAGGCAAGTGTGCCCCGAGCTCTGTTAGCAGCGTCGGGCAGGGCGGTCCACCTAAGGTCGATGGGCAGGACCGGCGGCGCTGTCGGCAGAGGATTGTAAGCGCGCGCAACGCGGGGACCCACCACCGCGCTCAACTGTGTCGGCCGAACCTTCTCTGCCCCCCGGGCGGTAACGGATAGGGCGACTTCGGGAACGTTTGTGAAATCGCAGAACACACCGGTAAGCCGCAACCGATATTTTCGAACGTTCTCCGTTGAAGCAGGGTCGAGCTGTTCAACGGTGCCGCTGTGGCCGCTCATAATGTTCGGCGGATTGATTCCATCAAACCGGACGACCACCTGGCTAAGAGGCGCTGGGGGCACGGAAGTCGACAACTGAAATCCCCCTGTAAAACTCGGCGTTGGGTTGCTCGCTGCGTTATAGGGAAAAAAGTTCCCGTAAAACTCGACCCTATCAGGAGTCCGTTCGCTCCAATCCCAGGCGAATTCAATAACGCAGGCGCTATCCACGGCCAGTGAGCCCGGCACGATCGGCGTCGTACCGACTTCCAAGGCCGCGCTGGTTAATCCCGGAGCGGTCACCGGCGGCGGCACGGCGGTCCGAGTGATCGAGGCCCAACCGGACCAGCGTCCAAAAACGTCCCGGCCTATGAGCAGGTATCGCGAAAGAAGCGACCCAGCGGTTGGAACAGGCGCCACCGAATCGATGAATCTCGCCTTGAGCCCGGCCGGGATGCTGCCATTCACGGGAGCGGGCTGCTGGGCGACGTAGGGATCGGAACCGCCGGCATGGAAAGGACGCGGTGCGTTTAAATATGCCGGCATCGCGCCGCCATGCTTGACCAGGACGCCGTATCCCTGCGCGTGCCGCGGAAAGTCCCACGAAAGTTGCACCGCTTCGCTGGAACCCTGATCCAGCGCTTGGGCGCGATTCTGATTGAACACAGTGGTTGAAAGGTTCGTCGCGTCCTGCGGGGCGCTCAGAGGTTGCGCCAGCGCGGCCAGCTCCTGCGGCCCGTTCCCATAAGGTGTGACGAATTTTGCCGTGACCATGTAATCGATGTTCGAAACAACAAGGCCGGGCGGAATTTGGAACTCATCGATTGGGAGAAGCCGGAAACCTGGAGGGAAATCGTACGTTCCGTAGCCAAGGCCGACCGACGCGTCATTATCCGTGCTCAGGGCGAGCATGGTGATTCCGACCACCGGTATCTTGGCATCAGCAGGATCGCCAGGCGTGGCCCCGGAGATACCCGATTGCTGGATGCCGTCGATCTGTTGGGCCGACCTAAAATCCGCCTGAAGTCTGCCGGGATCAGCGTCGTCGGTGTTAGCCAAACATTCGCGAATCATCTTGAACGGACCGGGTAGCGGCGAACCGCTTCGCAACAGTTTCAGATAGAGATCCGGATCCGGGGGGTTCCACGGAGGCGCGGTGAGAGTAGCGATTCCCGTGGGACGGATCGGCAGGGAGAGACGCTGGGAAATGTTCAGGCGGCGTGTGCCCGCAGCCAAGCCGGACAGGGTCGGTGGCTCCAGACCCTGCGGGCTTGGTGTATACTCTGGCAAGCCTGCTTCGTTTTGTTTGTAAGGAAGACCCACGATTTCGATCCGCCTCCAGCCCGGCAGATTCGCCAGCTCGTCTTGCCCAAAGCCCTCCACGCCATCGACGGTGCCAGTGCCTTGGATGCGCAGTCCTACCATGCCGGGAGACCGAAACAATCCGCGGCGTGGGCCGGTGACAGTGATGCGCTGTTCCGGAATCATTTGTCCCCGCGAATCGATTGCATCCACGATCAGGCTCTGGCCGGCCGAGGGGGTCGCGCGAAAGGTCACCTCATACATTTCCCCGGCGTTCCAATAGCTGGTCCGTGCACCGCCGACCACGAGAGGCTGGCCGAAAAGCCGCTGGTTTGGTTTATAATCGCGAGGCCGTCTCCAGACTTCGAAGGGAGCCCTGGGAAACCCGAGCGAGGGAGTGGTGAGCCAGCGCAATGCAACGGGTATTTCGCCAAACTCGGCGGGTGGAGGAGCCGCCGGCAGCCTTATTGGTTCGCGCGGGCCGTCCGTTGGGGTCTCTTTAGGCGGGGCCTTGAAGAATTTCTCTCGTACTCCTCGGCCCGCTTCGATCTGGCGCGGATCGACCAATCCCGCGAAGTAAAGTTGAAAAGCCTGGGGCCAGACTAACCTGCTCATTCGTCTTCCTCCCAGGGTGCGCGAGGGCCAAACGGGATCGTCAGCAACGGGAAACTCTCGGCCGCGAGGGCGTAAAGTTGACTGGCCGGCCTTTGAATAACCAGGTTCAAGGTGGGATTGCTCGCGGCCAACGAGAAGCTGTCGGAGACAAGGGCGAGCGTTCGCGTGCCACTGGGCGAGCGGACGAAGCGGTCGACGTTCGCGCCGCCTTGCTCCGCAATAAACATCGCGGGCGTCTCCGCGGGGACAATACGCTTATACGCCGGGTCTTCCTGGCCGAGGACCTGACCCGGCACAACTTCCGTCGTAGGTTCATAGCGCGTGCGCCACAATGCTTCTGGCGAGTCCACTAGGATTGCGTGCGGCGAATAATTGCTTTCGCCGCTCCGCCTGGCCCAATAGATCACAACGCCACCCTCGGTTGCCGCCGGCAGCGCCTGTTCGCCCGCGTTGATCAGGGCGGCCTGGAGCGCTTCGTCGGTCGCGACGGTCGCAACGCCGTCATTGGGCAGCCCACTTATCTGGGTCGCAAGCGCTCGATGCCGAATCCCGCGTCCGATCAAATCGTCCACCAGTGCCTTCGGATTGGCGAATCGACCGGTGGTGAAGGAACGGCGAAAAAGCGGGGCGACTGGCGTCGTTGGCGGCGGATCAGCCGGGTCGACTTCGAGGTCGAGGGTATAGGACATGAGCGGCCGGAGCGGCAGCGGCAAAACGGCCGTGCCGTGCGATGGAAACGACAGCGCGCCCGCGCAATCGAAGATACCCGCCCCTACCATACCTAGAAGAAATTCCTGATACGGCGCCGTCAAATCCGCGGGTGTTTCGTCGAGATTCTGGATCTCGTGGCTGGGGATCGCTACGCCGTCCGCGGCCCGGAGAACTGCTCGCAATTTCTTTCCGTAAGCCTTGAAGAGCTGAACGATTGCGGTGTCGTTGAAAACCAGCTTGAGCTGATCTTCGTAGAAAACATCGCGTTCCTCCTGTTTCGGCGTGGTGGCCAACATCCACGGGTCTATCCGACGGGGGGCTTTGTCGTCGGTGTGGAAATGGAATTTCTGAACCAGATCCACTTCTGTCGATTCGCTTGAATCCTCCGCCCGAGAGACGGCGTTGTACTTCACACTCAGCGTGTAGTCAGTGTCTTTTTCGAGCAATGGCACATCGGGATCGCCATTCAAATAACCAGTCAAGGTTTCCAGTTCTCCCTTCTTAGCCTGCTCTTCGATCGCCTGGCGCTCAACCTCGTCGCGCGGGCAAATCTCTATAACGGACAGAAGCGCGCCGGGACCTGGCCTCGGTTTTAGTTCCGATGGGACAACCAACTGAATCTTCCGCGTCTCCGGTTTGGGAATGATCGTGAGGAGGACGCGTTGTAAATCAGAAAACTCGGCGCTGGCGAGGAAAGTCGCCGCCGGGACAACATCCTTGGCCCATGGGCCAGTGGGCTTGGTCCACTCCGCCGGCAGGCCCGTCGTTACTCCAGTCACGCTCGTTAGGACGAACGAGCTGATGCTGGCCTCCTCGAGCAACTTGTCATTGCCGGTTAATTGGCGGATGCGCAGACCGCCCGAGGCGAGTTCCTTGGTAAGGGCCAGGAGAAGCTGAACCCTTACCGCAGCGCCAGTGTCGAGCGTCACCCAAAGCTGCTCGCCGCTTGTTTTAAAGTAATTTTCCAGACGCTCGTTAGGTCTGAATCCACGCTGCGGGGGGCGCGGATTTCGCATCGGCAGTTTGAGCGCGCGGTAGCATTCGTTCCGCTTCCCTTCAATCCCATCGCGAACCGCACCACCCACGCCCTCCGGTCCCAGGCCGGGCAAAGGAGTGGGAAACTCACGAGTGCTCACGAATTGCTGGGTCGACAGACGTTCAAGCGCCAAAGGCAGCGAGGTTCTCGCGATTTGCCCCTGCGAAACCCGAGCGGCGACGCGTTCCTGAGTTTCCAATTTGGCCACGCGCCGTGTGTCTCTCTCTATGAACTCCGCGCTTAACCGCTCCAGGCGGGGATCACCGATGCGCCGACCCACCGGGCTGATGAAGTCGTGGCGGATTCGTTCCTGCGGCTCCGTGCAGATGCCGAGAAGCAGAGTTTCATTCTTCGGTGCATCGATGACGACCCGAATAATGCCGCGGCCCGTTGATTGGAGTCTTTCCGCCTGTCCGATCTTGGTGGTTTGAGCGACAGTGGCGAGATTGTTATCGCGGTCGAACGCGGTGGCGCGCACCGCTGCGGCAAAACTAACGACAGTCAGGTCGACCTGCCGCGATGGCACGCTGAGCGTAATAATAGTGCGAAAGGCGCAATTGAGCCCCACAAACCCGGAGACTCGATCGATACTCGCCGAAGCGACCGGGAGGCCGTCGAAGTTACGGACGTCAAACTGAAGCCCTCCCTCGCGCCAGGGATTTTTATATCGCCGTTCCGGAGACCTGCCAAAATCAAGGCACTGCAATTTCACATCCGGCGGAAAATCGGATCGAGATGGAACCGACGGTCCAATCACTTCGGCCGGAACTGTGACGCCACCACCGGCGGCGGCGATGGCCAAATTGGCGAGCGAATCTCCGTTCGTTGGTTCGGGCTCTTCCACTTTGAGCTCGGTAGGCGCGGGCGAGCCGCGGACAGTTCCCGGCGGATCCGGTTCCGGGGTCCCCTGCAACAACCAGCCTTCGCCGGATGGCCCGAGCCGCTGCCCGCAGAATGTCCACAGCACGCAAACCGCTGGGGCAACCGGGGTGCAAAGATCGCCCCAGCGAATATTGACCATTTCGTGGAGGTCGCTCGAGCGTTCTATCGCGCGTTCGCCGCTGAGTGGAACACGGCTCATCAGTGCAAGATCGATGTTGGTCTTTGCTCCGCCTGGGGGAGCGGTCGGGTCCGGCCGCCAGGTTGCAGGAGGAATGCCGTTCGCGGTGGGCAGCGGTGGATCGAGCCGGATTTCTTTGAGGACGTATTTAACTTTTCGCCCGCCCCCGACATTCAAGTAATAGCCCGGCGTCGAAAAAGGCGGCGGCTTCAGCGGCTCGGTAAAAGTGCTGGCGCTTCCCACTTCGGGCGCGCCATGAAGTTGGATTACCAGGACGCTGTCGATCGGGACGATAGGCTTGGGGATTCCATTGTCCGGCACAGGTTGGGCATTGCCCAGGCTGCCATCGATGGGACGTTGGCCGTCGCCAGCCTGGCCCGCCGTCAAGACGGGGGCGTGGCTCTGCAAGTATACACCCGTAACCAGCGGCGGTGCGGGAAGCGTTCTCGTGTTGTCGCCGATGGAAAGCTCAACGCAGCCCTCCACGTCGAAGAAAAAGAAACTGACCTTGCCGCAAATCCTCGCATGCACAAAGGTCGGATCAGGCGCTTCAATATCGATATCGCCGCGCGCCTCGATGCTTACGATAAAGAGTCGCAGCTCGCCCTCGAGGAAACCTCTCCCTACCATGAAAAACGGTGAAAACGCGACCCCGAGGTCCGCCCCCGCCGCCACGCGCAGGTAGAGGCCGGAACCCACGTCACCAATTGTGAGTGACGCCGAGAGCCCCGCTGCGACCGCAACGCCGGGGAGATTCTTCAGTGCGCCGTATCCGGGCCAACCGATGATCTCCTTGCCCGAGACCATAAAGTAGCCATACGCATCCACCAGGTTCAGGACCCGCGCGGTGATCTTGCTGGAAAAGGTGCCAAGATAAAAATGCCAGTCGCTCGCATTTTTTAGATTGAAGAACAACTCGATCGGAATCTTGATCGTGAGCAGCTTTTCAACTTCAAAATCAACGATGACGCCGACGGTGAATGTGCCGAGGTTGAGGTCCAGGTCGATGACCCCAAGAATGCCGGTTTTCAGATCGGCAGCGGGCTTGAGGCCCTTGGTCGGCAACGTGACAATGGTAATCTTGACGAAGATGAGGATTCGCGGCCCAGGCAGTTCAAGGACGAACATGCCGCGCAGCTGGGCCAGGAAGCCGCCTTCCATGGTGGCAAGGGCAACGCCCAGGCCGAAGCTCCACTTATCCAACTCCGGACCCCACGTCGTTACGCCGTTGACAATCAGCTTTGCCGGCTCGCCCTGGGCTTTGTCGGCCAGCCAATGCAGCGCCGGCCCGACACTGTCCTGTGGGACTGGAGGGGGCTCGAGCCGTTTGTAATGCATCGCGAAAAGGCCGCTCAATCCGGTCAGGCCCACGCCGGATTGGGCTATCGGCAAGGGCGTGGGAAAATCGACGATTAACCCGGCGAATACGGCGGTGGCGCGCCGATTATTCGCCGGGTCGTTCAGATCACGCACGCCTAGGCTCGCGGCAATGCGCAACTTCAAAGCGACCAGGCTTACGTCCAGCACACCGTCGAAGCCACCCCCCGTGACTGCATCCGGTGGAGGATTGGTCGGCGCGTCGATGATGTTGACCGATCCGCTTCCGATTAAGGTGCCGGGAATCTCAATCCGGGCGCTGGTGGGCAGGATGGTCGGCACCCCGAGCGGATTGATTGGCCATTTGACCTTGAAGCGATCCACCTGGACCACCCCCAGGTCTACCTTCATGCCGAGATCCACTTCCAGCGTCAGCGGATTGAATCGCGCGATGCGTACGGCCAAGATTTTCAGGATCTCGTCGAGGGGCGCGGGCAAAGCGAACAAACCAGCATCGCCCAGATCCAGCTCATAGCCTTTGCTTGTATCGAAGATTGGCTGGTAAGTTACCGGGTCGCCGAAGTGCAGATTAAAGCCGACGGCTTTGTACCGGACTTTCAGCGGTCGCCTGGTGGAAATACCCAGCGCATCGAGCTTGATGCCGAACTCGATTCCGTAGTCGAAGATAACTCCCGCGTCGGTGAAATTGAGGGCTTCTCCAGGAGGAATGAATTGGCGAAATTTTAGTTCACCTCCGTAGAGAGTGATCTTCTCTGTCCGCAAAATGCCGAGGCCGCCAATCGTGGCGGGGATGACGAGCGAGGCTCCCAGCACAGCCCAATCGCCGGCGCTGTTGGGATCGAGCGCGGCCGCGGCGTTATTAATCACTGGAGCAAGCATCAAAACGCCACCAAAGGCGTCTTTAAACCGGTTGGCTGTGGTGAGAGTCGCTCCATGCGGGTTGGTCATCTGGAGCAATCCATTGAGATCGTCGGGTGCGGCCCCTAAAGACAGCGTCTCAGTGAGGGCGTGCACCGCAGGGTCGTAGGTTACGTTGATCACGAAATCGACCACGCCGTCCGCCGGATTAGGATTTGCCGCGGTGGTGGATCGCGTTGCGTTCGGTTGCGGAGTGAGACCCAGGTTTTCCGAAGGCAGAGATGTTTGCTGTCGGAGTTGGGAATCCATCTCCGTTTCGAAGTCCAGCTCGCCGGAAACTTCGAGGAGAACAGGAACGTTGCGTTCGAGCCGGATGCGGAAGCTGAGCCGGCGAAATATTCCCGGGGGCCTGTTGGCTGGCGGCTGGGGCGGATTGGTGGTGGTAACCTGGGGCGTCGGCGGCGGCGCGGGAGCAGCCGGTCTCGCCGGCCGCGAAATCGTCGCCATGAGCGTCACCGCTGGAGCGGAAGCCACGGTCTTGGCATGAATGCGGGCGACGCGATGGTGCTCATCCAGCGGCGGGGATTGTTGCGTGCCCGGGCCATTGAAGTCGAAGTGCCCATGCGAGGACACGTGTGAAAAGCTCACCGCAGAACGCACTGCCCGAACAACGTCTTGGGCGACGTCACGCCTGCGATCGGAGAGGCGTTGATCGCGGGCGGCGTTTGCGGCTTGTTCGAAACTCGCGTAGCTGTCGATCGAAATGTCTTCGCCCGCACCAGAAAGCGCGTGATTTGCAATCCAGTCGCTCAGAGCGGCGACACCAGTGAGGCCGACACCGCCGTTCGGCGCGGTCGATTCGCTGAAGCTCGCATCGTAGGGCGACTCCTGGTCATTCGCATACTGCGGGCGTAATTGCGCATTCCAGACAGCGTCATTCAGCGTCGGATCCGGCTTATCCAGGTCGAAGTAGAGATTGAAATCTTCGAATTCACCGGACGTAGCCGGATAAGTAACGACCACGGTCGCCGACGTGGCCTCGGGCACGTCCAAAGTAATACGACCGTTGACCACCGGGTGGTTATTTCCATTAACGGTGGCCGTGGCCGCGGCATTTCCGAGCACGATGATTTGCTCAATTGTTCCCGATCCGGAAGGACTGTGGAAAAGTGAATAGGCGGAGGGCGCGCTTACGGGTGGCGGCGTCATGGAAAAAGAGGCAGGAGGAAGGGCCCCAGCTTCGGGGGGGCGGTCACTGGGCGCTCCGTCCGGTATGGCAGCCATGGCAGCCGGGGTTTGCGCCCCTTGCACGATCAAGTCGACGTGCTCGCGCGAGTGCTGAAGTGCTGTCCCGACGCCGCTATCGTCGACCACCACCTTAAGCGTGCCGGTGCCGGGCGCGCGAAGAGATAGCGGAGCCTGAGGCGAAATCAGCGCCTGACGGGCAGTGGGATTCCACAGTTCCTCTTCCGCGCCGCCGGTAGGTTCGAATTTTACCGATACCGTGTAGGGCGGAACGCCACCGGCGATGATTAACTGCACGACTGAAGTGTTGAGAACCGTGGCCCGCCCAAACTCGATGCGAACGGGACCAACCCTTCCAGGCGTAATCGGGATTTCCCGGTTGCCGTTATAAAGCTTGATGCCGACGTTGAGGGTTGTTTGCGGCCCAAGAAAATCGATCCGTCCCTCCAACGATACCTCGCCGCGAAACGAGATCAGCAAATCGTTAATGCCGACATTGATCGCGAAGTCTTTGTTCTCGTCCTTGTAGTAAACGCGGGCGCTCTTGACGTAGATCCCTTCGAATTCTTCATCCGTACCAAAAAAAGAAAGTATTTCCGGAGGCGTGTGGTCAGGACTTAGGTCCAGCAGGACTTGATCAATGCCGAAAGCGAAACGCTCGCTGCGGTGCAGTGCGATGGGAGGTTCCATTCGGACAAGCTCACCCTGAGCCAGGTCGGCCGGCGCATCGAAACCGCTATTCCCCCAAGAGTTAATCCGGAAAGACGGGGGCGAGCTGAGATCGTCTCCCTGTTCGTAGACCAAGACCAGCTTGGGCAAAATAAACCGCACGTCTTTCGGCTCGCCTGGCTGTAACTGCTTCGCGACCACACGGTGATCCGCACTAAGTTGCCCGGGCACCCAGCTGTCTCGGGAGAGATGGAAGGTTAATGCAGTCACCAGCAGCTCTAACCGAAACCGCACCCCCGGATAATCGCTCGTCGAGATTGCCGGATCTTCCGCTAGGCCCAGGTCATCAAAAAGAGCGCCGAGTTTCTGAACCTCGGCGTTTACGCTCGTCGCCGAGATTGTGTTTTGGATAAACGCGGCGCCATCACGCGGCAGAGTCAAACGGAATCGGAGCGTGACATCTTCCCACTCGAAGACTGCGCCGGTGGGATCGCGATGCTGCCGAACCGGCTCCGCGCCAGCTGCGCCTGTAAAAGTTGCAGTGCCGGTGTAAACGACAGCGTGCTCATCATATGCAGTCCGTAGTTCGTCTATGCCAAGCGTCGAGAGATAGGAATCAATGTACTCCTCGAACTTAAAACCCAAAAGAAATTGGGGCGCGAGCAATTGGTAGAGTCCAAGCCTCATTCTGTTGTCTCGCTTAGATGACACTGCGAGCCGCGCAGTGAAGAAAAGAGATCGCGTTGCGAAGGGTCTGTCCCGTGGCCACGACGTAGTGGACGGCGGGGGGACTTCACACTTTCTGATTATAGATTTAAACGGACGGGGTCAAACGGAAATGTAGCCAACCGTTGAGGGTGCAGTGGTGACGCGAACACCAGTGGTCCCGTTCCATCGTTCACGGCCGTTCTATGACAAACGGGATAACGCGGGATCTAATGATCCACTATCTTCGCGCTGAGCTTGGATGGTTACGTTGAAATGCGTCGTCATGGAAGCTGGCACGCTCGACCACGACTGCCGAGAATGTACTAAAGGACGTTCCCCCACGTTAAGCTTTACGGCTGATAGCGTGGTGCCGGATCGCATCCCATCACAAAAAGGTGCCTATTTTAACAGAGATTCGATCAGTGCGTGGAACGTCTCGGAAAAGTTTTCTAAGGTCGCTCCATGACTTTCTAACTCGACGCAAACGAGCGTTGTGCTTGATGTGCAGACAATTCCAGCTCCGCGCTTGAGTGGGGGTACAGTACCTATATACTCGCAAAATCCGATCATTTTGGGCTTACGCCGAATATACGTTAATTTGCTAAAATTGATCGGATACGGGGACGCTTCCTTGGTCAAAGTGGAGAAAGAGCTTAGCGTTCGCCGAATTCTTGCTTTCTGTTGAACAATCGAAGCGAACTTGGCTATTGCGGATATCGTTCGAACTTCTATGGGATAATCGAGCCGCCGGTAAATAGTCCAATCGGCGCCCGCCGGACGTCTCACATCCCATTGGCCTGGCAAACAGAACGAAAACAATTTCTCGGTGAAGGGGGTTCTGTCGGAACGCGAAGCCATAGACCGATCGTTGCAGGAAAGTCCCGATACTACAATCTTCGGTAGTGTCGAAACTGGCCGTAAGGGCCAAGGGTGGACCTCAGAATCGTCAAGTTCCTCGATGGGGATTTGGGCGACAACAACAAAGCCCCTTGTGGCCCAATCGACGTGATCGGTCAGGAAGCCGCAATTGATCTCTGGGTTTCTTAGGGGCCAAGGGTGGACCTCAGAATCGTCAAGTTCCTCGACGGGGATTTGGTCGACAACCACAAAGCCCCTTGCGGGCCAATCGACATGATTGGTCAGGAAGCCGCAATCAGTGTCCGGATTTTTCCTGTTAGATTTCCTGCCTGCCATTATCGAAATGTTGAGCCACTACTTCGTCGCGAAGGATTGGCGAGGGCAGATACGTGACGAGCGAGCGCTTGACGACGTGCGCTTTTTTGCAGTTTCCGAAGCTTATATTTACGTCGGGCATCGGCGTTGGAGCAACTCTTGCAGACGCCGCGGCTGCCCGAAAACTTCTCGCTTGGGAGGACATTCCGACAACTGAAGCAGCGCTTGTGTCCGTCAGGGAGTAATTCGTATTCTGCGAGCGATAGAGAAAACGGTGGAACCGGCATTAGATCAATCTCGGCCAGCAAGGGGAACGCGAACTCCTTCGAGGACCGGCCGGTCTGCCGAGATTTCGTACGCGGAGCGCCCAATTCGGAATCCATATCCTTGCGGTTACTTTGGCGATTTGAAACGCGAGTGCCGCTGCGGTCCGGTCCAGGTCCAGCGTTATCGCCAGCGGATATCGGGACCGCTCCTCGATCGCATCGATCTGCACATCGAAGTTCCCGCAGTCGAATACCGCGACATCTCGAGCACTCGAACGGAAGAGAATTCCGATGCGATTCGGGAGCGCGTGCAACGCGCGCGTGAACGGCAGCACGCGCGTTTTCAGTCCGACAAGAAGGTCAATTGCAATGCCCGGATGGGACCGCGCCAGATCAAACAACATTGTAAACTCGACGACGAATCACAGGAACTGATCCGCGTGGCGATGACGGAGTTGAACCTGAGCGCGCGCGCCTACGACCGGATCCTAAAAGTGTCCCGCACCGTCGCGGACCTGCAGCAGAGCGATGCGATCACGCCGGAACATGTGAGCGAAGCGATTCAATATCGCACGTTCGATCGCCGACTTTGGGTGTAGACTGGATCTGTCAGGATTCGCAATGGCCATCATCGAAGAAGGACAAATTATACGGGACACATATGAGGTGGAACGTTTTCTCGGCGAGGGCGCATTCGCCGAGGTCTATCGCGTCAAACACCGCTTCCTCGGTAGGCAGGCTATGAAGGTCTTTAAACGTGTGGGTATGACGCTCGATGACATCAACGAGATGCTTGGCGAGGCCATTCTCCTCTCGCGCATTGGCCATCCGAACATTGTCCGCGTTTTCGACGCCAATGTGTTTGAGTCGACGCTAGGGGTTTGCGGCTACTTCACGATGGAGAACGTCCCCGGCGGCAGCTTGGAAAAATACTGGCATTCACATGGTTTGAGTCTCGTTCCTATCGAAGCAACACTGGAATTGATGAAGCAGGTCTGCCGGGGGATCGCCCAGGGACACCGCGAGAATCCGCCAATCATTCATCGGGACATTAAGCCGCAGAATGTTCTCGTCGGTTATGAGGCGGACGGTCTTCGCGCACGAGTGAGCGACTTCGGCCTGGCGAAGAAAGTGAATCCCCTCACACTCCTAGCCACTGCTGCCGGTACGCTCGCTTTTAAGCCGCCCGAAGTCTTCAGGCAGCAAAGAAATGATTCTTGCACCGGCGATGTGTGGGCCATCGGAACAACACTCTATCTTCTATTGACGGACAGGCTGCCGTTTCCTTTGCCTGCGAATGCAACGTGGGACGACCCCAACTTGTTCCAAGGTTCTTGCATGCCACCATCAGAAATTAACCCCGATGCTAACGAGGCGTTGGATCACATTGTTTTGAAGGCCCTCGAAAAGCGCCCAGAAGATCGCTACGCGAATGCCCAAGAGCTGTTGGACTCGCTGGAACATTGGAAGCCGGAAGTGTCGGATTCAACGACGGCCGACGCGTATCTTTCTAGTGAGGCATCCAAAGCAGTGCTGGGGGCTCACTCTCCACTTAATCAGCGAAGTGCCGAAGCTCTCATGGAACGGGCATTCAAGACCAGACAAGCCGGACGGCTTGGGGAGGCCGCGGACTTGATGGAGGAGGCGTTCAATAAGTCACAAGAGCTCAGAGCGAAATATGCCCATCAAGTAAAACTCTGGCGTTGCGGCATAAGTATGTGAGGAAAATGTCAGGCGTTATCGACAATTTAAGCGTAGGCGATTCGAGGTGGGATGGTCCCTTGATTTGCCAGCCGCTTCTGAATATCGCCACCCCCGAAATCTTCCGGATCAATGCATTTCGCATTACCGGACTGCGTGTTGACGCGACAACGCGGCAAATCACAAAACACGCTGACAAGTTGAAGATGATGGAAGAGCTAAGGCAGGGGGAAAGTGCTCACACTGGCGCATTCCCTCTTCCGAATCCTCCGACCGTCGACCAAATCCGCGAAGCGAGTCAAAGACTGAAAGACCCAGAACAGCGAATCATTGATGAGTTCTTTTGGTTCTGGCCGAAGCACTTTGGCGAAAGCGAGTCCGATCCAGCCATTAGAGCTCTTGAAGGCGGCGACCCGGACACGGCGTTCAAGATTTGGAGCACGCTTGAAACCAGCCCGAACGATGGCGTCGTTGCAATGCACAATATCGCGGTTTTGTGGCACCTCATGGCCCTCGAGTGGGAGAGTTACTACTCTGGGAGACATTGGAGCGAAGAGAAGAAGCAGGAAACGGAGAGATTCTGGCGAAGTGCATTTAAGAGATGGGAATTGCTGGCCGTAGATGATCTTTTTTGGCAGACCGTCACTGAGCGCATCCAACAACTGAATGACCCCCGCTTGACGAAGGAATTTGCGCGAAGAATGCGCGCGACGTTGCCCCACGCGCTCGACAAAATTAACGCTGAACTCGCGTTCCGCTACGCGGAGGGTGGTCACATCGACATGGCCGAGGCTCATGTCCAGTTCATGCGCGAGACCAATCAGGGCCTCGATAACGTCGAAAAAACTGCGGAGTTGGTTCTCACTCCCGCAACGACTCGGCTAAAAGCGCAGATCCAACATGCGCAGCTGTGTGCTGCGGAAGTCCCAGCTGATGGAGCAAACGCCGCTCAGGAGTTGTTGGACCAGGCGCGACGCACTCTCGCTCTTTTTGGGCTGTTTTTTGGAAAGGAGAGCGACCTACGAAATGAACTTTCAGATGAGGTGGCAGCATGCTGTAATCGACTTCAAGTCACTTATCATAAAGCCACTGGCGATAATAAAGGCTGTCTCGACCTTTTGAGGGCAGTGCTCCCCTTCGCGACCTCGATTGAGCTACGGCGGCAGGTCGAGGAAAACATCGCAACGCTAACCGGGAATCTTAATTTCAAGAATCTAGAGCCAGTTTATGCGCTTTTGGAGGAGCTTCAGACAAGCAGTCAATCTCCCAGCTTTCGCCTCAATAGATTCAAGACCGAAGCGGTTATTGCGATTGCGAAGGCTTCAAGCAACATCACTGGCTTCGAAGCCGAAATTGAACTTGGAGATTCCGCGGCCATCGTGCTCCGCGCGATAGCGCTTGCTGCTTGGAACGCTCACCAAGATATAACGACGTCGTTCGCAGCGACACGTTAGCTATTAAATACGCCCGGGACAGTGAGCTAACACAGCGTCTGGAGGCCGATCAAACTACGCTTCGCCAGATCATCGCTCAAAGGACGGCACAGGAGGCGGCACGAAAGTCGTCAAATAAGAATACGATGCTGGCAGTGCTAGGAATTATTGGCTTGCTAGCACTCATTGGTGCGTTCGGCTCAAACAAATCAGCATCTCGGAGTGCTGGATCGACTTCATCAGTCTTGACGCCACCGATACACGTCGCACCCATTTCGACTTCACCTATCCCTGCGATTTACTCGACGCCCACAAGCCAAATAGTTCCATCTTCAGAGGATACGACCGACGACCCCGTTTATCGTGTACCTAAAAACCGAACCGCCGAACTTGAGCAAGATTGGCAGGAGGTGGAAGCAGCCAAGGCGAGAGCAGCGCAATTTTCCAGTCAGATCGAAAGCTTTGCGAGGACTATTGAAAGCAATCGAGCCTATCTTAACCGCAACGATCAGTTCGAAGTTGATAAATTTAACGCCAAGGTCAACCACTACAATTCGATGCTCGCTCAGGGAAAGGGGCTAGATCGAGCGGCGAATAGACTGGTAGAGGAGTATAACGCCAAACTCAAACGCTATAGCAAATGACGTTTTAGAACTTTTATGAAACAACCAGACGAATTCAAAAGTCCACCGGACGAATTTCCTGAAGCGAGCCGCGCCATTAAAACCCTTGTGCGGACTCACTAGGCGATGCTCGCGGAAATTAAGGGCCACGGTGAAGTTCGCCACCTCGTCCCAACAAACGTCGTCAAAGGAATCGCGGAAATCGCGACGAATGTGTGGAAGGCGAAAGCGAAAATGGTCGATAGTTCCTCAGGCGAAGTGCGTGACGAGATGAAGCGCGTTTACCGACACATCGAAAGCATACTCGAAAGCTTACACGAAATGGGGCTGGAGGTGAAGGATCACACCGGAGACGCATTCGACTACGGCCTGCCGTTGAAGGTCGTCGCCACACAACCGACTCAGGGCATCATTCGTGAAAGCGTCATCGAAACCATCAAGCCGACGATCTACTGGCAGCAACAAAT
>JBEEHT010000142.1:0-2866 GCA_041167545.1 Verrucomicrobiota bacterium
AACGCGCCGTTCAGCGCGAGGTCGAGTCGGACGTCGCGCTTCAGTCCGAGCGAGGGGAGCGACGCGTTCCAGGCGGCGGGCGACGTGTCGAGCGCCGAGCGCGCGAATGGCTCGGCCGTCGCGCGGATCGCCGCGATCGCAGCGTTGCGATAGGTCTTGCCCGACGGATCGCCGAGTGCGGGAGCGCCCACCGCGATCGTTCCGGCAAACGTGCGGACCTCACCCCACTGCGAGCCGAGGAAGGACTGGACCTGCGCAGGCACCGATCCGGAGCCGCGCGGCGAGACCTGCGCCAGTGCGAGCGGCTGCCAGAACGTCGGGTCGTGCACCGTCGAGCCGGACTGCGCCACGATCAGTGGCTGGTTCCGCGCCGTGAACGTCGGGTCGGCGAAGTGGAGCTGCTCATTCGCACCGTCGTGGGCGAGCGTGTTGATCGCAGCGAGTGCGATCCGGTTCCCGAGCGCGCCGCCGCCGCCGGACTGGGCTGTGTAATCGGGCGAGTAGCAAAGCGCACGAAGCTGATTCGTCAGCAGTTCGAAGGTCGCGCCGAGGTTAGCGTTGTACGACGCCTGCCAGACGAGAAGCCGGTACGCCGCGTAGCTGATCGCAGCATCGCGGCCGGCGGCCGTCTTGGCGAGGACGTACGCGCGGGCGACGGCCGCCGATACGTCGTAGAGGTCGCGCGCCTGAACCGGCTCGGGAGCGGTGCCGGCACGTAGGACTGCGGCGGCTGCGTCGTTCCAGATCCGCGCGACGGAACGGCCGCCCCTCGCCGGCGTGCACCCGGCGAGCGTCGCTGTGAGCGCGGCTCGCGTGGTGGGCGGGCGCACGGCCGGCGCGACCACGGAGACGATGCGGTCGGCCGGCATGCCCTCGAGACGCGTCACGGCGCCGGACGGGAACCGCACGATCAGCCGAGCGATGCGCGTGGCCCGACCGAGCCCGAAGTGCACGCGCGGATCCTCAGACGACAGGTAGCTGCTTCCCGCCGTCACTTCGTGCGACAGCCGCGTTCCGTTCGGGAGCACGGCCGTGACGACCGCTCCAGGCGAGAACCGCGACAGCGCCACGTCGAGCCAGTGGCCCGCAGGGCGGGAGGGGCGCAACAGGACGAGCCTGCCGCCGATCGTGTTGATCGCGATCTGCATACGACCGTCGTTGTTCGCGTCGGCAGCGGCGAGCCCGCGCCCGTTCACCGTGACCGCGCTTTGGAGCACGCCGCGGTCGTCGCCGTACTTCGACCCGGACGTGGGGGCGAGGACGCGTACCGGCTCGGCGTCGCCCTTCAAGCTCGTCACCGGGATCGCTCCGGCGGTGAGCACCAGGTCGGGGCGCCCGGAGTTCTGGAGGTCGACCCACGAAGCGCCCCAGCCGGCGAAGCCCGTGCCGAGCGCCGGGTCGATGAGCGGCCGGATGTTCGCGAAGCGCGAGCCCGCGCGCATGTATGCGGCCGACGGCTCGCCGCGTGAATTCGTGACGAAGAGGCGGCCGCCGGCCGCCGCGATCCCCATTCCCGCAAAGGGGTCCGCGACGCCCGCGGCAGAGGCGCGTTCCTCGAAGCGGAAACCGAGCCCTGTGGGGTCGGCTTTGGCCCCGCCGGGCCACGGCACGTTCACGTAGAGCGCGTTCGGATCCTCGTCGTTCGCGACATAGAGGTCGGGCCGCCCGTCGCCGTTCACATCCATGAATTGGGCTCCCAGGCCGTGGCGGAACCCGGCTGCCTCGAGACCAGCCTCGACGCCGACTTCGCGGAAACCGCGCGCGCCGTCGTTCAGGAACAGCAGGTCGCGCACCCCGGCGACGTTCGTCGGGAAGCCTGCGATCGAGTTCGGTACGGGGCTGTTCAGGTCGGAGTAGCCGGCGATATAGACATCCGGCCGGCCGTCGCCGTTTACGTCCGCGACCGCGATCCCGGTGTACCAGCCGCTCGGCGCCGGCAGGCGCGCCTCGCTGAAGCCGTGGCCCGTGTTCCAGAGCACCTCGACGCCCGTCGTCGTGGAGACGACGAGGTCGGTGCGCCCGTCGCCGTCCAGGTCGGCGGCCGCGCAGCCGTCGCCCTGCACGGCGAGCCCCGCGTGCGCCTGCGACGTCACGTTCCGGAAGCTGCCACCGACGTTCTCGAAGAGCTCGCTCGTCGGCAGCCCGCCGTGCGACTGCCATTGCTCGGTGTCTGCGCTCGCGTACGAGTTGACCGCGAATAGGTCGAGCCGACCGTCGCCGTTGTAGTCGAGCCAGCAGACGCCGCCGCCCATCATCGCCTTCGTGTCGTTCGATATGCCGTAGCGGAACGAGCCCTGCTGGAAGTCGAGGCCGACGAGCGGCGCGACGTCCGTGAGCCGGCTCCCCGCGAGCGTGTTGCTCTGCGGCGTCGGCGCGGCGAGCTGCTGCGCCGCCTGCGCCGAGAGCGCCCACGCGCCGCTCGAGGTGAGGTGCAGCCGGTACGTCACGCCTGCAAGCTGGGCAACCGCGGTGGGTGGGGACTGCTCGTTGCCGGGCACGAGGTGGATGCCGAGGGAGTCGCCCGCATGTGCCGGCCGGGCGGCAACGAGCGCGTACGCGATCTGCTCGGCGGTCGCCTGGTTCAGCTGGGTCTGCACGCCCGGCGAGGGGAGGATGGCGATGTGCGGCAGCGTGCCCGGCGGCAGCACCGGCGCCGCGAACGATCCGTGTGAGCTGTTCGCGAGAGTCACGACGCCGGCGTACGCGGCGATCCCGACGGCAGCGGCGGCGGCGAGCCGAGTCCTGTCGACGCGGATCGGCACGAACCAGGTCACTGCCTTCGCGAGGCACACGAGCGCGAGCGACGAGAGCAGTGCGACCTTCGCCGCGAACTCCGTCGTCGTCGGGGCGATCAGCATCGAGGCGA
>JBEEHT010000143.1:0-4069 GCA_041167545.1 Verrucomicrobiota bacterium
GGCCGCCGCCCAAATCGCGTCGTACTTCGGGTCGCCCCACGACGGGCGCCTCTCGGCCTTGATCAGGATCTGCGCCATGTAGGGATGCCCGGCCCAGCGCTCGATCTCGCGTGCGGACAACTCCGGCTCCTCGATGGCGAGGCAGATTGACCCGCGCCACCGCTCGTGCCAGTTGTTGTGGCTGTCCAGCCAGTGATGGGCCTGCCAGTCGTTCAAGGCGCACGACATGACGTGGTTCAACTCGGACACCCGGCTCGAATAGACGCCGGGTTCCAGTATCGCGATGTCCGAGCCGGCCTCCATGATCAGTTGTTTGAACGCCAGATCCGGGTCGCTGCCGGCGAACTCGCCGTCGGACGGGAACGTGTCGACGCGCATCGCGTAGGAATGTGCGTAGTCGGGAGCGTCGTAGTAGATCTGCTCGCCGACCGGATGGGTTCCGAACTTGCTGCGCCACTCCGCTGGGATGTACTCGCCCAGCTCACCCTTGCGCGGCGTGGGGTGGACGTCGGAGTCGACGCACCGCACGGCGATGCGCTCGGCGGCAGGCACTCGTGGATTGGCTGTCACGGTCATGATGGCCTCCTGGTCTCCCTCTACTGTGCGGCCGCAGTGGCCGGAATGTCTATGCCGTAGAGCTCTGCGGCGTTGCGCCACGCGAGCTTGTCGCGTTGCGCGGCTGGGTAGCTGGCGGGCACCGTCAACTCATTGCAGTCCCAGTGCGGGTAACTCGAGCCGAACATCGTCATGTCGTCCTTGCCGGTGAAGCCGAACCATTCGCCCGCGAACTCCGTGTCGCCGGGGCCGTCGAGACTGCCCTGGACGAAGTACACGTGGCCGGGCAGGTAGTCGCTCGGCATCTTCGGTGCCCACGGCGTCTGCTCCAGGTGGGGCCTGCCGAAGCAGTCCATCCGCCAGATGAATGGCGTGAGCAGGTCGGCCGCTCCGTCGGCGAAGACGAACTTCAGCGTGGGCATCCTTTCGAATACCCCTTCGGCGATCATGTTCATCAGGTGATAGAGGTAGTTCAGCGACATGAAGCCGAGGTACTGCTCGTAGGTCCTGGTGTTGCCGGATGGCGTTGGCGCGAAGCCGATCCCGTTCCCGCCCTCGATGTGCACGGCCACCGGCAGATTCGCCGCGGCGGCGGCTTCCCACAGCGGCCAGAACTGCGGCTTCCCATACAGCTCGCGGGACTGGAGTGGAACGCCGATCTGCGCCACTCGTGGGTGGTCCTTGTATCTGTCGATCTCGCGCAGGGCACCGGTGATGTCGTCGGGATTGGCGCGGATGGTGCCGCGGAATCGGTCGCCGAACTCGCCGTCGAGCCAGCGGGTCACCATCATCTCGTTGTGTGCCGCGGCGATGGCCGTGCCAAGGTGCCGGTCCGGCATGATGCCGCGAGTCATCGGGTGCAGGATCGCGACGTCGACGCCGCGCTTGGTGAACAGTTCCTCGGCCACCAGCGCCGGGTCCGAGCCGGGGTACTGGCGGTCCGGTCCCAAGCTGTGTTTGACGTACTCGCCGCCGGGCGCGCCGTACCAGTCCATCTCGTAGTCGGGGAAGCCGCGACTGCGGAACGGCTCGCGCATGAAGGTCTGGCGCAGGTCTTTGTTGGACTGACAGAAGATGTGCACGCTGGCGTCGATGACGGGCGTCATGGTCACATTCCCAGACCCGTCAGTGTGTTGCCTCACCGAGATCCGTCCTTTGGTGTTCGTCCAGCCGACGGCGCCGCCGGAACTGATCTCAGTGTAGATCCTAGTTCTTCATTAGCAAGAACTAGGTTCTCCAGCGGTTCGCTTACGTTCGCGCTGGTCGGAGTGTCTGCTGGTCAGTCGCGTAGCGCACCCTGGGCGAAACCACGTAGTAGCACTCGGAGAATTGAAACTCCAAATATTGAGAATGCTATTCTCGAGCCCACCAGGCGAGTGACGCAGGAGGCGGCCGGATGCTGTTGGAGTTGGATGCTGATCAGCGGCTATGGCAGGAGACCGTGCGAGACGCGGTCGGCAAGCAATGTCCGCCGTCGCTGGTCCGCAGCGTCGCCGAGGACGGAGCCGACCCTGCGCCGCTGTGGACGGTCTACGTCGACGCCGGATGGACGGAGCTGACCGATCCGGAGAACGCCGTCGAACTCGCGATCGTGCTGGAGGAGTTGGGCCGCGCCACCGATCCGACCCCGTTCCTCGCCACGCTGACGCAGTTCGCGCCACTGGTCGGCGACCGCTTCGACCCGCAGCAGGCGGGCACGGCCGTCTATGACGGCGTGACGGCATACCGCGATGCCGACGGCTGGATTCTCGACGGCACCGCCCGCCACGTCCTCGACGGCGACCGGGCCGAGCGTCTCGCCGTGGTGACCGCGGCCGGAGTGTTCGTGGTCGACGCCGACGCGGTGACCACCCGCCGCAACGAGGTCTTCGACCCGGTGCTGCACGTCGCCGAGGTCAGCTTCAACCGGCTGCACCTGTCCGACGCCGAGCGGCTCACCGTCGACGCGGAGCGGGCGCGACACCTGGCGCTCACCGGCATGGCGATGACCATGGTCGGTGCGTGCCAGCGGATCCTCGATCTGGCGCTCGAACACGTGAAGAGCCGCTACCAGTTCGGCGTGCCGATCGGATCCTTCCAGGCCGTGCAGCACAAGGCGGCCGACATGCACGTCGCCATCGAACGCGCGCGTGCGCTGTCCTACTTCGCCGCGCTGACCATCGCCGCCGACGATCCACGCAGGCGATTGGCCTCCGCGATGGCCAAGGCATCGGCGGGGGAGTGCCAATCCCTGGTCTTCCGCCATGGCCTGCAGCTGTTCGGGGCCATGGGTTTCACCTGGGAGAACGACCTACAGTTCGCGCTCAAGCGGGCCAAGGCCGGCGAGCACATGCTCGGCGGCGCGGCCGAGCACCGCGCGCTGATCGCCGACGAGTACGGGGACTTCTGATGCAGTTGACCTTCGATTCCGACGTCGAGGAATTTCGCGCCGAGTTCGTCGCGTTCCTCGACGAGCACCTGCCCACCGCGGAGCAGACGCTGGAACGACCGCGCTCGGTCTCGCACATGCCGCAGTGGGCACGGGATTGGCAGCGCCTGCTGTTCGACAACGGCTGGCTGCTGCCCGCGCAGCCGCCGGAGTTCGGTGGTCGCAACGCCTCGGTGCTTCAGCAGTACGTGCACCTGGAGGAGCTCTGCAAGCGGCGGATCTATCACAGCTTCAACCCGCAGGGCGTGAACATCATTGCGGCGTCGCTGATCTCGTTCGGCAGCGACGAGCAGAAGCATCGCTGGGCGGTGCCCGTGCTGCGCGGCGAGATCACCGCCTCGCTCGGCATGAGCGAGCCCAGCGCAGGCTCCGATCTGGCATCGCTGCGCACCCGGGCCGTCCGCACCGGTGACCACTTCGTCGTCAACGGTCAGAAGGTCTGGACATCGGGCGCCCACGACGCCGACTTCCTGCTGACGTTCGTGCGGACCGACCCCGACGCGCCCAAGCACAAGGGCATCAGCGTGCTGATCATCCCCACCGACCTCGACGGTGTGGTGCGCCGTCCGTTCGCCGACCTGTGCGGCGAGGAGAACAAGGACTTCAACGAGGTGTTCTTCACCGACGTCGCGGTCCCCGCCGAGAACCTCGTCGGCCCGCTCAACCAGGGATGGCGGGTGGCCAACGGGTCGCTGGGTCACGAGCGAACCATGATGTGGCTCGGCTTCGCCGACCGGATCGACAACATGATCTCCGACTTCGCACCGACCACGCCCCTGGAGCGCGATCAGTACGCCACGATCGTCATGGACTACCAGGCGCTGCGGGCGATTGGCTCGATCTCGTTGGCCAAGGCAGCCCGTGGCGAGGTAGACGTGGCGGCCGTGTCGGTGCTGAAACTCTTTGGCTCCGAGGCGGAGATGAACGCGTCGAGCAACATCCTGACCGCGGCGGGCCCGGACGGCTTGGCCCACCCGGCGACGACCGGGCCCTATGCACACATGAACCTCGACCACTACTTCGCCAGCTGGTTCGAGCGCTTCGCGCGCAGTTTCTCGGGCACCATCGCCGGCGGCACGTCGGAGA
>JBEEHT010000144.1:0-2993 GCA_041167545.1 Verrucomicrobiota bacterium
CCGTGCGCAGCCGCCCGTCGTCGTCGAGCGCGTCGCGGGTGGCGGCCGGATCCTTGAGGTAGCCGGCGAAGACCGTCTCGCCGCCGACCAGCAGCTCGCCGTCATCGGCCAGCGTCAACTCGATGCCGGGAAGCGCCTGGCCGACGGTGCCGAAGCGAAAGGCGTCCGGCCGGTTGACGGTCACCGCCGCCGTGCACTCGGTCAGCCCGTAGCCCTCGATGACGAGGACGCCGATCGCGTGGAAGAACTCGCAGACGTCCTTCGACAGCGGTGCGCCGCCGGAGAAGCCGAGCCGCAGTCGCCCGCCGAGCCGTGCTCTGACCTTCGCGTGCAGCAGGCGGTCTGCCGCCCTGTGGCGCAGCGCCAGCGCGGGCCGGATCGGCTTGCCCGCCTGCCGCAGGCGGCTGACGTCGTAACCGGTTCGCAGCGCCCACTCGCCGACGCGCCGCTTGGCGCCCTGCGATTGCTCGAGGCTCTGCAGCACGCCGGCGTGGATCTTCTCGTAGAAGCGCGGCGCGCTCGGGAACACCTGCGGGCGCACCTGCGGCAATGCGTCGAACACGCGCAGCGGGTCGTCGAGAAAGGCGATCGTGTAGCCGATGTGGGGACCGCCGAGATGCATGAGCCTCGCGAAATTGTGCGCGAGCGGCAGGAACAGCAGCACGCTGTCGCGCGCCTGGGTGAACTCGGGCAGGCGGTCGACGACCGTGACCATCGCGTGGAAGTTGCGATGGGTGATCATGCAGCCCTTCGGCGGCCCGGTCGTGCCCGACGTGTAGATCAGCGTGAACAGGTCGTCCTCGCCGACCGCTGCCACGGCCGCGTCGAGGGCGCCGGGGTGCTGGGCGGCGTACCTGCGGCCGCGGGCCGCGAGCTCGTCGAGCTCGTCGAACGCCAGCAGGTGGCGCAGCGCCGTGCCGCCGAGCTTCGCGCGCTGCTGCTCGCCCTCGACGACGGCGCCGACCGCCTCCGAGTGCTCGACGATGTGGCGCGTCTCCCTGGCCGAGCTGTTCGCGTAGACGCCGACCGTGACGGCGCCGACGCAGGCGAGCGCGAAGTCCAGCAGCGCCCACTCGATCCGCGTGCTGCCGAGGATCGCGAAGGTCTCGCCCTTGCGCAGCCCGAGCTCCAGCAGTCCGTTTGCGAGCTCGTCGACGCGGCGGCCGGCCTGGGCCCAGGACACGGCCTGCCAGTCGCCGTCCTGCTCGACGAGGTACGCCGGCCAGGGGCGCTTGCGAGCGACGCCTTCGCGCCACAGCTCTCCGATCGTGCGCACGTGCGGCGTATCGGTCATGACGGCCTTGTACAACGAGACTATGACCATGCTGTGACGTCGGTGCTCGAATCGTTTGCGGCGTCGCCGCCGCGCCCGTACAGTCGGCAGTACGCCGGAGGTGGACACGGCAACGGGGAAGCGCATGGAGTTCGCGGCAGCGCAGTTCGTGGAGGTCGACGGGCGCCGGCTCGCCTACGAGGAGCTCGCGCCGCGCGATCCGCGGGCCACCGTCCTGCTGCTGTGCGGCATCGGAGCCAAGCGGCAGGGCTGGTACAAGCAGCTGCCGGTCCTCGGCGGGCGATTTCGCACGCTCGCCCTCGACTACCGCGACGTCGGCGACAGCGACGCCGCGACCGAGCCGTACGCGATCGCCGATCTCGCGGCGGACGTCCACGCGCTCGCGGGAGCGCTCGGGATCGAGCGCGCGTCGCTGATCGGCATCTCGATGGGCGGCTTCATCGCGCTCGAGCTCGCGCTCGCCCACCCCCAGCTCGTCGATCGCCTGATCCTCGTCGTGACGTCGGCCGGCGGCGCGACGCACGTGTCGACGTCCGCGGAGGTCTTCCGGGCGCTGCTGCCCGGCGACGAGGAGGTCGAGACGGGCGACGGCGCGCGCCGCGTCTGCTCGCTCGTCGCCGGCCCCGGCTTCGCCGACCGCCATCCCGAGGCGATCGAGGAGTTCGTCGAGATCGCCCGGCACAACCCGATGCGCGTCGACGCCTACCTGCGCCAGCTCCGCGCGTGCCGCGCGCACGACGTCGCCGGCCGGCTCGGCGAGATCACGGCGCCGACGCTCGTGATCCACGGCGACGCCGACCCGCTCGTGCGCGTCGAGAACGGCCGCCACCTCGCCGCCGGCATCCCCGGCGCCTCGCTGATCGTCTACGAGGACGTCGGGCACATCCCCGAGGTCGAGTGCTTCGAGCGCTTCAACGACGACCTGCTCGCGTTCCTGTCATGACGGTCACCTGGGACGACGACCTCGACGAGATCTTCGCCGGCGATCTGACGGTCGCGCTCGGCTACCGCACCCCGGCCGCCGGCGTCGTCGTCCAGGCCGTCGCGCCGATCGGCCTGCGCGACCGTGAGCTGGGGACGCTCGGCTTCACGACGTCGCTCGGGTTCGCCAAGAAGCTCGAGCGCATCGGCGCCGATCCGCGCGTGGCGATGGCGTTCCACGCGCGCGAGCATGGCCGCGCGACGGCGACTCGGTACGTGCTGACGCAGGGCACGGCACGCGTCATCGAACAGCCGTCGGACGCGATGCGCGGCCTGATCCGCGCGCAGGCGACCGCCTACCTCGGCCCTCCCAGGGAAGGCATCTTCTGGGACCGCTGGCTGCATGAGTATTACGTCAGTCGCGTACCGGTCGAGGTGACCGTGACGCGGATCCTCACGTGGCCGACGCTCGCTGCCGTGGGGGCGGCGGACGCCGTACACGGGGAACCGCTGCCGGTGGCGCCAGCCGAGCCGCAGCGTCCGCCGAAGGGCGGCATCGGTCCTCGGGTCGACGTCGCGCGCGCGGCGAAGCGCCTGCGCGCCACGGCTCACACGCTGCTCGGTTACGCGGGCGCCGACGGCATGCCGGTGATCGTGCCGGTCGAGATCGGCGCGGACGACGACTCGGGTCTCGCGCTCAGGAGCGCGACCTCGCTGTCGCCAGGGGGCCGCCGCGCCGGCCTGCTCGGTCACAGCTACCGACCGCAGCTGATCGGTC
>JBEEHT010000145.1:0-2500 GCA_041167545.1 Verrucomicrobiota bacterium
CCGGATCGTGCAGTACCCGTTTGTGATTGGCGTACTTGAGGCCGCTCAAGTGGTCTGCTTCGCGGTGGCGGCAACCCAGCTGCGTGCCCGCTGCAACCGTCAGTGGCAACTACTGATTCTGTTCGTCCTGTTTCCGTTCACATTCTTCGGGGCCAACTTCGGCGCGGGTTGGCCCACCATCATCGCCGTGCACCTCGAGCACCCCTCGACACCACTGATCGCGGCGGCAACCGTGTTCAGCATCGGCTTCGCGGTCATGCTGGTGCGCGCGGCGGCGTCTCTTCTGCCGCAAACATCAGCCAGTGGTGATGCGGAAGGGGCCGTGCGGGGATCGCTCGAAACGCCCACGCGTCACAGCCATGTCGCCACCACGGGCGACCCGAGTTCCTTGCCGCATCCCACGTAGTCAGTCACTCAAGGAACTTGCCTATGGCCGCATCCACATCCACCAATGTTCGTCACGCCTTCTACATCGTCGCCGGCGCCGTGGCACTGGTGCTGACCTGGCCGCACGCATTTTCCTGGATGGCCGCCGGTGGAAACATCCTCAACCCGGTGACGTTTTTCGGTGATGCGCTGGCGGCCGGTGGCACCGCCGCGTTCCTGACCATCGACATGGCCGTCGCCTGGCTGGTGTTCATGGTATGGGTTGTGACCGACAGCAAGCGGATTGGACTGGGGTACAAGTGGGGCTGGATCTTCGTGGCACTGTCCTACATCGGCGTATCGATGGCGTTCCCGGTGTATCTGGTCACCCGTGAGCGCTACCTCGACAAGCGTGCCCGGACCCCCGAGTTGACCGTCCGCCCGAACCCGTGACGCGTCAGACGCCTGACGTGTCGGCCAGGTTCGATACGAAATCGCGAACGTTGGCCAGCGTGGCCTGATCCGTAGATCTGGACCCGCTCGCGTGAACAACGTCCTGCGCGAGGCGAATCATCTGCGGCCCCTCGTCGATGAGCAACTGGCTAAGCCCAAGCGCGGCACAGGTTCTCAGTACGGGGTGCAGGACGCGGACCGCTTCATCATGATCGCCGTGAGCACCGAGACAGTGCGTGAGTTGCAGCGTCGCGCGAAGGTGTGCACGGGGGCGACTGTGCTGATCAACCCGATCACGGCAAGCGCGGGCCCGCCCGCAGGCTTCATCCAGAGCCGACGGTGTCCCGTCGATCAGGAGCATTCGGATCTGTGCATCCGCTATGAGTTCGGCTGTCACGCCGCCGAGTTCGTCGAGGTGTTCAGAATGCGACTGGGTGATTCGCCGCGCCAGAGAGTCCTCGATCGGCTCCCCCGACAGGGCGGCAATCCGGACACTGTCATTGAGTAGCCGGGCCTGCAGCCGCGGGAGTTGCAGCGTCTTGGCGATGTCGAGGCCCTCGGCGAGACGGCGACGCGCGGCCGCTGCGTCACCGCGGGAAGACTTCAGCAGCGCTCCGGTCCCGAAACTGGCGAGCATGAAGTCGACGATTCCGCCCTCGGCGCCCAATGCGTATGCGTCGTCGAGCAATACTTCGGCTTCGTCGAGTTGGCCGTGTTCGTAGAAAAGCTCCCCCAACAGTGCTCCGGCGAGCTTTGCGACATAGGTGGGGCGACCGGACGGCAGCAGCGCGATGCGCATTGCGTGGCGCAGGTGCGCTTCGGCGCCGGCGATATCGAGCTGCTCGTTGGCGGCAATCGCGGCAAAACAGTATCCGTAGCTTACGCTCAGCGTCCCTGAGATGCGATCGTGGAATTGGCGTCCCCACCGCTGCCAGCGAAGTGCGTCATCGAAGTCCGACATCCGGAGCGCGCGAAATGATGCGAGGTCGGCTGCGCGGCACAGAATGAAGGGCCGCAGTGTGTCGGCCCTGTCGACACACGCCTCAACGGCGGTTTCGGCAAAGCTGTCGACACGGTCCTGGAAAGCGGCGATCACGGCGCGAATCAGGTCCATCTCGGCGCGCAGGTCTCCCTCCTCGTTCTTCGTAGCCGAGTCCATGCCCACCTCGGCCAGCCGAAGTGCCTCTTCGACGGCCGCCAGACGATGGAGGACGACGTTCGCCCACGCGAGGTCGACTTGAAGCCTCGGGCGCGCATCGGCATGTTGGGCCGGCAGCTTGGCCGCGAGCCCGATCAACGTGCTCATCTGTGACTGCTCCATCAGATCGGTGGCCGCCTGCTCGACGGCGTCGACCGCCTGCCGAGCCTGGCCACCGAGGATCAAATGATCGACGGCCTGGCTGAGCATGTGGTGTTCGGTAAACCACTGCGCCGCTCTGCGGTGCAGCTGTGGTATCCGATCCTCTGCGTCACGCTCGAGGCGCTGCAGCAGGTACTCGGCGAACAGGTGGTGGTATTCAAACCATGTTCCCTCGGCATCGGTCCTGCGGAGAAACAGATCGCGTTTTTCGATCTCTTCGAGAAGGCTTCGGCTGCGCGGGTTGCCGGTCAGCGCGGTGGCCAGTCCGCTGCAGATCTGTTTGGTGATGCACGTCGCAAGCAGAAAATCGAGCAGGTCCGG
>JBEEHT010000146.1:0-3878 GCA_041167545.1 Verrucomicrobiota bacterium
TTCGAAGAAATCCCCGACGCCGACTGGCTGCGCTTTTTCGAGGTCAACGTCATGAGCGGCGTGCGCTTGAGCCGCGCTTATCTGCCGCGGATGAAAGAGCGCAACTGGGGCCGGATCGTTTTCATCTCGAGCGAATCGGGCCTCCAGATCCCGGCCGAGATGATCCACTACGGCGTGACCAAGACCGCGCAGATCGCGGTCGCGCGGGGGATCGCCGAAACCTGCGCCGGCACCGGCGTCACCTGCAACGCGGTGTTGCCCGGCCCGACCGCCTCCGAAGGCGTGAACGAATTTGTCGGTTCGCTCGCGCAACAGGCCGGCCAAACCCGGGAGCAGGTCGAGAAGGAATTCTTCGAGAAAGCGCGGCCGAGTTCGCTCTTGAAACGCTTCGCCACGCCCGACGAAGTCGCGGCCATGGTCGTGTTCATCTGCAGTCCGCTCAGCTCCGCCACGAACGGCGCCGCCCTGCGTGCCGATGGCGGCGTCGTTCGCTCCCCGTTCTGATCTCCTACTTCCTACTTTCGACTTTCGACTTTCACCAGCCATCACCTCGAACCACAGGCCAGCCGTTGGTAAAGAGTCTCGCCGTTTCGATGGAAGCAGGGTAAGTGTTCAGTTCAGCAAAGAAGCGGCAGCGCAGTCACATGTCACTGGCCTGCCACGCCAAAGCCTCGCGAAGGCGGGTCACGGCCTAGCATGAAAGTGATCTTCGAGACTGATCGACTCCTGGTGCGAGAGTATGTGGAGGAGGACGCGGAGGCGTTCTTCAAGCTGAATACCGATCCGGAAGTCTTACGATTCGTGCCCGATAAGGCGCTGCTCAATGTCGACCAGGCCCGGCAGCTCTTGATCGATCATCCGATCGCCGATTACCGGAAACACGGCTTTGGCCGTGGCGCCTGCATTCTCAAAGCGACGGGCGAACTGATTGGCTTTGCGGGTTTGAAATACTTGGAAGAACTGGGCGAGGTCGACGTCGCCTACCGTCTGCTGCCGGCTTACTGGGGTCAGGGACTGGCCACTGAAACCGCGCTTGCCTCGGTCCGTTACGGGTTCGCCGATCTTGGCCTCAAACGCATCATCGGTCTGGTGATGTCCGAGAATATCGCCTCCGTGCGGGTGCTGGAAAAAACCGGGCTGCGCTATGTCGCAACAGTCTCTTTGTGGAGCCAGCAATTTTCAAAGTACATTGTCGATGCGTGAGAATCCCAGCGCGAGCCCTCTTCGATCGATCGTCACGAAACCCGGCTGCCCCATAGGCGCCGCCTATCACAGCCAGTGGCATTAAGTATTAAAAGGAGCGCGCAGCCTGCTTTTTAGTTAGGCATGCAAACATTACTAACAAGCAGCAACGGTCGAAACGGTGAGCTGCCTTATTCGAAGACCTCCATGCGCCTGCGCGCCTTTCGCTTTTTGGGCGAGCGCTTCGCGCAACGCGAGCGGCCGAGTGTCGCCGCCGAGTTCGTTCTTTTCGCAGTGATCGTTATGACCTCCACCTGGTCCATCCTCTCCCTGGCCCAAGCCATGAGGGTGAACCTCTGACCGAAGAAAGTAGGAAGTAGAAAGTGGAAAGTAGGAAGTAGAAACTAGGAACTAGAGGACTTTCGAAGAAACACGGCCGCGGCTTCCTCCCGGAACGCCGCGGCCGCATTGCTTTCAGCCCGCAGCGGGTTGCGCAACAAAGTCAGCTCGCGCGTTGGCACCGGCTTCGCGAAAGGCACCGCGACACAGTCTTTCACGAACTCGGTCGAAGCCATCATCTCCGGGATCACCGTCACGCCCAGCCCGGCTGCGACCATTCTTGCGATCGTCACCAGCTGAGCGCCCCGCAGGACCAGCTCCGGTTTCAGATCATTGGCCGCCAGGAGCTGGCGCACATGGATCGAAAGCGAATGCTCATCATGCAGCAGAAGGAACTTCTCGTCCGCAAGATCGCCCCATCGGACGCTCTTCCGTCGCGCGAACAGATGCTTCTCCGGGACCAGCAAAAGGAGCGCTTCCCGGCCGAGCGAATGGCGCGCCAGATTCGGGCTCTCGTCCGTGCCCGATGCGATCACCAGGTCGAGCGTCCCATCCTCGAGGCGCTGGGCCAGCTTGCCCGTCGTGTCCTCGAATAGCTCAAAGGTCACCTTCGGATACGCGTGCTGAAATCTTCCAATCAATCGCGGCAGAATATAGAGCGCGATCGAAGGAATGGCGCCGACCGCCAGCCGGCCCGCGACCTCGGCTTCGAGCGCCGTCACCGCGCGTCCCGCGTCAGCGATCGCAGTCAAAATGGATCTCGCGTACGGCAACAAACATCTGCCGGCCGCGGTCAGGACCACCGAGCGCGGCAGCCGATCGAACAACTGCTGATTCAACTCCTCTTCCAGCTTATGGATCTGCTGACTGAGCGACGGTTGCGACACATGCTCCCGCTGCGCCGCGTGCGAAAAGCTGCTTTCCTCGGCAACAGCGACGAAGTACCTGAGTTGATGGATTTCCATGACTGTTCCGCGCAGATACTGCGACGGGAACCACGATTTGTCTAAGTCGCTTGCGCTAACCGCTCTTGTTGGACTGACCCGCTCTCGTTTGCTCCTCAATGAGCACGTCCGCGTTTGGCGATTGACTTGTCGTCCGCGCCCACGAAATCTCGCCCCCATGAAATTCCAGCTTGTTCTACGCGCGGTTTTGTTCGCCGGTATCGTCTCGCTCGTTTCGCACCCGCTGGTCGCCGCGGATTCCGCCGCGCAGATTGACGCCAAACTGAAAGCTGGCGGCGAAGTCGCCTGGGTGATTAAAGATTCCACCAATGCCGACGGCGATCTCGCCGTGCTCTTTACCGCCCGCAACAAAGGGAGCAAGCCCGCCAAGTTCCCCTACCTCGTCAGCGGCGTCGCTCCGGCTGAGACCGATGCCCTCAACGGCTTCGATGAAGCCGCCGGGAAAATTGAAGATCGCATCGCGATGGGAAACGCCGTCGTCTCGCTCAAGGAAAAGCGCGTCCTCGGCCGCCTCGACCTCGGCAAACCCGAGGACCAAATCGTATATTTCCCCGGCCGAAACCACGGCAGCTTGCAGGTCCTCTGGGGACCGGCTGAGGAAGGCTGGCACTTCGGCGTCCTGATCTTCGGGGCGAAATGGGAGAGCACCGCCGTCCTCCTCGTCGAAAGCGACGGCGAGAACCTCCGCCAACTGAACATCAAGCCCACGCTCGATGCCAGGGCCACCGCCCTTCTCAAGACTGCGCTCAAAGGCAAGAAAAACGCCGCCCCAACCCGTTACGCCATCAGCTACAACCAAATGAGCGTCGTCGACCCCGATGTCGGCTACAGCGTCGGCAATCCCGTCACGGTAAAGATCGGCGTCAGCGCCGAGATACCGAAGGGCCCTGATGACGCGCCCTACGTCGAAGCCAGCATGACCGTGCTGCTGGAAACCAGCCGGGAGAGAATCAGCGCCAAAGTCTTGAAAGCTGAGTCCGCCAAAAAGTGAATCGTGTCCACGCGGGCGCGAGCACCAGGTGGCGCTATACGTGAGTCACGTATAGCATCGCTTTGCGATCGCTTTGAAACCAACCGACGTGATGGCCGGTGCGATGCTCTAATCTTGAGATGTTCCTCGGCGGTCCTTATCCTCCAGGCGTTTCGAATTTCCTTCTTCGAACATTCGGTCATTGTTTCGTGTTTCGTGTTTCGGATTTCGAATTTCTGAGGCACCATTGCTGCCTCAATGAAGCCAAAGATCCAATTGCGGGAGGTCGAAGCGAACGACTTGCCGCTGTTTTTCGAGCACCAGCGAGATCCGATCGCGGTGGCCATGGTCGCATTCAATTCGCGCGACCGGGCTGCGTTCGACCAGCATTGGGCGAAGCTTCTTGCCGACGACTCGCTGCT
>JBEEHT010000147.1:0-2710 GCA_041167545.1 Verrucomicrobiota bacterium
TCGATGAAGGCGGCGGAAGAAGCCGCCCGCACCGAGGTCCCGGCTGGACGACTTGGACGTCCTGAAGAACTCGCCGCGTTCGCGGCGTTCCTCTGCAGTGAGCGAGCCAGCTTTGTCACAGGAACGCACCTCGCGTTTGACGGTGGTCGCCTCAGGTCTGTGTGAGTCTCCTCGCCTTCGTTCAACTCGTCTTGGCGTGAATGCTGTTGGAGAAATCGCGAACCACGGCGTTGAATTTCTCCGGCTCCTCAAGGAATGGAGAGTGCCCGCTCTCCTCGAATACGGTCACTTGTACGTCGGGGATCCTCTCCCGCATATAGGTGCAGCTCTCTTCGTCCAACATACCGTGGCCGCCGACGGCGATGAGCACAGGGATGCGGATCCTTGGTAGCAGGTCACGGTAGTCCTGATACATGGCGTCCCTCGCGATCTCGTGCGCGGCCATCGGTGGCATCTTCAGAGTCAGTTCGGTCAGCTTCTCTTGGTCGCCCGGGGCCATCGGTCGATGAACCATCATAGGTATGAGGTCTCGTCCGAACGCTTCCATATCATCCAGGATCGTCGCCTGGAAAGCGCTGTTCTCGCTCTCAGTTCCAGAGCCCAGATCCCATCCAGGCCTCGAGGTTTCGGCTGGCCCTGCATCGACGATTACGGCGCCGATGACGTGATCCTTACCAAAGAGGTCCAAGTACGCCAACAAGATCAAACCTCCAAGCGACCACCCAACCAGGATGCTCTGGTCGATCTTGAGAGCGGTGAGAAGGTCGAAGAGATCGCGCGCCCATCGTGCCGTCCGGTGCCCATATTCGACCTTGCTTGACGCTCCCTGCGCTCTCGGGTCATAGGAGACGCAATGGAAGTCACCAGACAACCCGTCGAGCTGGGCCTTGAACCAGGCGGTCGACATCGTCATCCCGGGGATGAAGATAAGGGTTGGACCATCTCCTTTGGTGCCTCGCTCCTCATAGTAGAGACGTGCGTCGTCGTTAGTGACGAGATACGGCATGGCGAGCTTCTCCCTTCCTACTGTTCCGAATGACCCAGCGATGCCGGGTCATGCGAGTTGCTCTTCCCTGTCGCCGAAGATGGCCTTGATCTCGAGGAACTCGTGCATCCCGTAGATGCCACCCTCGCGTCCGTTCCCCGATTGCTTGTATCCGCCGAACGGCGCAATGAGAGTCGCCGACGCCCCATTGATGTGGACGTTTCCCGCCCGAAGTCTTCGAGCTACGCGTCTCGCTCGATCCGAATCCCGCCCCGAGACTGCCCCCGAGAGTCCATAGACACTGTCGTTCGCGATGCGAACGGCGTCATCCTCATCTTCGTAGCCCATCAGGATAAGGACAGGCCCGAAGATCTCTTCACGAGCGATCACCATGTCGGATGTAACGTCAGCGAAGACCGTCGGTCGGACATAGAAGCCGGTGGATAGTCCAGCCGGGCGGCCGGGACCACCCGTAACGAGAGTTGCGCCCTCGTCGATCCCCTGGTTGATCATTCGCTGGATCTTGTCGAACTGCGCTTCCGACGCGACCGGGCCGAGTGTGACATCTTCCCGGTCCGGCGGACCGACCGTGCAGCTTTCCGCAGCATTGCGAGCGGCCACGATCACAGCGTCCATCAAGGTCGACGGAACCAGCATGCGGGTGGTTGCATTGCATGACTGTCCGGAGTTCATGAATACGCGTGCGACGTCGCGTGCGACGACGGATTCGACATCCACGTCGTCAAGGAGGATGTTTGCTGACTTCCCACCCAGCTCTTGGGTGACCCGCTTGACGGTCTCCGCTGCATTCAGTGCGACTTGGACCCCCGCGACGGTCGAGCCCGTGATCGAAACCATGTCAACTTCGGGGTGGGATGACAGCGCGACTCCAACTTCCGTCCCCGCGCCGTTGACAAGATTGAAGACGCCGGGGGGCACGCCGGCCTCATCCAATATCTCCGCGAGTATCAGGGAAGTAAGAGGGGCCACCTCGGGGGGCTTAAGCACCATGGTGCACCCCACGGCGAGGGCGGGAGCCACCTTCATCGCTACCTGACTCAATGGCCAATTCCACGGTGTGATGAATGCACAGACCCCGATGGGCTCATACACAATGGCGGTCGAGCCTTGCGTGCCCTCGAACACGAAGTCTTCTAGAGCGTCGCGGGCCACTTCAAACGGGAGCAGACCGCCTGGGACTTGGACGTCCTTCGCCAAACGGCTCGGGGCGCCCATCTCACGACGAACCATCGTCGCTAACTCGTCGGCGCGTCGCTTGTAGCCCTCGATGATGCGCCCCAGTAGCGCGAGACGTTCAGCTCGATCGGACGCTGAGAAGGACGGAAACGCGCGCCTGGCCGCGGCTACGGCGCGGTCCACATCCCGAGGTGTACCGCGCCCTACTGCTGCGATCGGTTGTTCCGTGGCAGGATCGACGACTTCGGCTCGAGCGGCAGAACTGGGAGAAACCCAGTCCCCATCGATGTAGAACTGATCGGTCCCGCGGGTTGTCGAGGTTGTCATCTTCTACTCCGAGGTAGTGGGACTCTCGACAGCAAGGCGAGGGTCCTCGTGGGTAAGGTCGGGCACTGGCCCGCGACGGCGACGCATCGGGATGCTCGACCCCACTGTCTGCCAGTAGGCATCGGCGATCAGATTGACGGAAATGATCAGGCATCCAAGCAAGACCGCCGGCGCAAGGACTGACCATGGATTGGTGTCCAG
>JBEEHT010000148.1:0-3088 GCA_041167545.1 Verrucomicrobiota bacterium
CGATCGTCGGGTCGGCCAGGACTGCGTCGCGGAGTTCGCTGCCGGTCATGAACTTGACGTCGCCCCGGTCGAGGATGGTTTCGATCATCTTGCGCATGGTGCGAGCCCGACCGGCTCGGCCGGACAGGAACGAGTGAGCGGTGAGCTGGAACAGGCCGCCGAACTCCCGCAGCCCGTCGAGTTCGGCGGTCCACAGCGCCAGGGCCTTCTCCGGAGGCTCGATGACGTAGCCGAGGTGAGGTGAGGGCAGGTAGGCGTATTGCTCCCAGTCGTCCAGTGACCAGTGCGGCGGAAGTTCGACGAGCGGTCCGCGAGGGGTTTCGATGATGTAGGGACGGTCGTCGTCCATCAGGCTGGTGTCGTAGGTGAGGCCGTATTCCACGGCGAGCTCGGCGCTGTTCCACGTCGCCGCCCACATGGGAGACCGGTAGCCGGACGGCGTGATGCCGAGAGCAGCGAGCGCCTCGGATCCGCGTTCGAACTCCCAGCGCTCTTCGGCGGGTGTCAATTCGGTGGCCGGCCGGTGGCTGTAGCTGTGATGACAGATGTCGTGGCCGCGTGTGGCGATGTCGGTGACGGCGTCGGGCCAGCGCTCGGCGGAGAACCCCGGGACGAAGAAGGTGGCCTTGATGTCGAACTCATCGAGGATGCCCAGCAGTCGAGGTAGCCCGCGGCGGGCGTCGAATGCCTGATGCGTCATGGCCATTGCGTTGTTCGCGTGGCGGCGCCCAGCTGCGAGAACCGGCGTTTCCGCATCGACGGCGAAGGTCAACATCGCGATTGCGGCGGCTCCGTCGCGCCAGGTCGGCGCCACCGCAGTGGTGAGGGTGCGGTGCGGAGGTTCCGCGGTCATGTGTCTCCTGCGAGGGGTCGGCGTCGAAAACAGAATGCGACCAGACGGCGACGACGGCAACGGACAACATGTCATGCGCTTTTGTTGGTGTGCAGGTCATAATGTCGCATGACTTTGATCCTGCGGGAGGTCCTGAGCCACCCGGTCCTGCAGCCGGCGGAGCCCGTCTTGCTCAGCGGGGACGCGCACTTGGACCACGTCGTCCGATGGGTACACACCGCCGATCTGTATGACATCGCCCCGCTACTGCGGGGCGATGAGATCCTGCTGACCAATGGTGTCGGGTTGGTGCGGGTCGACGAGGCGGCCCGCCGACTCTACGTCCGTCAGTTAGCGGAAAGTGGCGTTGCTGCATTGTTTTTCGAAGTGGGTAGATCGTTCGGTGCGGTGCCGTCCGAGATGGTGGCCGAGGCATGCGACGTGGGGCTGCCAATCATCGAGCTTCGGCCACGGCTACGGTTCACGGAGGTCGCCGAAGCCGTCAACAGTGAACTCATCGACCGGTCGGTGGCTCGGCTCCGTCACGCGGACGAGACTTCTCGAGCGCTGTCCGAGGCGCTCGCGCGCGGCGCCACGCTAAGCGAGCTCGTCGAGCAGGTGGCGACGACGCTTGGCACCTGGGCTCGCCTCACGGACTACGCCGGCAGGGCGGTGGCACTGTCGGGATGTTCAGAGGACCGTCCCGGACCACATCTCGAGGTCCCGGTGCTGGTGGATGGGACTGCATGGGGGCGGCTGGCGGTCGGCTCGTCGGGGGTCCCGGAACTCCTGGTCGACGCCGTGCTGGACCGGGCCCCCACCGTACTGGGATTGTGTCTGATCCGTGAACGCAGAGACGTGGCGGGTTCGCTTCGCGCACAACACATCCTGCTGGAGCAATTGGTCGCCAATCAGTCAGTGGACAGGGGGGTTCTGGAGGCACGGCTGCGCGCGGCCGGTATCGCCTCGGTGGGCGCGCAGTACGTGTGCGTAGCAGTCGACCCTCACCGTGTGACCTCGGCGGCTCAAGTCGTCGATGCGCTCGTTCGACACGTCGGTCATGGAATCTTCGGCCTCGTCGACGGCACGCTATTCGGACTGCTCGCCGGAGCGGCGGAGAGCACATCCGACCTCGCTGACTCGGTTCTGGGTGCGGCCACGCAGGCCCTGGGGTCTCATTCGCGGTTGTGTGCGACGGTGAGCCGTGCGGTCCGCGAAGTGAGTCAACTTCCGCGAACCATGGCCGACACCCGCATCACCCTTGCCCTGGGCCAGGACCTGCACATGAAGGAGTCGGTGACCGGCGTGCAAACGCTGGCGCTGGAGCGTCTGCTCGCCGCGCACGGCGACCGCGATGCACTCCGCCAGTTCGTCGAGGACCAGATCGGGATCCTCATCACCGCCGATTCGGCGAAGGGAAGCCAGCTGTTCGTCACGTTGGAGACGCTGGTCGCGTGCGCGGGCAGCAAAGCCGAAGCGGCCAAACGCCTTCACATCCGACGACAATCGCTCTATTACCGACTCGAGCAGATCTCGAGGATGACCGCCGTTGACCTGCAGGATCCTCACCAGTTGATGACGTTGGCGGTCGCGATGACGGCTAGGGGGGTGGCTCGCGCAGGTCAGTAGCCGCACAGGCGGCTGGCGGGAAACCGACTGTCCCTGACAGCTCTGGCCGTACGCCGAAAGATCCGATGTCCGGCGGGTGGACGGCGGGATCAGGATGCCTCCGAAATAGTCTGTCGGCCGTTTTAATATGGCCGAGGGTGGGACCATCCCGATGGCGGATCGGATCGCGGCTAGCGTGAAGGGCCACCAGCAGGGGGTCAGCACCGACGGGGTGGTCGACCTCGACGCAAAGCGCGCGCAGCGGCGGCAATGGTTAACTCCGAGCCAGCTGCGCCCCTGTCGCGGTGATGGGTCAGCGTGGCTAGTGTTCGGGGCGTGCTTGATGCTCTGTGGGCCGCCGCTACCCGGCATCGGTTTCTTGACGCGGTGCGGGAGGGCACGATTTCCGACTTGGCGTTCGACCAGTGGTTGGGGCAGGACGCGCTGTTCGTCGCGGACCTACTGACATTTCAGGCCCGGTTGCTGGCGCGCGCGCCGCGACCTGCTCAGGCTGTGCTTGCCGGCGGATGCGTGGCGCTGGTGGCAGAGCTGGACTGGTTCGAGGTCCAGGCTTCGCGACGCGGGATTGACTTGGGGCAGCCTGCGCTACCGGCGACGCTCTCATACGGCGAACTGCTGCAGAGGCTC
>JBEEHT010000149.1:0-3554 GCA_041167545.1 Verrucomicrobiota bacterium
CGGGTTGATCTTCTGAGTTTTGGCGGACCGTGGGTCCAGTGTCACTCTTGGGAAAGAGTTTCTTTCGATGAGTGCTGACCTGCAGATACCGGCACGTCTGCACGAATACCCGCTGGGTGACCTGCGTTGAGGGTGTCGCTGGGGTAACGAACGGGTACCACGTTGCGAGTAACAAAGTGGCAGCGAGAACTCCGGCTGGAGTGCTGCCCGCGTGGTTGTGAAGAAACGGCAACCGAGCCAGCGACCTGCTGAGGGGCGCTTGGCCCTACGAACCACACAATTGATCGCGGGTTTGCGAGTCTTCACGAGAGATGGGCAGAAGATGACGTTCAATTCCACATTCCGGAGTGCGTGCCGCAGGATCGCGGTCACCGCGGTCGCGGCCGCCGTGCTGCCCGGCCTGATTGGTGTCGTCGGCGGTTCGGCGACCGCGCAGGCGTACTCGCGACCAGGATTACCGGTCGAAACATTGATGGTGCCGTCGGCCGCGATGGGCCGCGACGTTCCGGTGAAGTTCCAGGCCGGCGGAAAGCACGCCGTGTACTTGCTCGACGGCCTCCGCGCGCGCGACGACAACAGCGGCTGGGACATCGAAACCAACGCGTTCGAGAAGTTCTACCAGTCAGGTGTATCGGTGGTCATGCCCGTCGGCGGCATGTCCAGCTTCTACTCCGACTGGAGCTCGCCAGCCGTGGGCAACGGGACGACCCAGACGTACAACTGGGAGACGTTCCTGACCTCCGAACTACCCGGCTACCTGTCGGCGAACAAGGGCATCTCGCCGTCCGGCAATGCGGTTGCCGGACCATCGATGGCGGGCAGCGCCGCGCTGATTCTGGCCGCCTACCACCCAGGCACGTTCAAGTACGCGGGGTCGATGTCGGGATTCCTCCATCTGTCTGACGGCGTCTGGCCGACTCTGGTCGGTGTCTCGATGCGCGACGCCGGCGGATTCGACGCGACCGCGATGTGGGGTCCGGGCGGCGGGCCGACGTGGCAGCGCAACGACCCGACCCTCCAAGCCGGCCGACTGGCCTCCAACGGCACGCGGCTCTGGGTCTACACGGGCAACGGCACGCCCAACGAACTGGGCGGCGCCGACTTGCCTGCCACTTTTCTGGAGGGGCTGACCAAAGACAGCAACGTCGCCTTCCAGAACGCGTACAGCGCCGCGGGTGGCAAGAACGCCACGTTCAACTTCCCGCCCAACGGCACCCACAGCTGGGGGTACTGGGACGCGCAGTTGGACACCATGAAACCCGACATCGTGCGGACTCTGGGCGCGTAGTTCCGCGGGTCCTGTCGACCCCGATGACCGCTCTCACATAGCGTTGGTGCATGACCGGATTGTTCGGCGATCTCGACGATCCGCAACGCCTGCGCGACGGCATCATCGACGCCGTCAAGCACGGCATCGCCGCCAGCCGCAACGACGCGTCGAAGTGGGATCCGCTGTACCGGTGGTTCGCCGACGAGCTGGGCGTGGGCGACGGCCAGAAGGGCGGACCGGTCATCGGCAAGCTGGTCACCGAGCAGAAGCAGATCGGCAACCGCTGCGACGAGATGGCGAAGTCCAACCCGCAATACGCAGTCATCAGCGTGCTGGGTGACGTGACGCCCGAGCACATGCTGAACGCGATGCGCAAGCGGGGCCGGTTGCCGTCCTTGAAGGCGGCCCTGTTCCTGAGGGAAGCCACGCCGGACCGGCTGGTGATCTTCGATGAGTGACGCGACCATCGGGCGGCTGCAGTCGATCTTCCCCGAGCTCTCCCCCGAGCATCATCCGGTGCTGGGCACCACCGTGACGGGCAACCCCGCCGGCAATTCCGTTGGCGGACAGGTCCCGTCGGTCATCAGCGTGCCCATCGAGATCGACCCGCGCATCGAGCGGATGGTGCGTCTGGCCATTCTGTCCGCGCCCGCGGTCATCCTGGTTGGCCCACCCGGCAGCGGGAAGACCACGTTGCTGCGTCAGGTGGTCGACCGGATCGTCGCCGACCCGAAGTCGTTCGGTTTCCAGGCCGGCCCGTCCGGCGTGGAATGGTCTGCTGCTGAGGAGAACTGGTCGGCCACCGATCTGGTCGGCGGTCAGACGATCGACGGCGGCGAGCTGAGGTTCCGGCCCGGCCGGGTGTTGAGTGCGGTCGCTGCCGGTCGGTGGCTGATCATCGACGAGGTCAACCGGGCCGACATGGACCGCATCTTCGGCGGCCTCCTGACCTGGCTCAGTGGTCAGGATGTGACCCTTGGTGCGGTGTCGCCGTCGATCGGCTCGCCTCAGGTCGAGCTCGGCTGGTCGGGCACCGCGACGTGTTCGGTGGACAACGCCGACCTGCTGACGACGCCCGTGCCCGGCGGCCCCGTCCGGTATCTGGCCGGCACCGAGTGGCGGCTGTTGGGCACGTACAACGCGCTCGACGCGCAACGAGTGTTCCGGTTCGGCCACGCCCTGGGTCGTCGGTTCCTGCGAGTGCCCATTCCTGCGGCGGATGCCGACAAGTTCCGCACCGCGCTGCTGGCTCAGGACAGCGGACTGCCGGAACCGCTGCTCGACGCGATCGTATCCATTTACTCTGCGCACCTGATGAATTCGATGACCACCCTCGGGCCGGCGCTGTTCCTGCGGATGGCCGACTACATCGCGGCTGGCGTCGGTACGGACGCCGAGCCGCTCACCGGCGTCAGTCAGGTCGACCGCGAACTGCTCGCCGAGGCGTACCTGGTGAACGTCGGGACGTGGCTGCGGGAGATGGAGGACGAGCTGCCCTCGTTGGGCAGGGCGATCGTCGAGGACCACCACGCTCTCGGTCAGTCCGAGTGGGAGTGGATCGTCGAGATGAGCCGCGTATTGTCCTGACGGTCGGGAGCGAGCCCGACGTCATGCTGCCGGTTCCGGAGGCGGGTTTGGACCACGTCCTGCGGGCGTGGGTCGGCCGCGGCCAGCTGGTCAAGGTTCTCAATCAGCTAGCCGCCGATGAGCTTCCACGGGACTGGCGGCCCGAGGACACGCAGCTGCGGGCGGATCTGATGCTGTTCCTGGACCTGGTAACGCTGATCGAACGGCTGCCGCGATCGGTCAGGCAGTGGATCGATCTGCTGCCCGCACAATCGCGCCGTCGCCAGGCTGTCGCCGACGCCCCGAGCGGTGCGACGTCGTGGGTCGACACGCGGCGCCGGCACGGCTGGCCGCCGTCGGCGTTCGTGAACCGGCATCGCGATCGCGTGGCTCACGAGCTGCTGTCCTCGGTGCTCGCGTGGGTGGGCGGGGAGGTGCTGCGGCTGGCGCGGCGGGCGTCGTCGATCGATTCTTCTGTGGTTGATCGTGTTTCGGCGCAGCTGGACTCCTTGGCGAGAGTGTTCGACATCGACCTCGTCGAACGGGGCGCCGGCGAGCCGCGACCGTCAGAGCTCGCCGCCGTCGAACGGGAAGGCGCCGTCTGGCGACGGCTGGTGGACGTGGCCCGCCGGATCAGAGCGGCCAGCGCACCGGAGCTGGCCGCGGGGTTGTTGATGCCTGTGCCCGAGCTGCGGCCGACGCTGTTCCAGCTCGGCGT
>JBEEHT010000150.1:0-3084 GCA_041167545.1 Verrucomicrobiota bacterium
CGGGATCATCCAAGCGCTGCAAGGGGATTCCGGCTCGGTACTGACGCTGATCACCCAAACGTCGGCATTGACCGAATCATTCGCCGGACGCGACCAAATCCTTGGCGGGCTCATCACGAACCTCAACGACGTGGTGACCAACCTCGCGGGGCAGAACGCCAACCTGCAGACCGTCATCGGTCACACCCGGGATGCGATGGTCGGTCTGGGGAACCGCCGGGCCGAGTTGGTGGCGTCCGTGGGTTCCATCAACGCGACCGTGGGGCGGCTGGCGACGATCACGTCCAACGTGTATCCCGATGTGCAAGAACTCATCCGGCGGGAACCGGGTTTCACCGCTCACCTCGCCGGCGACGGTCGGAACCGAATTGCCTTTATGGGGGCGAACCTTCCATATCTCCTCAAGGGCCTTGCCCGAGTCACTCAGGAGGGCAGCTACATCGACGCATATGGATGCGACGTCACAAGCACCATGTTCGCCTTCCTTGGCAGGCTGATTCCCAGCGTCGTCCGACGGGCGACACCAGGTGGTGTCGCCCAACACTCTCCGATATGCAGGTAGGTGCGATGTTCGTTCACTTCAAACGCCCGGTTGAGGCCTACAACAAGATTTGGCTCGGGACCGTCTCGTTGGCAGTCGTTGCGGCCGTCGTGGCGGGCGTCCTCTTGATCGGCTCGCTCTCCCTGGGCCAGACCCGGTACCGGGCCGATTTCGCCCAGGCCGCCTCGATCCGCCCGGGCGACCAGGTCACCGTCGCGGGCATCTCAGTGGGCGCGGTCGACAAACTGGCACTCGCCGGTGACCGCGTGACCGTTGCATTCAATATCCGCAACGACGTTCACCTCGGCAGCGACACCCGCGCCGCCATCAAACTGACCACGATTCTGGGGTCCCGGTATGTCGAGTTGTCTCCGGCCGGCAGCGGCGACCTCAACGACCGGATGATCCCGTTGGCGAACACAACGGTGCCCTATGATTTGCAGAAGACACTGGCCGATGCGACGACCACCTTCGAACAGGTCGATGCCGATCGTATCGCCGAATCGATGGCGGTTCTTTCTCGAAGCCTCGACGGGGTCCCAGAAGCGTTGCCGCAAGCATTGGACAACCTCAAGTCGCTGTCCACCGTCATCTCCAGCCGCCGCCAGCAGATCGGCACCTTGCTGACCAGTGCCGACAGCGTCACGTCGATGATCCGGGATCAGCACGCAAATCTCGGGTCATTGGTGTTGCAGGGTCGTGACTTGATCGGCGAGCTCGTTGCCCGCCGCGCCGCGGTGCAGCGGCTCTTCGCCAGTACGACTGCGCTGGTCGACGTGATCAAGTCGATCGTGTCCGACGAGCCAGCCCTCAACGAAACCCTGGCGGCGCTAAGGGATTTCTTGCGCATGGTCGGTGAGCACGACGCGCTGCTTCGTAACGTCTTGCAGGCGTTGCCCGTGCCCATGCGCAATTTCGCCAACGCCACCGGCAGTGGGACTGCGATCGACATGAACATGCCGGCCGGCACCATGTTCGACTCGTGGATGTGCGCGATCAGCGGACGGGCCGCGCAGTTCAATCTGCCCGAGTACTTCAGGGACTGCAAATGAGCCGCAAACTTGGGCGAACCGTTGCCGTGCTGCTGATCGTCGTGGCCGGGTTGGCCGTTGCGGCCTTCACCCTGATCCCACGCAACGGGGACCGGCCGATGACGGTGACGGCTCAGTTCGAGGACAGTGTTGGACTGTACGAGGGCAACGCGGTCTCGGTGCTGGGAATGCCGGTCGGAAAAGTGACCAGCATCGTTCCCAAGGACAGCTACGTCGAGGTCAAGCTCGCGATCGACAAGGGTTTCGACGTACCCGCCAATGTTTCAGCAGTCACGGTATCGACATCGATTCTGACCGATCGCCATATCGAGCTCACACCCGTCTACCGCGACGGACCGAAGTTGAGGAACGGGGATGTATTGAGCCTGGCCCGTACCCGCACACCGGTCGAGTTCGACCGAACACTCGCGATGGTCGACAAACTGTCGCGCTCCCTGAGCGGAGACGATCAGGGGCACGGGCCGCTGGCGGACCTCATCGACATCGGCGACAAGGTCACGTCTGGCAACGGCCCCAATATCAAGACCACCCTCGATCAGCTGTCCCAGGCGCTGCGGCTGAGTGCCGACAACGGCGCCGGCAGCAAGAAGGACATCCAGGCGATCGTCGCCAATCTCGCGGACTTGACGCAAGCAGCCGCCGACAACGATGCCGCCATCCGCGAATTCGGCTCGAACATCCGCCAACTCAGCGACATCCTGGCCGATGAAGACTTCGGCGCGGGGACCACCGGCACGAAGATCAACCAGATTCTCGCTCAAGCCACTTCGCTGCTGGACCACAACCGCGAGGGGCTGAAGAGCACCGTCACCGATGCCCAGGCAATCACCACGACGGTCAACGACTACCGCCGCGAATTGGCTGAATTCTTCGACGTGACGCCGCTGGCCATCGACAACGTCTACAACGCGATCGACGCCAACGCCGGCAGTCTGCGCGTGCACGCGTTGGCCGACAAGATTCTCTTCGACGGTCAGATGGCAAAGGAACTGTGCAACCTCATCGGCGACAAACAACTGGGATGTTCGACCGGCACAATTCAGGACTACGGACCGGACTTCGGCGTCACCGGCATGCTCGAACTGATGGCGGGAGTTCATTGATGACGCCCGCTCGACGCGCCGCGCGCCGCGGTGCCTTTCGAGGTGGCATCGCGGCCGCAATGATCATGCTGTTGACCGGATGCGCGACGGGGTTGGAGAGTTTGCCGCTGCCGGCCCCCGGGGTCTCCGCCGACAACTACACGTTGACCGCCGCATTCTCGAACGCGTTGAATTTGCCGGCCAAGGCGAGGGTGAAGCTCAGCGGCGCCGACATCGGTGAAGTCGAATCGTTCCGAGCGCAGAACTTCACCGCGTACGTGACGATGCGGATCAACGCCACTGTTCCGTTGCGGGTCGGCAGCACCGCCGAGTTGCGCTCGGCCACCCCGCTCGGCGACCTCTTCGTCGCGATCCGACCCGATCCGGATCAGGCTCCCGACGCGGCGCT
>JBEEHT010000151.1:0-5555 GCA_041167545.1 Verrucomicrobiota bacterium
CCTGCCAGGGCTCGAGCTCTCGCGTCTCGACGCCGGGATACGTGAACAGAAACGGCGCGGTCAGATAGTTCCAGCAGGCGTAGCTGATGAAGTAGCCGACCTGCAGCGCGTCCCACGGCGTCGTGACCTCATACCCGGCGAATGAGGCGCGTGGGTCGTCGCGCCCATCGACGGCGATCCCGTCGATGGCGTAGACCGCGATGCGCTCCGGATTGACGTCGAAGACCGAGCGCCGGTCGGGGCCATTGAACGGCGTGACGACGATGTGCTGGCGACGCACATCGAGTTCGAGCGTCGTCTGGTCGCCGAAGATCTCTGGCCACCCCTTCCGGCCCCAGAACGGACCGCCAATCGAGAGGCGCGCCGTGATCGTGTGGACATGTGCCCAGCTGTCGACACCCCCATGAGCTTCCAAGACACTGGCCAACAGCTCGCCCATTGCGAGCCTCCTTGCGTTTAGCTTGATTTCTTGGCCCACCTGGCGTCGATGGTCCGCCGGTCCGACGCATCTCGCATCACTCGACCGTGCGATTTCTTTCGTGAGAAGTCAGGCGGTATGTCTGCCGCGAGCATCTGTGTCAACGCCGGTTGAAAACTGAGCTCTTCCGCGAGGGCCACGAAACAGTGCAGCACGCGGTCCGAGATCGATAGGGGGAGGCTATCGCTCGCGTGGCGGACAGGTATTGGACAGGACCGCACGCCCGAGCCTAGCGTTTGTTGCAAGCACAAGTTTCGTCTCGGGAGACGGATCACGGCGATGAGCAGGCCACGTTCGCGAGTCTTGATGGTTTCGACGAAACCTCAAGGGCGAAGCGCGCGGACAGGTTGGTGGACGCGTTCGCCCGTGCGTGGCGACTCACGCGACGACGCTCGTGATCGCCAATCCGATCGCGAAACCGATTGAGCGCGTAGCACCGAGCCCGGCGATGGCCGGGTCCGCGTCGTAAATGTCACCCAGGCTTGAGGAGAGAAACGTGTCATCACAAACCAGCCGGGCCAACAGCACGGACCGTGTCGGGCTACCGGTTATGCGTGGACATCAACCCCGTCAACGAATAGATCCCGGGGACGACCACCGTGAAGCTAGCTATTAACGGCGTCGAGGCAGACGTCGACGATCGCCACAGCAACACTCCGCTGCTCTGGGTGCTAAGAGACGTCCTTGGCATGCGCGGCACGAAGTTCGGGTGCGGCGCGGGCTTCTGCGCCGCGTGCACGGTCCTGATCGACGGTCGCAATGTGAAGTCGTGCCAGACAGCCACTGAGCGTGCCGTCGGCAAGGCCGTGACTACCGTCGAGGGAGCCTCCGGGCCCGTGGTGAACGCCGTCCGCGATGCCTGGCACCGCAGAAACGTCGTGCAATGCGGGTACTGCCAGCCCGGCCAAACACTCGCGGCGGTCTCGCTGCTCGAGTCAGACCCATCCCCAGACGAGGCCAAGATTGACCAGTGGATGAGCGGGAACTTGTGCAGGTGTGGGACGTACCCGCGGATCCGAGCCGCGATCCACGAGGCGGCGGAGACGCTCAGCACGGGGATTGACCCCGGTGAGCTGACGGCGCCGGCGGAGCCCGAGTTCCAGCGGCTGGCCGCACAGGACGCGGCCGATCCCGTCCATCCGTATGTCCGGATCCGCAAGGATGGGACGGTCGTCGCGTACTCGAGCCAGATCGAGATGGGGCAGGGGATCCACACCGGCCTGGCGACGATCGTCGCCGAGGAGCTCGACGCAGAGTTCGAGCGCGTCCGGGTCGTCAACGCCGCGAACGGGCGCGGTCCGAACGGCGACGCCTACGGAAACCCCGAGTTCGGTAGCGCGTTCCAGTTCACGGGAGCCTCGAATTCGATGAAGGGCATGTGGCTGCGCTATCGGCTGGCCGCCGCTCAGGCACGGTCGCGCCTCGTGGCCGCTGCCGCCGAGGCGTGGGAGACGCCCGCTGGAGAGATCGAGACCGAGAACGGCGTCGCCCGGCACGCTCCGAGCGCAAGGCAGGCAACCTTCGGCGAACTCTCGGCCCGGGCCGAGCGGCTTGCGGTCCCCGACGGGGTCCAGCCGAAGGGCCCCGCCGACTACAAGCTGATCGGGCGAGATGGACTGCTGCGCGTCGACGCCGTGCCGAAGATTCTCGGCGCCACCCCGTACACGATCGACGTCACCGCGCCGGGGATGTTGTCGGCGCTGGTGCTGCACCCGCCGCGGTTCGGCGCCACGGCTGCGTCGGTCGATGACGAGGCGGCGCTCGCCGAACCGGGGGTCAAGGCCGTCGTCCCGATCGAGGAGGGCGTCGCAGTCGTGGCCGAGACGGTCGCCGACGCGCAGCGCGGACTGAAGGCTCTCATCGTCGAGTGGGACGACACGAACGCCGAGCGGCGGAGCACCGACGAGCTACTGGTCGAGCACCTTCGGCTGCTCCAATCAGGCGAGAACGCCGCGACCGCTCGCGACGACGGCAACGTCGACGCGGCCCTGGCAGACGCAGCCTCGACGGTCGACCGGACGTATACGTTGCCGTACCTCGCTCACGCCCCGATGGAGCCGAACAACGCGGCGTGTCGGATGCGCGAGGACGGCGTGCTCGAGGTGTGGGTGGGGTCGAGACCCCCGAGTACGTGAAGACGAATGCCTCCTCGATCGCCGGCATCGACAACGAGCAGGTCGAGGTGCACATCACGTTCGCCGGCGGATCGTTCGGACTGCACTCGACCGCGGAGCGCGATCCGACCTCTGAGGCGGTGGAGATTGCGCGAGCGCTCGACTGGAAGCACCCGATCAAGGTCCAGTCGCTCCGCCAGGGCGTGACCGTCGGATCAGACGCCGTGGTCGCGGCCGGCGCGATCGTCACACGCGACGTCCCGCCGCGAACGCTGGTCGCCGGTGTGCCCGCACAGGTTTTGCGGGAGATCGACGCAGACGGGGACGACTCCGGCTCGCCCGTCTGACTGACGGGCGGTTCGTCCGGCGAAGGCGCGGTCAGATCGCTTCTCCCTTGCGCGAGGTGGAGGTGTCTCGAATTGCGGCCGGCGGAGACTGATCGGCTGATGTCGCTGCTCAGCGTCCAGAGCGCCGCTGACTGGGTGCCGCTCGAGGATCCGTGGGCCGGACGTGGGTGCCACCAGCACCGCTGCCGTGTCAGGTCCGGTCCCCACGGGGATTGCGCGAGCCACTCGCGCCCGAGCGTCGCGCCGATAGGATGGCCTCGTGGCCTCCGAGGACATTCGCGTCGGTGAGCTCACGATTCGCTTCCTGGTCGAGGCGGAGCACTCCAACGGGAGCGCGGCCGTCTTCGAGGTGGATGTCCCAGCGGGCGCGCGCGTGCCTGCTCCCCACAGCCACGATGCCTACGAGGAGACGATGTACGGCGTGGAGGGGACGCTGACGTGGACCGTCGAGGGCGTGCAGCATCCGCTGGGTCCGGGCGACCACGTGTGCATCAAGCGCGGCGAGGTTCACGGCTTCGTCAACGTGAGCGGCGAGCACGCCAAACAGCTCGCGGTCGTGACGCCGGCGGTGATCGGCCCGCAGTTCTTCCGCGACATGGCAGAGGTCGTCAACGTCGGAACTCCGCCTGATCTCGCGGCCATCGGCGCGGTGATGCGCGGCCACGGTCTGACTCCGGCGCCGCCTGGGGGCTGAGCAGCCAGCACAGGTTCGCTCCTCGACGCCAGGGGCGGTGCACCGGCCGCACCCGGTTTGCGCGACGAGCGGCACTCTCTGCGTCGCGATGTGATGCCACGAGGATCGGTGCTCGGCGCTGGCGTCTTCCGATGCCTTGGCGTCTGGCGCGAGGCCTAGCGTTGATGTCCTGAAGACGCTCGAGGACATCACGTATGACGCCGGTCGTCATGCGCTTGCCGACCAGGAAGCGATTGTGACCGGTATCCGGCAGCGGACGGGAACGCTGCTGGCTGCGCACGCGCTGGTCGCATCGTTCTTGGGCGCGACGACGATCCGTGCGCAGGGCTCGAGCTGTGGGGAGGGCTGGCATTGGCTGCTCTGGTGGCCGGCCTCGTCGTCGCGGCCATCCTGTTGGCGCCGTGGCAACTGAAGTTCGCCGTGGACGCACGCGACTTGTACAGCGAGCTGTACGAGCAGGCCGCTAGGGAAGCTCAGGCGGAAACCCTGGGATGGCTGGCGGCAGCGGGCTACGGATATCAGGCACTGCGCGAGGAGAACGTCGCGAAGGCGCACGATGTCCTGGCTGTCGGGCAGCATGGGAGTCCTCATGGTCGCGCAGACGCTCGCTTGGCTGATCTCCCTGGCGGTACACTGAGCGCATGTCGCCGCAGCCGCTGCCACCCGATCAGATCAAGCCGCCCTCCACCTCGATCGGCATCGAGGAAGGCCGCGGTGGCTCATCTCCGCGGCCCCGGCCCGCATCGCGTTCGCGCGAATAACCCACAGCGCCGGCGCCGCGCCTTCTGCGCATCCGCCCGCTATCGGTCAGCGCGAGGAGGAGCGCTCTTCCTGCGACGGGCCAGAGCGCCGGTTCTGCCTCGAAGCAGCAGTTCCTCGCCGTCATGACCGGCGCGCGACTACGAGCCCAGCCTGCCAGCCTGGCGCGCGGCCCCCGGTCGGAGGCCGAACCGACGCGGTGTCGATCCCGCTGCGCGCAAGAACCCACGCGATCACCGAGTTCGAGTTCCACATCTCGCCGGTCCCACGCTCATCACGTCCCCACACAGGAGTCGGAACCTGCGCGACGACGGCGAGCACGCGGCGAGCACGATCCTCGTTGGTGGTCAGTCGCTGCGGACTATCTACGGCTTCGGCAACGTCCGGAATGTTTCCGCCGCGCCAAAGCCGGATCTCGTAGCGGAAGATCCGAAATCGGCCTGCCCAGCTGGTTCCGACCGCGCCCTCGGCCACGACGCCGCGGTCCTTGTCGCTCCAGTCGTGGATCGGCGCCTGCTCGATGACGTACTTCGTCCCTGGAACCTCCACCTGGAGGGCGGAGTGGTAGAGATCGCACGCCGGACGCCCCTGCAACCGAGCTGCGACGGCCTCGTACACACGACCATTGAGCCTGACGAAATGCCCACCGGCCCCAAGCGGCAACCAGTACAGGTCCACCGCCGCCGTCTGACCTGCCGCGCGGCCACCTAGCGAGTCGCCATCTGCCCCCACGTGGCGAGTATCGCAGCGGGCAGGCCCCTTCCACGGGAATTCCGCTTTCTCCTGCAAGCCGCGCTGCCCCGTCTGCCCGAGAACCTGCTGGGGCTCAACATGCACAGCACCGACGGCGTTCTTGCGGAGTTCCAGCATCCGGAGGTGGGTGCGACGTTCAGCCTCGGCTCCAACCGAATGAGAATGGACCGGGTTGAGTCCGAGCGAGTGCTCGCGTGGCGTTCGGAGGACGGCAACTGGGTCTGGACGTTCGTGCTTCAGCCGCGAGACGGCGGCACGCGATTGATCAGCCGCAACCGATTTGGACTCCCGAAACTCGTGGTGCGTATTGGCATGCTGCGAATGGAGCCTGGCTCGCTCGTCATGAAAAGGAAAATGCTGCGCGGCATCAAGCAGCGGGCTGAGCACGTCAGCTCGGAAACGCTCAGTCG
>JBEEHT010000152.1:0-3390 GCA_041167545.1 Verrucomicrobiota bacterium
TGACGAGTATCCGCCAACCCCATATTCTCGCAATCTGTTGGTGAGGTGGCTGAGTGGTCGAAAGCAGCGCTTTGCTAAAGCGCCGTACTCCAAAAGGGTACCGAGGGTTCGAATCCCTCCCTCACCGATGTTGCCAGGCCGGGCGATTGTTCGAACGCGCGCTTTCGCTAAGGGCGATGCACCTCCGGCAAACCGGTGAAGCCACAGGCGACCCGCAGATCCTCCATCGGAAACGCCGGACCCGGATCTTCCTTGCGCTCGGGCGCGATGCAATCGTGGCCGGTGACGTCATCCAGTTTGTAGTTCTCGACCAGGAGCTTCGAAATCTCGAAAACCGCGGCCAACTGCGCCTCCGGATATTCCTCCCATTCGAATTCCTTGTCGCCATTCCGATGTATCGCCCTGATGGAGGCGAAGCCTGGCTGCTTCCGCGCCCACCGCAACGCGTCGGGGTCGTTCCCGGCGTTTGCGATCTCGATGCCGATGCTGCAGGTGTTCAATCCATTGTATTGCGTGCCAGTGTTAGGATCGACCCAACGACTGACGCCTGCGTGGAGGGCGACGCCATTGAAAGGACGGCACTGCGTCACGCTTCCATCACGCTCCACCATCAGGTGCGCGGATAAGCCGCGTTCCCGCATCGCATCGATGCTGCTGGATCCAGTCGCTCCTCCGGTGAAATGAATCACCAGGGCGCGACGAATGTTCATCGGGCGGTCTCCGGGAAGCAGCTCGCGCTTCACGTCTTCAAGGAAATGGTCCGGGGTAATGTTCATAAGGGATAACGGGGATGGTTGAGGGCTAATCTGCGGAGAACATCTAACTCGGCGACGCCGCCCTACCGGTACCGTTCAGGGGGCGGAGCCTCCGCTTCCTCAGCCGGCGGCGTTTCGGCAGCGTCCGTTTCCGGTTTTGGTTTTGCAGAACTTTTCTTTTTTTCGTGCCGCTTCTTTTTCTGGTCGCCAGTGCTCTCGACAAATACCCGGCGCTGGAGCGTGCTGCCCGTTTGCGCAGGCATCACGACTTCCTCATAACGTTTCGATCTGGATTTCGAGGCGCATCCAGCTCCTCCGAGGGCGATAGACAAGAGGGCGAAAATGGCGATTAGGCGATGATGCATAGAAACAATGGATCCTTCGCCGGTGAGCGAATCAGGAACTCGCCTTCTCGGCAAGAATAACCGATGCGCGAGGGCAATGTTTGGGGTTGAACGGCGAAAGGGCCGCATTACTGTGCGCATCTTTATGACCGGCCTTTCCCTGTTCCGAACCGCGATCGGCCTCGCCATCGTTTCGCTCTGCGCCAGTTGCGCGGAAATGGAGCCTCCCACAACAGCAGCTCAAACTGCTCCCGTAGCTCCAACGCCGATCCCAGGTTACTGGCACGGCGATGGGATCCCGGGCACGCCGAAAATCATCGTCAACCTGACCGACCAGCGCGCTTATTTTTACAAAGGAAAAAACCTCGTCGGCGAGTCAACCGTTTCCACCGGCAAGCCCGGATTTTCCACGCCGCCTGGCAAGTACAGCGTGATCATGAAAGATAAGGATCATGTCTCGACTGTGTTCGGCGATTACGTGGACGACTTCGGCACCGTCGTGAAATCGAATATCGACTCCCGCAAAGATCCGCGCCCGAAGGGAACGCACTACGACGGCGCGCGCATGCCCTACGCGATGTTTTTCCGGGGCGGTTACGCCATGCATCAAGGTTATGTTCCGCCCTACGCGGCTTCGCACGGTTGCATCCGCGTGCCCAGGGAAATGGCCAGCTACTTCTTCGATGCCGCTCCGCTGGGGACGGTGGTCATCGTGAAGGAGTGATACAAAACGCTGAAACGCTAAAATTCTGAAAAGCGGAAATTTCGAAAGGCAGCTCTCCCCATTTCAGCGTTTCAGCGTTTCAGCGTTTCAGTTTTTTCCCCTTAGCCCGGCGGCCACGCCAAGGCCCGTTTCCCGAGCACGTGCACGTGCAAATGCGGAACGCTCTCCCCTGCGTCCGGCCCGCTGTTGATCACGACGCGATAACCGGACGTCAATAAATCCAGCTTCTCCGCGACCGTCCGCGAAGCGAGGAGCAGTTTTCCGAGCAACGCCTGATCCGCCTCGGTCGCATCCGCCAGTCGTGGAATCACGCGCTTCGGCACGATCAAGACATGCACCGGCGCCTGCGGATTCACATCCCGAAACGCCAGCACGTCGTCATCTTCCCAGACGATGTCGGCCGGAATTTCGCGCCGGACGATCTTTTCGAAGATCGTCATTCCTTCGTCATTCGACATTCGGAATTCGTTATTCGCGAAGCGCCTCACCGAATGAAACAGCGGAGATGCTCGAGCTCGGAGTTCGACGCCAGCCGTTCGCGCACAAAACAAATTACTTCCTCGCGCAACGTGTCGCAGGTGCGCGTCCAGGTCTTCGCGCCGCGGAGATGTTTCACGCACGCCTGCAGATCGCAGAGGTGCAGACTATCGGCGCGCGCAGTCACGAGCGCGCTGATCCGTTTTTCCAAGCCGTCGAAAAACGCGAGCTCGTAACCAGCGCCCGCTTCCTGCGCAATTTCGAGCAGCGAAAATGAAACCGGCGGCGGCGACGGCACAAAGAATGGGACGATCTCTTTGTACCCAATCACTTTCAAAACGTAGCGGACCGTTTGCGAAAGCTGATCGAACGGCACCACCGACTCGTCGTTTCGAAGCCGCAAATAAAACGCGATGCTCTCGGTGACGTGATCCGTCAGCCACCATTTCGGGTAGCCGGCCTCGTTCGCGGCGCGCGTGATCGCGGCATGCAGCCAGGCCTGATCGAACTCGAACAGTTGGCCCGAATCGCAACGGAGATAGGGAAATTCTTCTTTAAACGCGACCATGGGTTTCGACTTTGCTTTCCGTTTCGCGCGCTGGGACCGTCGCCACGACCGTTTGCGGGCCGAACAATTCCGGCTGCAGCGCATTCGGTTTGATGCGGCGCCCCAGCGCCTGGATGGCGTCCACAAATTCATCCGCGTCCTCAAACCGGCGATGGACCGACGCGTAACGCAGATACGCCACTTCATCGATCTCGCGCAATTTCTCCAGCACCTTCGTGCCGATCATCGCCGACGGAACTTCGCGCCCGCTGGTTTCCAGCTCGTGCACGATTTCATCCACCGCCGTCTCGAGCGTCACGAGACTGATCGAGCGTTTCTCGCACGCTTTAGCCAGACTGTTCACGAGTTTGCGGCGATCGAATGGTTCATGGGTGCGGTCGCGCTTGATCACGCGCAGATCGGAGCGCTCGATTTGCTCGTAAGTGGTGAATCGGTACGCGCACTGTAAACAAACGCGGCGGCGGCGGATGCTGGAACTATCACGAGACTGGCGGGAGTCGATGACTTTGTCGTCACGAAAGC
>JBEEHT010000153.1:0-2678 GCA_041167545.1 Verrucomicrobiota bacterium
ACGGCGGCAGCCGCGACAGGCTCGAGGTGTACCCCAACCTCTGGGCCGGCGTCGGGCTTGTGCGCGGCGGCGCCGGCACTGCGCTCGTCGGAAGCCACGAGGAGGTCGCCGAGCGGATCGCCGAGTACCACGAGCACGGCTTCGACGAGTTCATCTTCTCCGGCTATCCGCACCTCGAAGAGATCTACAACGTCGGCGAAGGTGTGATGCCGATCCTCCGGCGCACGGGTCTCCTAGAAGCGAAGTCGCTAAAGCCGGTTGAGGCGCTGCGCTGATGCATGTGTCGTTGCATCTCAGCCCGCAGAGCCGCGGCCCGGAAGAGGATCAGTCGATCATCGATGCGCTCGTCGCACAAGCTCCGCCCTAAGGGTGCGCCGGCGGTCTGCTCCGGAGCAACACGCGTTCCGCCCTATCCCTCGCTCGGGTCAGTCCCTAGCGCCCGGGGATTCCGCGATCCGCTTGACGCGTGCCGGAAGCTTGCCGTTCGCGAGGTCGGCGAGGGTGACCGTTTCGAGGACATTGCGCAGGCTCGCGCGCACCGCGATCCAAAGCTCCTGCAAGCTTTCGGCCGAGCCCGAGTACTCGAGTGCCATTGGTCGCGTTCCGCGAACCGTCGCGAGCGGTCCGGCTACGGATCGGATGACATCGGCCACCGTGATCTCGTCGGCCGGGCGGGCGAGGCGGAAGCCTCCTTCCGGGCCGCGTAGGGCATCCACGATCTCGTCCTTCTTCAGGTCGCGCAGGATGTTCTCGAGGAACGGCGCCGGGATGTTCTGTCGGTCGGCGATGTCCTCGCGCTTCACAATTGCGCCACCGGCAACGGCGAGCTCGATGACGGCTCGAATCGCGTAGTCCTCACGGGCTGTGATGCGCACGGCGCCATTCTTCCTGTTCGGGGAGATGGACACGACCGAGCCGCTCGCGTGTCCACGTCTCGAGCGGGGGCGTCGCAGACGTCGCGTCCGACCGATCGGGGAAGCGGCCTCGGCCGATCTGTCTTGCCGCCATCGCCCGCGCTGATCTCTGGTATAAGTGAATTAAGTTGACTTATCTGATCTTCAATAGGAAGAAAAGGAGGCCATGACCACGGACGCGGCATCGGAGGGAGCAGGAGTGCACGTGCTGCTGATCGACGGTTCGCCGACAGGTGGTGGACGCACCGGGGCGGCGCTAGCGGCATTGGGAGCCGCCGCTGCGGAGAGTGGTGCGCATGTCGAGTTGCTTGCGCTAGGAGACGACCTGAACGGCGGCATCGAACGAGCCGTTGCGCAGTTGGCGGTTGCGGATGCAGTCGCTCTCGGGTCGCCCGTCTACCGTGCGACAGCGGCTGCTCCGCTGAAGCAGTTGATCGATGTCATCCCTCGAACGAACGGCGAAGAGCGGGACTCTCCACTCGCAGGCAAAGCCGTTGCGATCGTCCACACCGGCGCCACGCTGCATCACTTCCTGGCGTCGAACGCACTGCGCGACGTCCTCGCCGGCTTCTTCGCAGCGCATGTCTTGCCGCCCGGCCTCTACGTGCCGCGTGAGGGGTTCGGAGACGGGGCAGCGCTGCTCGAACCGTACGCCGATCAAGCGCATCGGTTGGGCTCGGCGCTCGTCGAGCTTGCCGTGGTGCTGCGGGACAATTCCGTCCTTCGTTCGCTGAGACCGCAGGCATGACCGGCTCGCCGGCAGAGAAGCATGTCCATCAGGACGTGTTCCGTCAGGTCATGGGCGCGCTCGCATCGGGAGTCGCTGTCGTGACGACCGTCGACAATGACGGCCGGCCGCGCGGCTTGACGACCACGGCGGTGACGAGCGTGTCGCTGGATCCTCCGCTCCTCCTTGTCTGCGTCGGACGCCAGAGCAGGACGTTGCCGGCAATCCAGCGCGCCGGCCGCTTCACCGTGAACCTGCTCGAGTCGAGGTTCTCCGCGGTCGCGCTTCGCTTTGCATCGAGTCTCGAAGACAAGTTCGCCGACGTTGCGTGGCGACCGGGCGCAAACGACTGCCCGGTGCTGCACGAGCACGCGCTCGCGTGGGCGGAATGCCATACAGAAAGCGAAGTCGACGCCGGCGATCACGTCGTCTTCGTCGGGCGTGTCCAGGACGGCGACCTCGCCCGAATCGGCCTCTCGCCGCTCACCTACTTTCGAGGCCGTTATGGCGGCTGGTCGCCGTCCGACGCCGACCACGTTGCGTCGATCGCGTCGACCCCAGTCGACATCGAATCTCAGGGAGAGGTCCGCAACATGAACCATGCTCGTTCCACGAACGCCGTGCGGTCGTCGTCATGACGTTGCCTCTTCCTGTGGCGGACATCGTCGAGATCCAGCAGACGCTCGCTCGGTACGGACACGTCGTCGACAACGGCGACGCCGACGCGCTCGGGCAGATCTTCGCCGACGCTGGCGTCATCTTTCCCCCGACGCGCGGACATGCACCGCTGCGCGGGCTCGCGTCGCGCAGTGAGCGCTGGAGGGAAAGGTCGCTGCCTTGCCCTCCAGCGCTATGGCTGTCGCCGGTTTAGAAGCTGCAGTAGGGGCCGGGGGCGTTGAGTTCGGTGCGGAAAGCGCCTCCCACCGGCGCGATGGCCGCTGTTACGTCCTGGGCGGTCTGGGCGGTTTCGTTCCGTCCGATGTGTCCGTCTCCGGTGTCGACGAATCCCTGGCCTGCGGAGTAGACGTGGGGTGTGC
>JBEEHT010000154.1:0-2593 GCA_041167545.1 Verrucomicrobiota bacterium
GCAAGGAAATCACGGGCGGCAACAGCCTCGACGTGCTCGAGATCGATGGCGCGAGCAACAACGGCGTCGAGCAGGTGCGCGAGCTGCGCGACAACGTCCGTTACGCGCCGAGCAAAGGGCATTTCAAAATCTACATCATCGATGAAGTGCACATGCTGACTTCGGCGGCGTTCAACGCGCTTCTCAAGACGCTCGAAGAGCCGCCGCCGCACGTGAAGTTCATCTTCGCGACGACCGAGCCGCAAAAAGTTTTGCCGACAATTCTGAGCCGTTGCCAGCGCTTCGATCTCCATCGCATCCCGGCGAATTTGATCGCGCAGCATCTGCAATTCATCGCGGGAAAGGAAAAGTTTTCTCTCGACCCCGCCGCTGCCCACGCGATCGCGCGCGGGGCCGATGGCGGATTGCGCGACGCAGAATCGATGCTCGATCAGCTCGTGGCCTTTTGCGGCGACAAGATTGCCGAGCCCGATGTCCTGAGCGTGTTCGGTTTCACGAGCGAACAAACGGTCGCGAATTTTACCGGACACATTTTGCGCGGCGAAACCCCCGAAGCGCTCGATCTGCTCCACGCCGAGGCCGAAAACGGCAAGGACATGATGAAATTGATGTCCGACCTGATTTCGTATCTGCGCGATTTGCTCGTCGGCAAAGTGAAACCGGACGCGCTCGCGGACGATTTGAATCCCGAGCTGCAAAAATCTCTCGAGACCCAGGCCGCGATGATCGAGACCGATCGGTTGCTCGAATTGATCGATCAATTCGCGGCGGCGGAAGGCCGGATGAAATGGGCGCCGAACAAACGGCTGCACTTCGAAGTCGCGGTCATCAAAGCGATTCAAACCTTGAGCCAGGTCACGTTGAATGAAGTGATCGAGAACCTGGCCGCATTGCGTGACGGGAAGTCGACGGCCCCGACTTCCGCGAAGCAAGCCACCAGGATAATTGCCGCCGAAGCTCCACGGGTGGCGGAAAAAACAGCGACGAAACAATCGGAGCCGGAACCGGCCGCTTTATCACCAGCGCCGGAACCCAAAGCGATCGATCACGAAGCCGTCTGGCAGAAAGTGGTCGAACAAATTCGGGCGCGCCGACCATTGATCCACGCCTGGGTCGACTCGGCGAGGCCGCTGGGAATGGAGGGACATTTTTTCCAGCTCGGATTTCCGCCGGAACAAAAAACGGCGATGGAATCGCTGGCCAGCCCGCGCACCCGGGATTTCCTGGAGGCGCTCATCAAAGAAATCAGCGGGCAGAGTTTGAAAGTCAGGATGGTTCTCAAGGAGGGTCTTCCCGTTCGCCCGGTAGCCGAGCCACCCGCGACGCCGCCGAAAAAAAAGGAGGACTCGCAGGCGACCTTCAAGGATGATCCGCTGATTCGCGAAGCGCTGGAAATTTTCAAAGGCGAAATCAAGACGAGCTGACCATTATGAACCTGAACAAGTTGATGAAGCAGGCGCAGAAGATGCAGGAGCAAATGGCCAAGACGCAGGCCGAACTCGAAGACAAAACGGTAGAAGTCCAGGCGGCCGGCGGGAAGGTGACCGTGGTGGCGAATGGATCCGGCGATGTCATCTCGATCAAGATTGCGAAGGAAATCGTCGATCCCGAGGACGTGGAATTTCTTGAAGAAGCGGTGCTGAGCGGCGTGAAGCAGGCGATTGCGCAAGGCAAAGACCTCGCGCAATCCGAGATGACGAAGATCACCGGCGGTTTGGGAATTGCGGGACTGGGACTCTGACGTTCGCGCTACAGCGCGCAAAGTTCCGCCCGGTGTTTCTCGAAGACGCAGACCTGTTTGATTTCCAACTGCGTCATTTTCTCCGCGAGCCGGTCGTAGTTTTCGCCGAGCTGCGCGTGTGAATGGGCGTCGGAAGCCGTCGTGAATTGAATCCCCTTCTCCATCGCCAGTTGGATGATCTCGTCGGACGGGTATAACTCGTTGACCGGTTTGCGCCATCCCGCCGTCGAAAGCTCGATGCAGAGACCGCGCGCGGCGATGAAATCGAGCGTTTCCGAAACCAGCGCTTTCAGATCGGAGTTTGGCCGATGGCCGTGAATTTTGATGAGATCGAGATGCGCCAGGCAATCGACTAAACCAGTCGCGGCGACCTCGCGAATGCGGCGAAAATAATCGGCGTAAATCTCGTCGATGTCGCGGCCGGAAAATTGTTCGGCGCCGGCCGGAACGGTGTCGAACATTTGATCGGGACGTTCGAGAAAATGAACCGACCCTAGAACGAAATCCAGGCGGTCCCAGTTCTGTTCGACCCAACGCCGTCCGGCGATTGAGCGGACAGGATCGTTGTCGAGCTCCAGGCCTGCGCGGATTTTCATGGCTGGATTTTTCGTGCGCAAGATCTCGATCTGATCGAAGTCGACGCCTTCGTGATAACGATCGTGATCGGTGAAAGCGATGTCGGTCAAACCACGTTCGTGCGCGCTATCAACCCAGGGTTGGAGCAGCGTCTGAGCGTAAGGCTGGACGCGATGGCCCTGAGGATGGGTGTGGTAATCGGAGAAGAGCTTCACTGAATTCAGGATGTAGAGGCGCTTGTGCCAAGCGCCTAACCAACAAGACAGGCGCTTGGCA
>JBEEHT010000155.1:0-3316 GCA_041167545.1 Verrucomicrobiota bacterium
CGCAGCTCGGCGTGGCGGCGCGAGACCGTCTCGTCGGCGAGCACGAGGTCGCACGCGCTCGCGCGGCCGATCACGAGCGCGCGCCGCCCGTCGGGAGCTGGCAGGCGCACGTCGACCGGGCTCGGACCGGGCGGCGCGACGAAGACGGTCCAGCGGCGACGCAGCTCGTGCAGCGCCGCGGTCAGCGGCGACGTGTCGGCGCGCAGGCGCAGCAGGTCCGCGCGCGAGCGAGCGGCGAAGGCGCGGTCCAGGCGCGCCTCGAAGGTCTCCGAGCCCATCCGCCCGACGGCGTAGTCGCGTCCCAGGGCGGCGACGGTGCGGCTGCGCAGGGCATCGGAGGGGCGCATCGCCTTCGATCATGAACGGCGCGAGCGCTGCGCGCCAGCTACTCCTGCTCGACGAACTCCAGGACCGCCTCGAGCGTGACGTCGTAGCCCAGCGTGTCGCCGCCGGTCGGCAGCGGCTCCTGCCAGTCCAGGCCGAAGTCGCGGCGGTCGACGACGGCCGACAGCTCGATGCCGACGCGGTTCTCGGGGCTCAGCAGCCCGGCGCCGGGCAGGCCGATGCGCCCACGCGCCTCGACCGGCTGCGTGTGGCCGTGGATCGTCAGCTCACCGGTCACGACGATGTCCCGCGACGCGAGGTCGCCCGTGAAGCCCGACACGACCCAGCGCACCGCGGGGAAGCGCGCCGCGTCGAGGAACTCGTCGGACAGCATCCGGTCGCGGATGACCGGGTTGTTGAGATCGAGGCTCGAGACCGGGACCGTCGCCTCCAGCGTGCCGGCCGGCACGTCCAGCGTCGCGTCGATCTCGGCGAAGCCCGCGCGGTAGTCGCGCATGCCGAGGTGGCGGACCTTGAACGTCACCGACGAGAAGAAGCGATCGGCGAGCCAGACGCCGCCGGTGAGGTGCTGCTCGAGGAAGCTCGCCGGGGACTCGCGCTGCGCGGACACACGCGGACTGTAGTGACCGCAGCGGCTCGGGCCTGCGCCGAGCCGAGTCGGCGCAGGATCATGGATCGAAGGCGCACCCCAGCCGCGACGACGCGCCCCGGAGGCGACGGTCGTCGCTCCACAGGCTCGCATCGGGGGTGAGCAGCGTCGAGGCCAGCAGCTGCGCATCGACGTAGCCGATGCCGATCCCGTAGAGGTCGCGGTCCTCGACGAGGATCACGACGACCCGGGCCGGCGCCTCGGGACCCCGCCGGCGGTCGGATCGCTGCCTCCGAGCCGTGCCAGCCGGCGGGCGCTCTCACGCTCGATGAGCGCCGTGAGCGCCTGGCGCACGAGCGCGGTCTTCTCGGTCGTTCCGGTCAGCCGCTGCGCCTCGGCGAGCAGATCGTCGTCCAGGGCCAGGATCGTTCGCATGATAGGCCTACTTCGGCCCGAGGTAGCGCAGGTAGACCTGTGCATGCGACGGGTCGGCCCAGTAGGCCGCGAGGGCGGCGAAGTCGGTCAGCAGCGCCGGGTATGCCGCCACGCCGCGTGAGCGGTCGAGGAACGGGTTCGTGGACTCGAACAGCACGTAGTTCTCGTGCGGGCTGACGACGGCCCGCACGGCGTCGCCCGGGACGTACGCATTGCGGGAGTCCTCGCTGACGGTGTAGTTGCGGCCGAGCACGACCGACCGGCCCGCCGTCGTGTCGTCGGGCGACTTCAGGGCGTTGTCCGTCGTGTCGTAGAAGACGCTGCTGCCCCCGTCGGTGACCGCGGGGCGCAGGCTGTCGCTGCGCCCCAGCGCGCCGCCCGGCTTGTGCGACGAGATCCAATCGAGTGCCACGGCGTCGCCGGCGAGCGTCGCCCGCGCGATCTGCGTCACGCCGTGGGGATCGCCGGCGAGCAGGTCGGTCGCGCGCGTCTGGAAGGCGATGTGCGTGCCGCCGGCGTCGATCGTGGGCGCCGTCGAGTCGCCGTTGCCGGGCCCGCCGGCGGGTCGGCGGGAGACGAGGATCGTGTGCGCGACGAACGTCTGCACCGAGCGGCCGTGGACGCGCGGGCCGAGCCGGCGCGTGATCGTGCGCGCGTAGACCTGCGCCTTGCCGGCGCTGCCGGCGCCCGTCAGGTTGCCCGCCGCCGAGCTGAACGTCACGACCTTGCCGTTGCGCGAGATCCCGACGCCGGAGGCGGCGCCGCTCGCCGCCGCGCGACCGTCGGAGGCCGAAGCGAGGAACGTCAGGCCCTTGACCTGCTGGTCGAAGCGCGTGCGGCCGCCGAGGAAGCGGACGTAGACCTGCGGCGTCCCGGCTGCCGGGGTCGTCGTCAGCGCGCCGCTCGACGACGCGGTCGTGCGGCGCGACTGAGCGAGATTCGTCGCCCGCGCGACGAACGCCACGCGCGTGCAGGTGCCGTCGACGACGACCTCGCTGGTCGGGCCGTTGGCCTGGCGGCCGGCGCTGTTGACCGAGAGCCGCCGGATCCTGCCGGACCCAAGGTCGCGGAGGAAGGCGTCGGGCTGGCCGTTCGTGTCGCCCGCGACGAGGTTGCTCGCGGCCGAGACGAAGACCAGGCATCTCGGCGCGGTGCGCGAGCTGCCGTCGAGCGCCGGCAGCCCGGACGGCCCGTTCGCCGGCCGCCCGCCGAGCCCGGTCGAGGCGACGATCGTGGACCCCGGCTCCCACGGCGTGCCGTTGACGCCGAAGGGCGTCGAGCGCCGCACGAGGAAGACGTTCGCCACGCCCGCCGTCGTGCCGGCGACGATGTTCGTCGCCTTCGACGCATACGCCGCGTAGACGGCGGTGCGCTTGTCGTGCGAGATGGCGGCTTGTGTCGACGGCCCGTTGGGGAAGCCGCCGCCGGAGGAGCGCGACAGCAGTGACGTCCCCTGCTGGGCGTGCGCCACGCCGGCTGCCGCCGACGTCGACACGGCCGCCATCGCGACGGCGACCGCGATCGACTTGAGCGCGCGACTCATGTCGCCGAGTATCGCGCCGCCGGGCGCTGCGCGCGCCGGCGCGAACCGCGGGGCCCCGGCACCCGATCGGGCTGGGGCGCTACGCGATGAGCGGGATGATGAGGATCGCGACGATGTTCGCGACCTTGATCATCGGGTTGATCGCGGGGCCGGACGTGTCCTTGTAGGGATCGCCGACCGTGTCGCCCGTGATCGACGCCTCGTGGGCGAGCGTGCCCTTGCCGCCAAAGGCGCCCTCCTCGATGAGCTTCTTGGCGTTGTCCCACGCGCCGCCGCCGGCGGTCATCGAGACGGCCATGAAGAGGCCGACGACGATCACGCCGATGAGCAGGCCGCCGAGCGCCTCGACGCTCAGGATGCCGATGACCAGCGTGAAGACGATCGGGATCAGCGACGGGAGGATC
>JBEEHT010000156.1:0-4268 GCA_041167545.1 Verrucomicrobiota bacterium
GATGTGATCATCGATGGCGGCAATTCGCTCTTTACCGATACTCAGCGGCGGTGCAAGGAACTGGAACCCAAAGGTATTCATTTCGTCGGTATGGGGGTTTCCGGCGGTGAGGAAGGCGCGCTAAAAGGACCATCGCTCATGCCGGGCGGTTCCCGTGAATCATGGGAGATCATCGCGCCCATTTTCCGTAAGATTGCGGCGCAGGTCGACGGGGAGCCGTGCTGCCGATACATGGGTCCCGATGGCGCGGGTCATTACGTCAAAATGGTGCACAACGGCATCGAATATGGCGATATGCAGCTGATTTGTGAGGCGTATGCAATTCTTAAGGACGTGCTCGCTATGGGCGCACCGGAGTTGGCCGATGTTTTTACAAAATGGAACGCAGGCGAACTAGACAGTTACCTGATTGAGATTACTGCACAGATTTTCGCCAAGACCGATCCCGAAACGGGAAAGCCACTGGTTGACGTGATCCTCGACAAGGCCGGCCAAAAGGGCACCGGCATCTGGACGCTGCAATCGGCCATTCAGCAGTCTGTCGTCATCGCGACGATTAACGCTGCCGTCGAAGCACGGGTCATTTCCTCACGTAAAGACGAGCGCGTAGCGGCGTCAAAGATTCTGCCGCATCCAAGCCCGAAAAAGTTTGAAGGGGATAAGGCGCGACTGATCGACGCCGTTAGAGATGCGCTTTATGCATCCAAAATTGTCTCCTACGCGCAGGGCATGGAGCTGTTGCGTGCGGCCAGCGAACAATACCGGTGGAACCTGGATCTAGGCGGGATCGCGACGATCTGGCGGGGGGGGTGCATCATCCGCGCCATTTTCTTGAATCGAATTCGCGAAGCGTATGAGCGCAAGCCCGACCTGCACAATCTGTTGCTCGACAGTTATTTTACCAGCATCCTCGCGCAGACCCAGAGCAACTGGCGCGTGGCGGTGGCGAGGGCGATCGAGTTCGGCGTTGCCGTTCCGGCGTTCGCCGCATCGATTGGTTATTTCGACAGTTATCGCTCGGCGCGCCTGCCGGCAAACCTGTTGCAAGCGCAACGTGACTTCTTCGGTGCCCACACTTATGAGCGGATTGATAAGCCAGGAGTGTTCCATACCGAATGGATGGAATCCGCGGACAAACCGGTCGAGAAACCGGCTGAACCGAAGGAGCCATCACGACGGCACGCGGGGGAGTAACAAATCTGAAACGGTGCGGTCCCGAGATTCCGTCGTGGTCGTCGGGACGCTGAGGTCCCTCCCACGTTGTCATTCAATGAAAATCGTGTGAGCTGGAACCGGCCAGCTCGTCATGCGCGAGTGGCGTCAACTCCCGCGCTTTGATCAGAACAACGCCGTCGGAATTTTGCACTTCGCCTTCGATCAATAAAAACGCTTCCTCCGTGATGACAAGGCGGCATCGTTCAAATAAATCGGGGTGAACGATCGCGTTGGAGACTCCGGTTTCATCTTCCAGGCTGATAAAAACAAATCCTTTAGCGGTGCCGGGGCGCTGCCGGCAAATAACGTTGCCGGCAATCTGAACCGTGGCCCCGTGTGAAGCCTGAATGAGGTCACTCGCGCGCCAGGCGTTAGGAAATCTTTCTCTCAACAATTTCATCGGGTGCGGCCCCGTCGTCAGATTCATCGTGTCGTAATCCGCTTTAACACGTTCCGGAAGCGTCATGCGCTTCAGCGGAGATGAAGAGACCAATTTGTTGTCATCCCGAGCAGCAGGATCAGAATGAGACGGTTTGGTCAGAAGATCGTCATGCATCGCTTCTTCGACTTGCCACATTGCGGCGCGACGAAGATCGGAAAAGCCATTGAGCGCGCCGAGCTCAGCCAAAGTGCGCAGTTCGTCTTTCGATAGCGGCACACGGTGCTTGAAATCTTCCAGGGACTGAAAAGGTCGATGATTCCGTTGCCGCTCTAATTCTTCGGCATGCTCCTGGCGCAATCCATTGACGACGCAAAAACCTAACCGAATCGTATCATCCGGAACGACCGCGCAGCGCCAGGTTGATTGTTGGGCGCAGACAGGGTGCGTTCTCACACCATGCCGGTGGGCATCTTTCACAATCGTTGCCGGTGTATAAAATCCCATCGGCTGATTGTTGAGCAAGCTGGCATAGAACTCGGGCGCCCGATGCACCTTCAAGTAAGCGCTGCCATACGCGAGAATGGCAAAACTGATGGCATGAGATTCCGGAAATCCGTAGAGCGCGAAAGAGCTGATGCACTGAATGATTTTGTCGATCACTTTCGGCGCGATATTTTTCCGCTCCATGGCGGCACGAAGTTTTACGCTAACCTTGTTCATTCGCTCTTCGGAACGATGAAAACTAAGCGCGCGCCGTAATTCTTCCGCCTCATCGCCGGAAAAATCGGCCATGACCATGGCTATCTTGAGCATCTGCTCCTGAAAGAGCGGAACACCAAGTGTTCGCTTGAGAATCGGTTCAAGACGCGGATCAAAATAAGTGACGTTCTCCCGACCGGCACGGCGAGCGAGGTAGGGGTGCACCATGTCGCCCTGGATCGGGCCCGGCCGAATGATGGCCACTTCGATCACGACATCATAAAAACAATTGGGTTTCATCCGCGGCAGCGTCGCCATTTGTGCGCGGCTCTCGATTTGAAAAACGCCGATGGTGTCGGCCTTCTGCATGATATCGAAAGTAGCGGCATCATCTTTCGGGATATTTGCGAGGTCGAGGGGGCGACCGCGCTCACAACAAAGTTCGAGCGCATCCTGCATGACCGACATCATGCCAAGTCCAAGAAGGTCGACTTTGACGATGCCGAGATCCTCGCAATCGTCTTTGTCCCATTGCGCCACGACTCGCCCGGGCATCGAGGCGTTCTCGAGCGGAACGAAGGAGCTGAGTTTGTTCTGGCAAATGATCATTCCTCCGGAATGCTGGCCGAGATGTCTCGGCAATCCGTAAATCGCTCGATATAAATCGATAAACGCAGGCATCCGCGGATGTTGCCTGGGCAAGCCGGCTTGTTCGATTTGCGCGGCTAAATCGAGAGTGTGCGGAAAGTCGCCATTGGCGAAGAGATGGGAGAACCGCTCAAGAATGCTTGGCGAAAAATTAAGCGCCTTCCCGATCTCGCGGGCGGCGCTCCGTCCACGATACGAAATCACATTCGCAGTCATGGCCGCGCCATGTTTCCCGTAACGGCGATAAATTTCCTGGATCACGCTCTCGCGCCGGTCACCGCTGGGAAGATCCAGGTCGATATCCGGCCACCCTTTTCGGCTTTCGCTCAGAAAACGCTCGAAAACGAGATTGTTGCTAACCGGATCAACCGGGGTGATGCCGAGGCAATAACAGACGGCGCTGTTCGCGGCGCTGCCCCGGCCCTGCACCATGATGTTTTGTTCGCGACAGAAATTGACGATGTCCCAGACGATCAAAAAATATCCGGGAAATCCCAGCTTACTGATGAGAGCGAGCTCTTCCTCGACCTTGGCTTTGACCGCGCTACTGATCGCGGCGTAACGCTGCTGCGCGCCAAAAAGAACAATGCGCCGCAGAAAAGAATCCATGTTATGCCCGTCGGGCACTGGAAAAGAGGGGAATTCGTAACCGATATTTTCGAGCGAAAAACTCAGGCGTTCGGCCAGGCGCCAACTATTTTCGACCGCCTCGGGCAGGTCATGAAAAAGCGCACGCATTTCAGCGTCACTCTTTAAATGGCGTTCGGCATTTCGAGTCAGGAGTTTTCCCGCGGCATCCAAATGGGTGTGTTCCCGGATACAGGTGAATACATCCACCACCTGGCGTCCGGACGGTTTGGCATATTGCACGCCGTTGGTCGCGAGAATGGGTAATCGATAATGCGCCGCGAGATCGATCAGCTGCGTGTTGCTGTTTTCATCTTCACGAAGGAAGTGACGCTGCACTTCGACGAAAACGTTGTCGCGACCGAAGGTATCGATTAAAAACTGGGCACGGTCTGGCGGACTGTAGGGGACGCTGTTAGCGTCCCGGGGGAAGCAAACTGCTTCCCCTACAGATTTCCGAGGAGTAGAGGCGACTCGCGTATCGCGTGCGCTCCCCAGAAACGCCACCAATCCTTCGGCGAACTCTGGCAGCTCACCCCATTGCACCGCGCATTTTCCTTTTTCACTTCGCAGATGTGCCTGCGTGAGCAGATGGCAGAGATTTTTGTAGCCAGTGCGATTCTCAACCAGGACGGGCAGAATGATCCCGTCGGTCATGCTTAATTCGGATCCGACAATTGGCCGGACTCCACTTTCC
>JBEEHT010000157.1:0-3123 GCA_041167545.1 Verrucomicrobiota bacterium
GCGGCGTCGACTTCCTCGACGCCGACGCGGACGGCTACCGGCGCGCCGGCGAGGCGCTGCTCGAGACCGGCGTCACCGCCTACCTCCCCACGCTGATCACGACGCCGGAGCACCAGCTGCTCGCGGCAATGGCCGAGGTTCCGACCGGAGAGCTGCGCCCGCGCATTCTCGGCCTGCATCTCGAGGGGCCGTTTCTCTCGCCGAACCGCCTCGGCACGCATCAGGCCTCGGCGCGACGGGATCCCGACCTGACGATGCTCGACCGCCTGCTCGCGGCAGGGCCGGTCCGCTTGATGACCCTGGCACCGGAGCTACCGGGCGCCGACGCACTGATCGACCGGCTGCTCGAATGCGGCGTCGCCGTGTCGCTCGGCCACACGGACGCGAACGCCGCAGAGGCGAACGCCGCGTTCGATCGGGGCGCCCGCAGCGTCACGCACCTCTTCAACGCAATGCGCCCGTTCCTGCACCGCGATCCGGGCATCGTCGGCGCCGCGCTGGCGCGCGACGATGTCGTCGTCTCGATCATCCTCGACGGCATCCACCTCGCACCGGAGACGTCGAAGACGGTCTGGCGCGCTGCGCGCGGGCGGATGGCGCTCGTCACCGACGCGATCACGGGGGCGGGCGTGGCCGACGGCTCCTACAGCCTCGGCAACCTCGACGTGCACGTCCACGAAGGAACCGTGCGCGGGCCTGACGGCGTGCTCGCCGGCAGCGTGCTGACGATGATCGAAGCGATCCGCAACCTGCACGAGCTCGGCGTCCCGATCGAAGACGCCGTCGGCGCAGCCACCTCGACACCGGCGCGCGTGCTCGGCAATCCCGAGCTCGGGCGACTCGCCGTGGGCCTGCCCGCCGACCTCGTCGTCCTGACGGACGCGCTCGAGATCGAGCGCGTGCTGGTCGGCGGCGAGATTCAGATCGCTGTCTAAGAAGCCAGCCGCTCGCGCGGCGGCCTACTCGACCGGCTCGGGATCGGGACACGCACGCATCACGAAGTCGCCTGGTCCTCGATCGTGCGCATCGACGGCGACCGAATCGTCGTGCGCGACCCGTAGTACGCGCCGCCGCAGGAGCAGCGCCCCCGCGATCACCACCGCCGGCACCACGAGGTACTGCGCCGAGAAGACCCCGAGCGCGACCGTGAGAATGAGCGCGAGATACGCAGCGATGCGGATGCGCCCGCGGAGGATGCGGATCGCAGAACCGATCGCGAGGACGTACACGGCGATGAAGCAGGCAGAGGTTGCGCGCACGAGATCCTCGGTGCTGCTGACCCCCGCGACGAGTCCGGCAAGGAGCACGACGCAGATCACGGCGATGATCGCCACCGGTCGCCTCGGGACGCTGCGATGCGCATCGCCTGCAAGCCACCGCGGCAGCGCGCCTTCCTGCGCGAGCGAAGCAGCGAGCTTCGCCGACCCGCCGAGGTAGACGTTCATCGTTCCCATCGTCAGTGCGACTGCGAGCACGGCGGTCGCATCGCGGCCGATGCGGCCGAAACCGACGGAGACGATGTCCGCGAGCGGCACGCGCGAATGCGTCCCGCCCGTGACGCCGATCGTCGCCACGGCGAGCCCGGCATAGAGAACGGTGACCAGCCCGAACGCGAGGGCCATCGCCCGTGGCAGGTCGACCTCCGGACGCCGGAAGTCGCCGACGAGCTGTGCGACCGCCTCCCAGCCGAGGAAGAGCCAGATCAGGATGTTCGCCGCGGTGCCCACCGCCCACCAGCCGTGCGGCGCGAACGGCGTCCAGTTGTGGCCGCCACGCGACGGCACCGCGACCGTGATCGCAACGGCCATCACGACGACGAGGACCGAGGCAAGCCCGAGCTGGAAGCCCGAGGACACCCGCAGCCCGAGCATGTTCGCCACGATCACGGCCCCGAACATCGCGAGCCCGACGAGCGTCGCGACGAGCGTGCCGGAGCCGGTGAGGTCGGCAACGTAGTAGCCGCCGATCAAGGAGACAGCAGGCCCGCCGAGCAGCACCGCGCACAGAAACCACGCTCCCGTCACCGCGGCGGCGGCTTCGCCGAAGCCCTCGCGCACGTACGCCGACACGCCGCCCGCAACCGGGTGGCGAACGCCGAGCGCGGCGAACGTGATCGCGAGCGGCGCGGACAGGACGAGCAGTCCGCCCCACGCGATGATCGAGGCCGCGCCCGCCGACTGCGCGGCGAGCGCCGGCACGAGCAGGACGCCGGGGCCGATCAGAGCGCCGACGTAGAGCGCACTCCCGCGCAGGACTCCGAGGCTGCCGCGTTCCTCCATGACGGAGAGAACGCTACGGCGTCCGGCGAACGTCCCGGGAGAGCGGTTAGCGGTTGCCGCGCCGGCGGCCGCGCTGGGGCTCGCGCGGGGTGTTCCTGCTCCGCGGGGCGCGCTCGGCCGTCAGAGGCCCGGTCACGACGCGCACGGAACCGTCACGCTCGACCACGATGCGTTGCGGCGGTTCGTCGTCCGAGAGGAACTTGCCGACCACTTCCTGGGCGTATCCCCCGGAGGCGACGGCCGACGGCGCCGCGAACTCGACGACGACTTCCGCCTGCTCCTCGCCGTATGCCACCTTCAACAGATAGGCGGCGTCGCAATCGTTCGCATTCGTCGGCGAAACGGCCACGACTCGCTGAATTTCCCAGTTTTCCATAGGCGCATAGTGCCAGTCCGCCGCAGGCGCTACGGTGGCATCACACAAAGTGTCGAGGAAACGAGGCGTAATTGGCTCCCTCTAAGAGACAAACGACCATGGCCAAGCTCCAGCGCGAGCAGTCGGTGAGAGAGAAGCGGGCCCGCAAGCAGGAGCGCAAGGACGAGAAGAAGCAGGCAGCGGCGCAGGAGGCCTACCTCCTCGCGAACCCGCCCGAGCCGGTCGACGAAGAGCTCGTCGCGACCGAAGAACCGCTCCCCGTCGAGTAGCGGTCAGATCGACGGGACCGCCTCGACGGCGGCCCCCTGATCGAGCCGGTCGAGGCGCTCGAGCGACGGTTGCGCCCGCAACCGCGCGAACGTCGCCCGCGCTTCGGCGCGAAGCGTCGAAGCGTCACCCGCCCGGCCCTGTTCCGTGAGCCACTCGGCGTGCTCGAGCTGGACCTCGGCGAGCGGGAACGGCATCTCG
>JBEEHT010000158.1:0-3464 GCA_041167545.1 Verrucomicrobiota bacterium
TACGAGGTCGTCCTAATCGGGATCGACAAACAGGGAGCGTGGCATCTCGACGAGGGTTCGCGTTTCCTCCTGCCAACGACTGGATCGGAATTGCCGGCGCTGACAGCAAGCACCGAGAATCTCGCGCTGGTTCCCGGCAAACAAGATGAGCAGCTTGTTCAGCTGTCGGGCCAGGAAGCGCCCGGCTCGCTGGATGTCGTGTTTCCCATCCTTCACGGGCCTTTTGGCGAAGACGGCACCGTTCAGGGATTGCTGAAGCTCGCGAATATTCCCTTCGTCGGCGCCGGCGTCCTCGGCTCGGCCGTTGGCATGGACAAAGACGTGATGAAACGATTGCTCAGAGACGCCGGAATTCCCATCGCCAAGTTTATCGTGCTCAACAAATACCCCGTCGGCGAAGTTGCTTTCGACGACGCGCGAGACCAACTCGGCCTGCCCCTTTTCATCAAACCGGCAAATCTCGGTTCCTCCGTCGGCATCCACAAAATCAGGGAACGCGAAGAATTCGATCGCGCCGTGCGTGATGCCTTCAACTACGACAACAAAGTGTTGATCGAAGAGTGCATCGTCGGGCGCGAGATCGAATGCGCCGTGCTCGGCAACGATGAGCCCGTCGCCTCAGTCGTGGGCGAAATTCTGCCCAACCACGAATTTTACTCCTACGAAGCAAAGTATCTCGATGAGAACGGCGCGGCCTTGGAGATACCTGCAAAATTACCGCCGGAGATTTCGGAGCGCATTCGTCGGACGGCTATCAAGACCTTCTCCGTGCTCTGTTGCGAAGGGATGGCCCGCGTCGATTTCTTCCTGCGCAACGGCGAAGAAATTATCGTGAATGAAATCAACACCATCCCGGGCTTCACGAGAATCAGCATGTACCCAAAGCTCTGGGAAGCGAGCGGCCTGCCCTACGGCGAGTTGATCGACAAACTGATAAGTCTCGCGATAGAAAAGTTCGAGCGAGAGAAGGGATTGAAGACAGATCGAGCGTGACGTCGGCAAGAGGGTGGATCGAGCGCTCCGCCGCTCGATATTTATGTCGCGGGACAGAACCGCCGCTTGGTCCGCCATCGAGCGACGGAGCGCTCGATCCACCTAGAAAGCGGAATCTCTCGAAAGCCCAAATTCCTTCTGGCCGGCCGGGGATTGCAAGAGAGTGAATGTGGCGACGCCCAACAGCGTTCCCCACGGAATCAGAATGCAATTCAAGCCCGCCATCACAAGGATGAACACGCGATGTGTGCGGTGGTGAACGCAGCGTCCGGCGTAAATGGTCAACGCGCCAAAGGTCCAGCCGAGCAGGATAATCACGCCGATCACCGCCGCGAAGATTCGGAACATCATCACCGGGGGCCCCTGATTCACCGGCCGGGGCGAGGGCGATGGCAGCACCGAAGATGACCGAGTCGTGGTCACAGACTTGGCCGGCGGGTTCCAAGCTGATTCCGGCATCAAGGAAAACCCGAGCATCATGAAGAAGTGAATCAGAAAAAAAGAGACGACCACCGCCCCGACGGCGCCCTTCACGTAAAAGCCGAGCGCGAGCAAACGCAGGCGTTCGCGCACAATAATTTGCTCCTCGATTTCGGGAGCAACGGAGGGGGACATGAGTCCGACGATTATTTAATCGACGATCTCGAGGCCCATCTGGCGGGCGGTGCCGGCGATGACCCGGAAGCCGGCTTCGTCGGTGCGCGAGTTCAGGTCTTTGGCCTTCAACTTCACGATGTCCATGACCTGTTTGCGAGTCACTTTGCCGACCTTCGTTTTGTTCGGCTCTTTCGATCCGGCCGCGATGTTCGCTGCTTTCTTCAACAGGATCGCGGCGGGCGGACTCTTCGTGATGAAGGTAAACGACTTGTCTTTGAAAACGGTGATGACGACCGGGAGAATATCGCCGGCCTGTTTCTGGGTGGCGGCGTTAAATTCTTTGCAGAACGCCATGATGTTGACTCCGCGCGGTCCGAGCGCGGTGCCGACGGGCGGGGCCGGATTCGCCTGACCGGCCGGGATCTGCAATTTGATGTGAGCGATGATTTCCTTTGCCATAAAATTTTATCCGCGTTCGACCTGCCAATATTCCAGTTCCACCGGCGTGGCGCGGCCGAAAATGGTGACGGAGACGCGGAGCTTGCCGCGGTCGGGATCGATCTCTTCGACGATGCCGTTCTGATTCTGGAAAGGACCATCGGCCACTTTCACGGTCTCGCCGACTTCGAAACTGACTTTCGGTTTCACCTTCTCCTCGCGCTCCTGCATCTGCGCGAGCATGTTGTCGACTTCCGCCTGCCGCATCGGGATCGGTTTGTCTTTCGTTCCCGCAAAACCAATCACGCCCGTCGTTTCGCGAATGAAATACCAGGTGCGTCCCACCAGTTGGTTGTTCTCGTCGAGCAGGTGCATGTTGACGATGAGATAGCCTGGGAAAAATTTCCGCGTCGTCTCGCTTTTTTTGCCGCGCTTGATTTCCGAGACGCGCTCCGTCGGAACGAGCACTTTGAAGATCACGTCGCTCATCTCCTCGGTCTTGACCCGTTTCTCGATGTTATCGCGCACTTTGTTTTCCTGGCCGGAAAGCACATGCACGACGAACCACTGATCTTTAGGAGCGAGAACGGAAGCCATATCAGTGAATGCGCGTGAAGAAATGAATGAAGGTGATCAGGACGAAATCGAAGAGGGCGACGTACCCGCCGAGCAAGAGCATCGCGATGACGACGACGAGGGTCGAGTCCGTCAATTCCTTAAAACGCCGGATTCCCTTGTCCTTCGATTCCCAGGGCCACGATGCTTTCTGCAGCTCGGCTCTGACTTCGCCGAAGAAGTTTTTTGTTTTCGTGATCATGGGACTTTTAAAAACCAGGTCAGGAGGGACTCGAACCCCCAACCGACGGTTTTGGAGACCGCTACTCTACCAATTGAGCTACTGACCTATTTGTAATTTTGGATTTTCTTTCCGCAATCCGGTTTCCGAAATCCGAAATCAATTTAGTCCAGAATCTCCGCAACGCGACCGGCGCCGACGGTCTTGCCGCCTTCGCGAATCGCGAACCGGATGGTTTTTTCCATCGCGATCGGCGTGATCAATTCCACCTCGACCGAGACGTTGTCTCCGGGCATCACCATCTCGACGCCTTCCGGCAGCTTGACGGTTCCGGTCACGTCGGTCGTGCGGAAATAAAATTGCGGACGGTAGTTCGTGAAGAACGGCGTGTGACGGCCGCCCTCTTCCTTGCTCAGGACGTACACTTCCGCCTTGAACTTCTTGTGCGGCTTGATCGTGCCCGGCTTCGCGATGACCTGCCCGCGCATGACGTCTTCTTTCTTCACGCCGCGCAGCAGCACTCCGACGTTGTCGCCGGCGCGCGCTTCGTCGAGAAGCTTGCGGAACATTTCGATGTCAGTCGCGGTCGTCTTCATCGTGTCTTTCAACCCGACGATTTCGACTTCCTCCATCTTCTTGA
>JBEEHT010000159.1:0-2536 GCA_041167545.1 Verrucomicrobiota bacterium
CTGCTACCGCCCAAGGCCGCTGAGCTCCCGGTCGGGATCGACTTCCTCGGCCTGCCGTTCACCGAGCCGAAGGTGTTCGAAATCGCATCGGCGTACGAGCGCGCAACCCACAAGCGCATCGCGCCACCGGACTTCCCGCCGCTCGGAGGCGGCTGAGCGACGCGGACGCCGCGAGCGCTGACATAGCGGAAGCCCGGTGCCCTTCCCCCCGCGGTGAGAACGGTCGTGAGCCGGTCGGCGCTCCGACCGGCCCGCCCGCCTTGGTCTGCGCAGAACGAGCCCGTTTGCCGAGGCGATCTTCGCGACGCAGGGTACGCGTGAGTTTCGAGCCAGACTCCCGCTTCTCAGATCAGACAGCCCACAGCCCGCACAGCGGGACCGCGGCCAACCTGTCCCCGAACGGCACGGTGCTCTCTCCGGTGTAGAGCAGCACCCCAGCCTTGAACCGATCGCCGAGCTTGTCGCGCAGATGCCGCAGGCCGCGAAAGTCGGACGGCGACGCCGAAGCCGTGGTCTTGACCTCTACGGCGACGACTGACCCGTCGCGGCGTTCGAGCACGACGTCGACCTCACGGCCGTCCCGATCGCGGTAGTGAAACTGTCGCGGGGAGTTGTCCTGCCAACCCAACTGGCGGCGGATCTCCATCGCGGCGAACGTCTCGAAAGCCATACCGGCGATCCCACCGTCGTCCGCGAGCCGATCCGCGTCGGCGCCGATCAGGTGACAGAGCAAGCCGCTATCGGCGATGTACGCCTTCGGGGTCTTGACGACGCGGCTGAGCAGGTTCGCGCTCCACGCCTCCAAACGCGTGGTAAGAAACAGCGTGTCGAGCAGCGCCGCATGCGAACGCACCGTGTTCGGCGAGAGCAAGAGGTCGCGGGCGAGGCTGTCGAAGTTCATCAGCGAGGCGGACGTCGACGCGATGGCAGTGAGCAGGTTGCGGACGTTCGCCTGATCGTGGACCCGCGCGATCGTGCTGAGGTCGCGCTGGAGGATCGTGTCGACGTAGCTGTCGAAGAATCGCGCGCGCCGCGAAGCGACGCGGTTCATCACTGCTGGATAGCCGCCGACCGCAACGATCTCCGCGTACGCCGCGCGGCCGACATCCGGGCTCGTGACCTGCGGCCAGCGTCCGTCAAAGAGTCGCGGCACGAACGACTCGGTCGTCCCACGCAGTTCGCCCTGACTGAAAGGCGATAGGCGGAGGTACTCTGCTCGCCCGGTGAGGGCGTCGGCGATCCGAGGTGCGGTCAGGATATTCGCCGAGCCGGTCAGCAGGAACTGCCCGGGAGTCAGGTCGCGATCGACTCGCACCTTGATCGCCAGGAGCAGGTCGGGCACGCGCTGGACCTCGTCGATGACAACCGGTGTGACAAGTCCTGCGACGAAGCCGGTCGGATCGGCGGCCGCGGCGTCACGAGTCGCCTGGTCATCGAGAGTGAGTACGGTCGCCGGTCGATCTCGGGTCGCGACCTCCTGCACCAGCGTGCTCTTGCCCACTTGCCTGGCACCAAGCACGACCACCACCCGAGTGTCGTCGAGGGCCTCGAGCACGCGCGGCCGCAAATGGCGCTCGACTACGCCCGTCACGGCAAGATCGTCCTGGCTCGGCAGATCCGCAGGCGTCGCATCGGCAGATCCGCAGACTACACCCCGGCTGATCGGCGGGATGCCCACCGGCAGATCTGCAATCCCACTTGGGATCTCGCGCGGTGGATCGACACTGGGCAAGGGCATCGCGCTGCAGTTCAAGCACGCCTACCCCGAGAACTTCAAGGAATACCGCGCCGCCTGCGCGGCCGGCGAGGTGCGGCTCGGGCACATGCTCGTCGTTGCCACCGGGCGGCTGCAGCCACCCGCGTTCATCATCAACTTCCCGACCAAGGGGCACTGGCAGTCGCGATCGCGGCTCGCCGACATCGACTCGGGTCTGCGTGACCTACGACGCGTCCTCCAGGAACTCGAGATCGCATCGGTCGCAGTGCCGCCCTTGGGATGCGGTCTGGGTGGCCTGAGCTGGTCGGACGTGCGACCGCGGATCGAAGACGCGCTCGCCGACCTCCCGTCCCGCGTACTCGTCCACGAGCCCCAAGGCGCACCAGCACCTTGAACGCACGCCCGCCGCAAGACCCCGGAGCGGCGCGACGGCGCCGCACCTGAGCTCTGGATCGGGCGTACTACGGCGAAATGGACGACGGCGACGGATTCGCGACGGTGTCGGGAGTGACGCGCAGGCGGCGCGCTCCCTGGCCGACGATCATCTGGCGATACTGGGTGCTCACCGAGTGGGCGATACTGGGCTCGAACCAGTGACCTCCGCCTTGTCGAGGCGGCGCTCTCCCAGCTGAGCTAATCGCCCTGGGAGGCGACGAGGATAGCAACGCGGGGGCGGTTCGTGGACGGTGTGCCGACGACTCAGGGTGCGCGCCGCGGGCGTGGCCGCGCGGCGATGGCCGGCGCCGCATGCACGGGACCCGGCAGCGCTGAGAGGGGCTGCCCGCAGGGGAGGAGGATTGGCGGGCGGCGGATCGGCCG
>JBEEHT010000160.1:0-5494 GCA_041167545.1 Verrucomicrobiota bacterium
CCGGCGACGGCAAATGGATCGCGTTCACGTCGGCGCGTGGATGGCTGAATGATGAGCCCGCGCTTTCCGCTTCCAACCCGCAGCCCTATGGCGAGATCTTCGTCGCGCCCGTCGATGGCAGCTCCGAGCCCCTCCGCGTAACACACAACAAATGGGAAGACAGTTTGCCCACCTGGGGAGTTGTGCCGCACTAGGGTGAACGGAACACGACTTATCCGAGAGGCATTCGCGACGTTTGCCGTCGCTTTTTTCTCGCGTGATCCGCGCGCATTTTTGCAAAGGCATCGAATGGGCGACGTTGCTCGCCCGTGAGCGCGATCCCGATTACCGAGAAGCTCCTCCTCAACGCAGGGGGATGGCAGGCGATGAAGCCTGCGCGCGAGCTGCTCAAGAGCGGCCGCGTCACCGAGGCTAAATACGAGCCGCCGTTGCTGAGCGGTTACGTGCGCGAAGGCGCGAAGAATTACCGCTCCGGCCTGCGAATCAAGAACGCGATCGACGTCGAGAATCTTTGCAGCTGCTGGGAGTCGCGCTCGGCGGGAAAAATCTGTGCGCACTCGGTCGCGGTGGGCCTGGGCTATCTGAATCCGCCGGCTGCCGCGGCGGCGGCGCCGGTTGAGCCCGCGATTCCCGAAGCGCAGGCAGGTCCGCGGTTCGTCGCCATCGAGACTGCTGACGCAACGCCCGCGACACTGCACGTGATCCTGCCGCCCAACTTCACGGGCGCATGGCAGAAGGGGCAGATCATGATCGTGGTCGAAGCGGAATCTTCTCGAAACCGCACGCTCGTTTCCGTGCTGCCGAAGAACAAAACGTTTGCAGCGGACGAGGCCGATCTCGTGCTGATCGAAGGGTTGCGCGAGGTCCCGGCGATCTTCGAGAGCGGGATGGCGACCTTGTCACGCGACGGATTTCTGCGGCTGCTCCCCGCGTTGCAGAATCATCCCCGCGTGACATTCGGCAAAGCGACCCGCGCAACGATCTCATCGGTTGTGGTGCGTCCCGAGCTTCTGGTTGAGTCGCGCCGTGACGGGGGCATCGAGGTGAAAGCGAACTTTCCGTCGAACGCGCTACTCCTTTGGAACGCGACCGAGGCGTGGCTGCTGCAGAACAATGAGTTTGTCCGCTGCGGGGAAGGGTTGCCGGCCGGCTCGACGCATCTGATCGAGCGGCCTCTGCTGCTCGATGGGGACCGCGCGTTGCACTTCCTCGCGTTTGATCTGCCGCGTCTGCGCGAGGCATTCGACGTGCGCGCCGGCGAAGGCGTTCGCTTCCCGGAAATCGCAACGGCACTGCCAGCCTTCGAGCTGCGGCTGGCGGGCACGCTCAACAGCATCACCGGCGAGCTGATGTGCACCTACGGCGATCGCACACCGGGCAAAGCATTAGCCAACGCACAAGATCAGTTCGTCTTCCGCGATCCACAAAATGCCGATCGCGTGCTGATGCGGAATCTCGGCGCGGAGAACGCGGCGGTCGCGCGCCTCGAGCAGATTGGTTTCGCCCGAACGGATGCCGGAGGCTTCGTGCTGCACGGCCAGCCCAATGTTGTCCGGTTTTTCGCGACCGATTATCCGAGACTACAGCGCGACTGGAAGGTGACGCTTACCGCGCAGGTCGAGAAGTGGACCGGCGAGATCGAGCGGGTCACGCCGAAGCTCGAGATTGTCGGCTCGGGCCAGGATTGGTTCGAGGTGCGTTACTCGCTCACCACGCCCGGCGGCGAGGTGTTCTCGAACGCTGACATCCAGCGGCTGCTTCGCTCAGGCCAGTCGCAGACGCGATTAAAGAATGGCCACCTCGCTGTGATCGACACTGCGGGCCTGGAGGATTTCGAGCAGGTCATCCGCGATTGCGACCCGGCGCAGACGCAGCCCGGGCTTTACCGCATCAATCGCGCTCACGCCGGGTATGTCGAAGAGACCGCGCGCGAGCTTGGCTCCGCCGTCGCCGATCGGCGCGAGGCGCTGAAGAAGTTCATCACCGGCCGCGACGCGCCGCCGGAGGCGAAGACGAAACTCGGCACGCTCGCGGAGATATTGCGCGAATATCAACTCGCTGGTTTTGATTGGCTAACGCGCCTGGCGGCGAACAATCTCGGCGGCATCCTGGCCGACGAGATGGGTCTTGGTAAAACGGTGCAGACGCTCGCGTTTCTCCGCGCCCACCAGGGCGATGGCCCGGCCCTCGTCGTCTGCCCGACATCGCTGGTGACAAACTGGGAGAATGAGGCGCGGAAGTTTACGCCCGAACTCAAGACGCTCGTGCTCGAAGGGGCCGAGCGCGCCGTCCGTTTCAAGTCGATCGCAGGCGCCGATATGGTGATCACGAGCTACGCCCTGCTGCGGCGCGACATCGACACCCTGCGCGAAATCAATTTCTCCACCGCGGTGCTCGACGAAGCGCAGCACATCAAAAACCCGGAGACGCAAAACGCGCAGGCCGCCTACGCTCTCCGCGCGACCCACCGCTTCGTGCTGACCGGCACGCCGATGGAAAATTCGGTGCGCGATCTCTGGTCGATCATGAACTTCGCGCTGCCTGGTTATCTCGGGGATCGCAAAGACTTCCGCGAACGCTACGAACTGCCGATCGCGCGCGGTTCCGCGCCCGATGTCCAACGCCGGCTCTCGCGCCGGCTCCAGCCGTTCCTGCTCCGCCGGCGGAAACGAGATGTCGCGAAAGATCTGCCCGAGAAAATCGAGCAGGTCGTGCTTTCCAGCCTAACGAGTCATCAACGCGCCGCCTACGACGCGCTGCTGCGCGAGATCCAGCAAGGTCTCGGCAGCTCCGGCAAGAATGTGAACGCCGGCGTCCAACGGATGAAGATGCTCACTGGTCTGCTCCGTTTGCGCCAGGTCTGCTGCGATCTGCGCCTCGTCGGCATTGATAAGGAAGAGAGCTCCGCCAAGCTCGACCTCCTCGACGAGCTCCTCGAGGAAGCGATCGACGGCGAACATCGCGTCCTCGTCTTCAGCCAGTTCGTCTCGATGCTGCACCTCATCCGCGAACGCCTGGAGAAGCTCGAGATTCCATTCTGCTATCTCGACGGCTCAACCAAACGGCGTCAGGAAATCGTGGATCGCTTCCAGAGCGATTCCGCGATTCCAGTCTTCCTGATTAGCCTGAAAGCCGGCGGCGTCGGTCTGAATCTCTCCGCCGCCGATACCGTCATTCATTTCGATCCGTGGTGGAATCCCGCGGTCGAGGCGCAAGCCACCGACCGCGCCCATCGCATCGGGCAAACCCGGGTCGTCACCGCCTACAAACTGATCACGCGCGACACCGTCGAAGAAAAAATCCTACGGTTGCAGGAGAAAAAACGCGCGGCGATCGATGCCGCCATCGACAGCGAAGAACCGCTCATGACCGGCCTAACGACAGAAGAACTCGAAGAGCTGCTCGCTTGAGCTAAAGGGAGCAGTTCAACCGCTTGATAGCGGTTAAGCTCCAAATCCCAAGCACCAAGTTCCAAGGAAGCACCAATAACAAAACGCTAACCAGCAAAGCCGAGGCTCGGGCTGCATCCCGTCACGATGCGTGAGATTGAGGGCCCTCGCGTGAAAGTCAGACGTCAGGTCCGAGTTTCGGCTCGCGTCGGGCCGAATGCCAGAAACGAAGGATCTGAACGGCCCTCGTCCTGTCGTTTACTCGATAGAAAATCTTGAATGGTGGCAGCGTCACCTTCCGAACATCGGCAAGCTTTTGATAAGGGCTGCCTTTAAACGGCGCCTTTGCGAGACTCAGGGCCGCGTCAAGCAGATTTTCACCAAGTGCCTTCGCCGCCGCAGGATTGTCTTGCGCGATGTAAGAAACGATCTCGGCGAGGTCCGCTATGGCAGGGCCGGTGATTTCGACTCGGAAATCCATTGGGGGATGAGCGCGCGAATATCGTCGATGGATTTGGCTTCTGCCGGATGAGCGTCGGCATAAGCGATGGCTTCCTTTAAAGACGCCAACAATGCTGGGTCATTATCATCGTCAGCGAGTCGAGAATCGACGCCGAGCTTGAGGATCCGCAATTCCTCACGGGTCAGTTTGTCCATCGCGCCGAGAATCTCGTGGACCGTGCTCATGATCTTGGACAGTACAAAACAAATGATATCGAGGCAAGCTATTGGCCGAACCCGCTCGGGCTGCATCCCGCGATGGCGCGACATCAAGTCAGCGTCGACGCGTGCTGACGGATGATCGGCGGCTCAGGAATGACCGGCTTTTGGCGAAGGAATAACGTCCGCACCGAGGTCAGCATTTGATTGCGCGTGCGTGGCGCCATGCCGATCGTATTCCCGGACTCCCAAACGAAACGAAAAGCTATGCTGGATCATGTATTTCTTACCGTCGCAGACTTGGAGCGCTCCATCGCCTTTTACGAGGAGGCACTCGCGCCGATCGGGATAGAGCACACCGTCGACTATGACGGGAAGGATGGACCGGAAGGGCATCCGGATCTCAAAGGCTTCGGGCGCGACAACCGGGTGTTCTTCTGGTTGCGCCAGGGCGACGCGGACTCCCGGGCGGCCCACGTGGGGTTCGTGGCCAGCAGCACGGTCGAGGTCGATGCCTTCTACCAAGCCGCGATGGCTGCGGGGGCGACCGACAACGGCAAGCCCGGTGCGCGCCTGTATTACGATCCGCGCTACTACGCGGCGAATGTTTTCGATCCCGACGGTTACAGTCTCGAGGCGGTCTTCAAGAGCTGGCAGCACGCGCAGTGCTGATGGATAGTGAAGACCGCGGCTACAAGGCGGCCTTGCTATCCATTGACTACCAGCAGCCAGAGCTTTCCTTCAACAACAGAAAACAAAAACTCCTATGACTACTGATTCACAGAAACTCCGCGGTAAAGTCGCCATCGTCACCGGCGCATCGAAAGGGATCGGCGCAGCCATTGCGACCCACCTTGGTCACGCCGGTGCTTCCGTCGTCGTCAATTATTCCTCAAGCAAAGAAGGCGCGGATCGCGTCGTCGCCGACATCACCAGCCAAGGAGGTAAAGCCATCGCCGTGCAGGCGAACGTCTCGCAGAAACCCGATATCGATTGCCTTTTCGCCGAAACCATAACCGCCTTCGGCCGCGTCGATGTTCTCGTCAATAACGCCGGGGTTTTTGACTTTAAGCCGCTGGCCGAAGTGACCGAGGAACACTTTCATCGGCAGTTCAATCTCAACGTGCTCGGTCTTCTCCTCGTCTCGCAGAAAGCAGCCGAAACCTTCGGCGCAGACGGCGGAAGCATCATCAACATCAGTTCCGTCGCTGCCGTGAGCCCGACGCCCGGCGGGTCCGTCTACTCCGCCACGAAAGCAGCGGTCGATGCCATCACCAGCTCGCTCGCGAAAGAACTCGGGCCGCGCCGGATCCGAGTAAATTCGCTGAACCCCGGCATGGTCGAAACGGAAGGCTTTCATTCCGCCGGCATCGCCGGATCGGACTTTCAGAAAACCGTGGAAGCGCAAACGCCGCTGGGCCGCATCGGTCAGCCCGACGACATCG